>CAJOII010000014.1 GCA_905234535.1 uncultured Ruminococcus sp.
GCTACGGCTTCGGCGGAAACGACGAGGCGTTCTACCTGACGATCCCGCACAGGCTCACCTTAGGCGACGCGCTCTTCTCGGACGAATGGCACCTCTCTCAGCTGTCCTCCTTCCTGCTCCTGCCGTTTACTTGGATCTACACCGCCGCAACCGGCTCGACCGAGGGGATCCTGCTCGCGGCGAGGATCTTCTACCTCTTCGTCCATGCCGCCGCGACACTGATCATCTACAAGTGTCTGAGAAAATACGGCTATATCGCGATGTTCGGCACCGTCCTCTACTTCATCTTCACACCGTATAATATCATGGCGCTGAGCTATGACTCGATGGGTCTTGAGCTTGTGATCCTCACGGGCGTGCTCTTAGGCACCGCCAAATATGAGAAAAAGCTGCAGATCATCTTCGCGGGCGTCTGCTACTTCGGCGCGGTACTGTGCAACCCCTACCTCGCTGTGGGCTACTTCATCTATGCTCTGTGTATGGTCGTCCACCTGATCATCAAGAAGAAAAAGACAAACTTCGCCTTGAAGAGCGAGATGTTCTCGCTAAGGGCCTTTCTCTTCTTCACCTTGGGCGCGGCGATATTGGGCATCGTCTTCCTGATCTTCACCCTGACAAGAGTGAGCATCCCCGAGATCTTTACGAACCTGCCGTATATGATGAAGGATCCCGAGCATCCGTCGATCCCGCTCTTGAAAAAAATCGGCAGTTACTTTACCTCGATCTACAACTGTCACCCGATGTTCAAATACGCGCTCTACGCGTACGGAGCAACGCTGATCGCGCTGATCTTCGACAGACAGAGAAGATATCACCGCGCGGTCTACCTGATTATCTCCGCTGTGCTCTCAGCGTATACGCTGATCCTATTCCTCGCGTCGCTGTCGACATCCACCTACAACCACATCATGTTCGCGCCGATCTTCATCACGATCACCGCGTATATCCTCTGTGACAAAAAGCCAAAGGAGCTCTTTGTCGGCTTATTCTGCTTCGGCGTGCTGTACTCTGTATGCATCCACTGCACCTCGAACCAGTACTTCTATATCATCTCTGTGGCGCTGACCGCCGCGAACCTCGCGGGCTTCGTATTTCTCTCTACCCTCATAAAAGAGATGAAGGAGCGCGACGACACGCTCACCTACGCGCGCTGGGAGAAATGGCTGAGCTTCGCGCTCGTCACCATGTTCATCTTCCATCAGGGGATCTTCGAGATCAGCGCGAAAGCTACCCATGTCTTCTGGGAGAACCCGATCGAAGAGCTCACCGAAGAGATCACTATGGGCCCCGCGAAAGGGATCAAGACCACCTCCTACAAGCTCTCTCAGTATAACGCCGTCTACTCGGATCTCTCTGTCTATCGGAACAAGGAGAAGGGCAACATCCTCTTTATGACCGAGAGGACATGGACCTATCTCGCCGCGGACGGTTATCCCTACGGCACCTACTCCGCGTGGCTCTCGGGAGAAAATGACTACACCGTAGAACGCCTTAAGGAGTTCTACGCACTCAACCCCGAGAAGGTCCCGAAGTATATCTATATCCCGAAGGACTCCAAATGGGATATCGACGCTCTTGTCAGTGAGCTTATCGCAGACGGCTACGCCGTATCCGAGAGCGTGAACGCCTATATGCTCGAAAAATAAAGAACGATTCAATCCCGCCGTCCGGTGACCCGGGCGGCGTTGACTTCAACTGTGAAGCGGTGAAAGAATGAGACCATACGACTGTATCCTGTTTGACTTTGACGGCACGATCTCCGAGAGCGCTCTCGGGGTGAGAAAGTGTGTCGAGCTGACCTTAGAAGAGATGGGCCGCCCGATCCCCGACCTCTCCGATTACTCAAAGTACATCGGCCCTCCCCTGACGCGCACCTTTGAGAAGCTCTGCGGACTTTCAAGAGACGAGAGTCTCCTTGCACTGCCGATCTACCGAAAATACTATGACCGCGTCGGGATAAAGGAGAATCGGATGTTCGACGGGGTTGAAGAACTCTTAAAAACACTCAGAGAAGACGGCTATCGCCTTGCTGTCTGCACCTCAAAGAACGAGCGTCTCGCGGTCAAGTCTATGCAGGCAATCGGCGCCGACAGCTACTTTGACGCGATCTGCGGCTCAAAGGATGACGGCTCACGAAAAGAGAAGAAGGATCTCATCCCCTACGCGCTTCATACCCTTCGCTGTGAGGATACTCGCCGCGCGGTGATGATCGGCGACACCTACTTTGACGCAGAGGGCGCGATGATCTGCTCGATCGACTTCATCGGCGTGCTCTACGGCTACGGTACCGAAAGCACCATGCGAGACTATGGCGCCGAAAAATTTGCGCATACACCCAAAGAGATCCTTTCATTCATAAGAGGAGAGTAAGACAGCATAAATATAGTGACAGAAGCTATTTTCAAATAGAACCTGTCACGGTGATGCTATGCTCTTATTGTCCGTCAAAGTGAAAACCCATACGGTATCGGCGCTGTCAGTACTGTGCGCCGTACTGCTGACCGGCTTGTGCTTCTTTATGCTCAGCCTATCGGAGAAGGACACCGTCCCTATCGGCGGCGAGCCCTATCCCCTCAAGGCGGAGGACGAGGGGGATGTCGCGCGTTTTCTCTCAGCCTGCGGATATTCCGTGGAGCGCTGTCTGAGTCAGAGAGAGATCGTCATCCCCGACGAGTGGAACGATTCTTTCACAGCCTACGCGAAGATGCAGGAGGAACAGGGGTTTGATCTTTCCTCAGTCCGCGGTGAAAACGCGACAGAGTATATCTACACACTTAAAGACGACGAGCGGTTCGCCGTCGTGTTCGTATCGGACGGGCGTATCCGATCGGCTCATCTCAGCCGTCTAAACGGTAAAAGCGCGCCCGAGCCGATCATCTCAGAGTAAATGAAACGAGGAACGAAACATGCAGATCCGCCTTGACAAATTCATCTCTTCTCAGACATCCTGCACCCGCTCGGAGATCAAGAAGCTCATAAAGGACAAGTCTGTTCTCGTAAACGGCCAAGCGGTGACCGCGCCCGATCTGAAGATCGACCCCGCATCGGATCATATCACGCTGTCAGGCAGAGAGATCATCTATCAAGAACACCTCTATCTGATGATGAACAAACCTGCGGGCGTCATATCGGCAACCGAGGACAACCGACAGAAAACGGTGCTTGATCTTCTTCCTGAGGAATACCGCCGCAAGGATCTCTTCCCCGCCGGACGGCTCGACAAAGATACGGTCGGACTTCTGATCATCACCGACGACGGAGAGCTCGCTCACCGGATGCTTTCTCCGAAAAAGCATGTCGAGAAGTACTACACCGCCGTCCTCGACAGAGAGCCTGCCGCTTCGGTCACAGAACTGTTCCGGGAAGGAATCATCCTCTCAGACGGCACCTGCTGTAAAGAAGCGGATATCCTCTCGATCGACGGAGATACGGTCAGCCTTCGGATCACCGAGGGAAAGTATCACCAGGTCAAGCGGATGTTCAAGTCAGCGGGCTATACCGTCATTTTTCTGAAAAGAACGCGAATCGGCGCGCTCACACTGGACGGGCGTCTCTCCCCGGGAGAAGTCAGGCCGCTCTCGAAAGCAGAGGTCGAAAAATTGCTTCAAAACGAAACAAATCCCTGATTCTTTTGTAAATTTTTCCTAAAAATCAGGGGTCTTTTTTTGTGCTATGGGGATATTGTCTAAATTTCGATGATAATATTTAGTGAAAAAACAAGTGGTAATGCGCGGAAAATTGTGCTATATTATATCTGTACAATCACGATAGTGTGACAGGAGGTTTTTCAATGGCAAATGTATCATTACAGCACATCTATAAAATTTACGACGGCGGCGTTGTTGCCGTAACAGACTTCAACCTTGAGATTGAAGACAAGGAATTCATCATTCTCGTCGGTCCTTCCGGCTGCGGTAAGTCCACCACTCTGAGAATGATCGCCGGTCTTGAAGACATCTCCAAGGGCGAGCTCTACATCGGCGACACCCTGTGCAACGATGTCGCGCCCAAGGACAGAGACATCGCGATGGTTTTCCAGAACTACGCGCTCTATCCCCATATGTCTGTTTATGACAACATGGCGTTCGGTCTTAAGCTCAGAAAGATGCCCAAGGAAGAGATCAAGAGAAGAGTCGGCGAGGCCGCTCGTATCCTCGGTATCGAAGAGTACTTAGACAGAAAGCCAAAGGCTCTCTCCGGCGGTCAGAGACAGCGTGTTGCGTTAGGCCGCGCGATCGTCCGTGACCCGAAGGTCTTCCTGCTTGACGAGCCGCTCTCCAACCTCGACGCGAAGCTCAGAGCGAACATGAGAACCGAGATCAACAAGCTCTATCAGAGACTGGGCACCACCTTCATCTATGTTACCCACGACCAGACAGAGGCTATGACCATGGGTACCCGTATCGTCGTTATGAAGGACGGCTTTATCCAGCAGGTCGATACTCCTCAGCATCTCTATGATCTGCCCTGCAACAAGTTCGTTGCTGAGTTCATCGGCTCACCGCAGATGAATGTCAGAGAGGCGATCTTAGTCAAAGAGAACGGCAAATTCGCCTTGAAGTTCGACGAGTACACCGTATATCTGCCCGAGTCCAAGAACAAGAACGGCTGCTTAGAGCCCTATGCCGGCAAGGAAGTATACTTCGGTATCCGTCCCGAGCATGTTCATGATGAAGAAGAGTTCCTCGATAAGTACAGAGCGAACGGCGGCAACGGCATCGTAAAGGCGAATGTTGATGTTACCGAGCTGATGGGCGCAGAGATCTATCTGTATGTCAACATCGGCGGTATCCCGATCACCGCGAGAGTTGAGCCGACCTCCAAGGCGAAGCCCGGCGACAACATCGAGATCGCGTTTGACCTTGAGAAGCTCCATCTCTTCGACAAAGAGACCGAGATGACAATCACCAACTGATTGTCCCAAATCAACCAATAAGTGTATATGCAATAAAGCGGGGAGCGGACTTGTGTCCGCTCTTCGTTTTTCTTTATATACCACGGCATGTATCCCTGCTCTCTTACAAAAAACCGCCTTTTTTTGCTATTCACAAAAAGTTTGCAAAATTGTAATTTCTCCTTTGAATCTGATAATGTTTTGTTAATAATCACCATCCGGCGCGGTAGATGCGCCTATTATTCTAATTCCGAAAAATGCCGAAAAGTGGGATAAAATCTGGCTTTTCGGTGTTTTTGACTTTTTCGGCGCAAGCTAAGAGACAAAACCGGTGTTGTGCAAAAAATATGAATAATTTATGATTTTTTCGCCCTTTCATAGATAAATACAACAAAACAATTTGAAAAAAAGGTTGCTTTTTCTTTCGCTTTTGTGTAAAATGTATATGAGATAGGTGGCTTTTCTATGAAAGTCGCCAAATCGTTCGGTATTTTGACTATTTTATATTTTGATTTCTATTCGGAGGGGAACTATGTCCAACAGACTTTTTCAGGGAGTCATCCATCAGATGAAGGACGCAATTGACAGAACTATCGGCATCGTAGACGAGACCTCGGTGGTAATCGCGTGCTCTGAGCTCGGCAGAATCGGCGAGGTCAACGACAGCATCAACTCGGAGACGCTCTCCGCTACGGTTCCGTTTGTGATCAACGGACACACCTTCAAGTCCTTCGGCTCATCATCGAGAGCCGAGTACGCCGTATTTGTGCAGGGCAGCGATGAGATCGCTCAGAAATACGCCCAGCTTCTTGCGGTTTCTCTCTCATCCATCAAGCAGTACTACGACGAGAAGTATGACCGCTCGAACTTCATCAAGAATGTCATCCTCGACAACATCCTGCCCGGAGATATCTATCTCAAGGCAAGAGAGCTGAGATTCAACAGCGAGGTCTCCCGCGTGGTGATGCTCATCAAGATCACCTCGAAGACCGATGTCTCCGCCTTTGATGTGGTGCAGAATCTCTTCCCCGACAAGACCAAGGACTTTGTCATCAACATCAACGAGACAGAGATCGCGCTGGTCAAGGAGATCAAGCAGAACATCTCCTCCAAGGATCTCGAGAAGTTAGCGGGCTCGATCGTTGACACCCTCTCGACCGAGTTCTATACCCACTGCACCGTCGGCATCGGCACCACCGTCACCGGCATCAAGGATCTCGCGCATTCGTTCAAAGAGGCGCAGGTCGCCTTAGAAGTCGGCAAGGTCTTCGATACCGAGCGCACCATCGTCAGCTACGACAACTTAGGCATTGCGAGACTGGTCTATCAGCTGCCGACCACCCTCTGCGATATGTTCTTAAAAGAAGTCTTCAAGAGAGGCTCGATCGACTCTCTCGATCAGGAGACCCTCTTCACCATTCAGAAGTTCTTCGAGAATAACCTCAATGTCTCCGAGACCTCGAGAAAACTCTTTGTCCACAGAAACACGCTCGTGTACCGTCTTGAGAAGATCAAGAAGCTGACCGGTCTCGACCTCAGAGAATTTGAAGACGCGATCGTCTTCAAGGTAGCGCTGATGGTCAAGAAATACCTGACCTCCAGCCCCACGAAATATTAATTCATAATGCATAATTCATAATGCTTAATTCATAATGCTTAATTCATAATGCTTAATTCATAATGCTTAATTCATAATGCTTAATTCATAATGCTTAATTCGGCAGTCAGATCATCGGCTGCCCGCTGCTTAATAAGGATATTACGGTATGATTGAATTTAAAAATGTATCGAAAGTTTACAGCTCCAACGGCGCCCACGCGCTCGACAATGTCTCCTTGAATATCGAGAAAGGCGAATTCGTCTTTATTGTCGGCTCTTCCGGCGCGGGAAAAAGTACTTTCCTCAAACTCATTATGCATGAAGAGACCCCCACAAGAGGCTCTATCACCGTCAACGATATGCATCTTGAGAAGATGAAGAGAAGAAAGGTGCCGTATCTGAGAAGGACCATGGGCATCGTCTTCCAGGATTTCCGTCTGATCTCCAAGATGACGGTATATGAGAATGTCGCGTTCGCGATGCGCTGTGTCGGCAAGAAGAACCGCACCATCAAGAAGCGCGTCCCCTATATCCTCGATCTCGTCGGACTCAAGGACAAGGCGCAGGATCACCCCTCGGAGCTCTCGGGCGGCGAACAGCAGAGAGTCTCTTTGGCGCGTGCCTTGGTCAACAATCCCGCGATGATCATCGCGGACGAGCCTACGGGTAATATCGACCCCGAGATGTCGTATGAGATCATCGAGCTTCTCTCCGAGATCAACAAGCGCGGCACCACCGTATTAGTGGTCACCCACGAGCACGAGCTGGTCAAGTCCTTCAACAAGCGCGTCATCACGATCGAAAACGGCAGAGTCATCTCCGACTCGGGAGAGAAAGAGACCTTCGTCGCGATCTGACCGGCCGCTTAGGCTCTGCCACAGAGCCTTCATCCAAAGTTTTCGGAAAGGATTTTCGGTATGAGTTTTTCAAGCTTCGGCTATCTGATAAAAGAGGGCTTCAAGAACATATGGAATAACCGCATGATGTCGCTCGCGAGCATCGGTGTGCTGGTATCCTGTCTGGTGCTGACCGGCTCCGCTGTCATGCTGACCGTCAATGTCACCGGCATCGTCAACGAGGTGGAGGATAAGAATGTCACCACCGTCTATCTCGACGATAATATTTCTGAGCTTGAGGCCGTATATATCGGCAAAACACTGGAAAAAATAGACAATGTCACCACCGCTGAGTTTTATCCCAAGGACGAGGCAATCTCCGCCTACAGAGATGTCTTAGGCGAAGAGGTGTTCAAGAATATGACCGGCGACGACAATCCCCTCCCCCACGCCTATCACATTATTATGGAGGATTTGAGTCGCTACGACGAGACCGTCAAGGAGCTCCTAAAGGTCGACGGCGTCGCGGAGGTCTCCTCCCGCTCAAATGTCGCCGAGAAGCTGACCTCGCTCTCCACCTTAGTCACGGTGATGAGCTTCTGGATCATCGTCGCGTTAGCGGTAATCTCGCTGTTCATCATCTCTAACACCATCCGCATGACGATGTTCTCGCACCGCTTCGAGATCAGTATCATGAAGTCCGTCGGCGCGACCAACGCCTTTGTGCGCGTGCCGTTCATCATCGAAGGCATCATCATCGGCTTGGTCTCGGCGGGGATCTCGATCGGGCTGTTGTATCTGCTCGCAGACGCGGTGTTAAAGGCCGCGGAGCACATCCTGCCCTTTAACTACACCCCGTTCACCGAGGTCATGTGGCCGATCATCGCCGCGTTCGTCGGCGCGGGCGTTGTTGTCGGCGCTTTAGGCTCAATGGTATCTATCAGAAGATACCTCACCCACGAGGGCAACGAGATCTTAGGCTGGTAATCGATTGTTTCCAAATCATAACAGAATGTTCACACAATAGGGAATTTTTTGTTGTAGAATAAAAAAGGCGATTCACACATCTTGTATTTACCCATCATTTTTGAAAAGAGGGATGCATATGAAGAGATTCGTATCACTGTTGCTGATCTGTGCTTTTCTGTTAGCGGGAACCGCGGTCACCGTGCTTGCCGACAGCATTGAAGAGCTCGAGGCAAGACAGGAGGAGCTCGCACAGCAGGCTGAGAAATATCAGGAGGTCCTCGATCAGAAGAACGCCGAGGTCGAAAAGCAACAGGAATATGTTGACGCGATCGTCGGCAAGGTGCAGACGGTCAACGAAGAGATCACTGTCAGCCATCAGAAGATCGAGGAGCTCGATAAAGAGATCAATAAAAAGCAGGAAGAGATCGACCAGAAGAACGAGGATATCGAGACCAATATGAATATCCTTCGCCGCAGGATCAAGACCATCTACATCGCAGGCGATGTCAGCTCTCTCGAGATCATCTTAGGCGCGAAGGACTTCACCGACTTCCTTGATAAGGTCCAGCTGGTCAAGTCTGTCTCCGCTCACGATGAAGAACTCATCAATGGTATCCGCGAACAGCTCAAGGTCATCTCCGAAGAGAAGGACGCCCTCCAGATCGACAAGCTCGAGCTCGAACGGGAAGAGCAGAACCTCAAGGATAAGCAGAAGGAACTCAACGATCTCTTGGAAGAGAACAAAGATACCCTCGCAAATCTCCAGGAGGCATCCAACGAAGCCCTGCAGAAGCTGACCATCAACGAAGAACAGCTTGCGGGTCTCTCCGAGGAGATCCAGGAATATTACCGCAAGCAGAAGGAAGAGCAGGAAGCTGCTGAGCGCGCCGCGGCGGAAGCGGCAGCAGCCGCAGAAGAAGGCGGATCATCCGGCAGCTATTCTCCCGCAAACGCGAATGTTCCTGTGAATGTTCCCACAGGCGGCGGCTATGTATGGCCCTGTCCCGGCTATTATCTGCTCACCTCTCAGTTTGAGGAATGGCGCGGCTACTATAACCACGGCGCAATCGATATCGCCGGCGGTGATATCATGGGCGCGGTCGTTGTCGCGGCGGCGTCCGGCACGGTCGTCTCCACCTGTACCGAGTGTGTCCACAACTGGGGCAAGAGCTACTCCTGCGGCTGCGGCGGCGGCTATGGCAACTATGTATGGATCTCTCACGGCAACGGCAAAGAGACCATCTACGCCCACCTGACCTCGCTGACAGTCTCTGTCGGAGAGACTGTTTCCGCCGGACAGGTTCTCGGATATGTCGGCTCCACCGGTCACTCCACCGGCGCGCATCTCCACTTTGAGTGCAGATACAACGGCGAACGATACGACCCGATGAGCGAATTTTAATTGAATCATAATGAAGGATCCCTCTGCCAAGCGGCGGAGGGAATTTCTTATAATTAATAACGAAAACTCTTTTCCTCTTGCATTATGTATTATAATTTTTTATAATACAATCAAGCTATCCGTCAAAGGAGGATATAACGATGACCAAACGAATCTTCAGCTTTATCCTGATACTGTCCCTGACACTTGCCCTTCTGCCTCTGACCGCTTTCGCTGTTCCCGCGCCGGAGCTTCCGAGAACCTTCGCGTTTATCTACGGCGAAGACGCGCGCTATTTTGAAGAAGATACGATCTGTATCCATAACGGAGAAGAGATCTTGATCAGCTTTGATCTGACAGAGTATCCCGACTTTGTCTTATGCGATCAGAACTACGACGCGCTCAAGGAAGCCGGTTTTGAGGTAGACGACGAGATCATCTCCTTTGAGGATCCGGGGTTCAAATACCGCCGCATCCGCGCAAACGGTCTTGAAGTGGGTACTTCCGCCTCGATCAGCTATGTGTGGTATCCGTTCGATGATTATTTCGGCAGCAAAACACACCCCATGCTCGAAGGCTCTGCCACGATTAGGGTAATCGACGAAAAGAAAGGCTTCATCTTAGGCGACGCAGACGGCGAAGGCAAGGTCACGATCATCGACGCCACCACGGTGCAAAAATATCTCGCCTCTCTCCCCGTCCAATATATCCACAAAGCTGCCGCTGACGCGACCCGCAACGGCGTGATCGATATCCTCGACGCGACCTTCATCCAGAAGTCGCTCGCCCATCTCCCCGTCCGGGAGGCTGTCGGAGAAGAAGGCGTCTACGGTACCTACTACGCCTCGTGGAACATCGAAGAGAACCTCCTGCCCGAGGGCTCGACCCTTGAGGGAAAAGAAGCCGAAGAGGCTATAGCGGATATCCGCCTTGCGCTTGACCGTCTTGTAGACCGCAAGGCGATGCTCAGCGCGGTCAAGCTCGACAGAAGAGCCGCCTCCTCGTTTGTCTCCGACTGGGTCACCGACGCCGACGGGGGCGAGTTCTACTACAACGCGGACAGCGGCGACTACTACGGCTTCTTTGATGTCGATGGATATGACCCTGGTCCATATCTCGCTAAGCTCAAGACCTACTATGACTTCGACGAAGAGACAGGAAAGTTTACGAATGTTCCCGCGCTCACATATATCTATAACCCGGGAGAGATGCACGAGCTGATCGCTGAATATCTCAAAGAAACCTACAAGGGGTTCGGTATTGAGCTTGAGCTCGAATGTGTCGACTGGAACGAATATCAGGACCGTATCGCCGCGGGTGAATACTCCATGATGCGAAGCGGCTGGGTAGTGGACTTTGATGATCCGCTCGAGTTCCTCTCGATGTGGACCTCAAACAGCGAGGACAACTCCGTCGGATTCGGCAGAGGTTCTCACAAGGATCTTGCCGTATATAACCTTGACCTCACTCCCTACGGATACGACAAGGTCATTGTAAACGGTACTTGGACCGAGACATATGATTATCTGATCAGCATGATTCGCCAAAACAGAAATCAGGAGCACCGCTACGCGATGCTCCATCTCGCGGAGCGGATGCTCATGAACACCGGATGCATCAATCCGCTCTATTACTATTGATCATAAAATAAAAGAAAGATCCCTCTGCCAAGCGGCGGAGGGATTTTTGTTTATGAATACTTGAATTGCAGACCGGCTTCATCCTCAGCTGATGCCGTAGAATCGTTTCGCGTTCTTGGTGGTGATGTCGATGAGCTCTTGAGGATCGATGGAGCGTATCTCGGCGATCCTCTCGGCGGTATGAGCGATAAGCGATGAATCGTTCCTCTTGCCCCTGTACGGCACGGGCGCGAGATACGGCGCGTCGGTCTCGAGCAGAAGCCTGTCAAGCTCAACAGCCGCCGCGACTTCAACGGGAACGCGCGCGTTCTTGAAGGTAACGGTACCTCCTAAGGAGATATAGAAGCCGAGCTTCATCACCTCTTTGAGCATTTCGGCAGAGCCGGAGTAACAGTGCAGCAGCCCCTTCGGACGGTACTTTCGAAGGTATTCCATCGTGTCCGCATGCGCTTCGCGGTCGTGGATGACCACGGGGACATCGAGCTCTTTTGAGAGGATCAGCTGTTCAGATAAAACACGGTGCTGAGCGGCTCTGTCGATCTCCCAGTGATAGTCGAGCCCGATCTCACCGAGCGCGACGACCTTCTTGTGCCGCAAGAGCTCCCTGAGCCGATCGAGATAGTCACAGGGGAGCCCCTCGAGGTTCTCGGGATGGATCCCCGCGCAGGCGTACATAAAGGGGTATCGCTCCGCATAACCGATCGCGGTCTTCGCGGTCTCAAGATCCACCGCGGCGTTAACAATATAAGACACCCCCCGCTCTTTCATCGAAGAAAGCAGCGTGTCTCTGTCTTCATCAAACCATTTGTCGTCATAATGCGCATGCGCATCAAAAATATTGTGATATGTCATAGTAGTTCTCAGTTTCGGGTTGTCAGTTCTCAGTTGTTCGTGTAGGGAAGGGTCGTGACCCTTCCGAAAACTTTTCGTCGATTAACTTTTCGGATCGGCACAACGGTCAAGACCGTCCCCTGCGATATCATCGTCCGAGTGCGGCGAGAAATCACCGTTCTTACCTCTTCACTGATAAAGGGGAGGGACATCGCCCTCCCCTTTGCGGTTATATTATACCAGAGATCCGCCGGGCTGGATCTCTTCGTCGATGGTGACGACGCGCAGCTTGCCGTCGTACTCGGCGGAGAGGATCATCCCCTGGCTCTCGATGCCCATCATCTTCCTCGGCGCTAAGTTCGCGACAAAGGCGATGTGCTTGCCGACAAGCTCCTCGGGCTCATAGTACTCGGCGATACCGGAGAGGATCACGCGCTCGGAGAAGCCGTCGTCAAGAGTAAACTTCAAGAGCTTCTTACTCTTCTTAACCTTCTCACAGGCGAGGACCTTCGCGACCCTCATCTCGACCTTCTCAAAGTCGTCAAAGGCGATCTCTTCCTTGTGGGGATCGAGCTCGACCTCGGGCTCAGCTTTGGGCATGCTGTTCTGATAGATGGCGTTGAGCTCGTCGATCTCCTTGTCGACATCGATACGCGGGAAAATCGGCTCTCCCCTGTGTACGGTGATGTCGAGCGGAAGCACGCCGAAGCGGTCGGCGTTCTCATAGGTCGCCGTATCCTTGGCGCCGATCTGCTCAAACACCTTCGGCATGGTGGTCGGCATAAAGGCGGACAGCAGCGTGGACGCGATACGGATCGCTTCTAACAGGTTGTAGAGCACCGTCGCAAGACGCGCCTTTTTAGTCTCGTCCTTACCTAAAATCCACGGAGTGGTCTCGTCGATATATTTGTTCGCGCGGGAGACGAGCTTGAAGATCTCCTCGAGCGCGAGGTTGAGCTGAGTGTTCTCGACATAGGCGTCGACCTTCTCTTTGAGCGCGGTCGCGGCTGCGATCAGATCGTCGTCAAAGTCGCCCGCTTCTCGATCAGAGGGCAGGGTGCCGCCGAAATACTTGTCGATCATCGCGACAGTCCTGCTGACAAGGTTGCCCAGTCCGTTCGCAAGATCAGAATTGATGCGGTTGATCATGATCTCGTTTGAGAACGAGCTGTCCGCGCCGAGCGCCATCTCGCGCATGATGTGATAGCGGATCGCGTCTGCGCCGTAGCGCTCGCCCAGGATGAACGGATCGACGACATTTCCTAAGGACTTGGACATCTTCTGACCGTTGAAGGTGATCCAGCCGTGGACGGCGAGGTGCTTCGGAAGCGGCTCTTCGAGCGCCATCAGCATCGCGGGCCAGATGATCGCGTGGAAGCGCATGATATCCTTCGCGACCATATGGACATCGGCGGGCCAGTAGTGATCATAGTCGTTATAGGCGGCGTTGTCAAAACCGAGCGCTGTGATGTAGTTAGAGAGCGCGTCGATCCAGACATAGACGACATGGCCGGGATCGAAGGTGACCGGGATACCCCAACTGAAGGAGGTCCTGGACACGCACAGATCCTCGAGACCGTAGGTCTTGACGCCGTTCTCATCGACAGAGGGCTGCAGGAAGTTATTCACAAGCTCCACGGCGCGGGTCTTCGGACGCAGGAAGTCGGTCTCGGTGAGGAGCTTCTCGATCCTCTCGGCAAAGGGCGCCATCTTGAAGAAATACGCCTCTTCCTCTGCCTCTTTGACCTCTCTGCCGCACTCGGGACACTTGCCGTCGACAAGCTGAGACTCTGTCCAGAAGCTCTCGCAGGGGGTGCAGTACTTGCCCTTATATGCGCCCTTGTAGATGTATCCTCTGTCGTAGAGCTCCTTGAAGATCTTCTGTACCGCCTCGACATGATAGTCGTCGGTGGTGCGGATATAGCGGTCATACTGTATATTCATATAGCTCCACAGCTTCTTGAAGATTTCGACGATTCCGTCGACATACTCCTTCGGCGTGACGCCTAAGTCTCTCGCCTTCTCCTCGATCTTCTGACCGTGCTCGTCGGTACCGGTCAGGAACATCACATCATAGCCCTGCATCCGCTTGTATCTTGCGATCGAGTCACACGCGACGGTGGTATAGCAATGACCGATATGCGGATTGCCCGAGGGATAGTAGATCGGGGTGGTAATATAAAATGTTTTCTTGCACATAAAAATCACCTTTCTATGCTGATATTCGCAGATATAATTAGTATAGCACAGTTTTTTCTCTTATGCAATAGGTTGAGAGAAGAGGTTCGGTTATCTACAGTCAGGCTATCATTACAGAAGAGCACATCAAAACAGGTCTGCCGTGATATACGACAGACCTTTCCGGTTTATTCTACTGTTTTCGGATCTGAGAGATCGGGGGTTCTTCGTGGTAGAGCTTGACATACTCGCTCGGGGCGCAGCCGTAGACAGACTTAAAGACCGAGATGAACGACTTGACGCTCGGAAACCCGTTTGAGAGGGACGCCTTGGTCTCGCTGGCGCCGAAGTTCTGGATGTCGTTCAGGGCTCCTTCCAAGCGAACCAGGTTCAGATAGCTCTTGAAGGTGCGGTGAGTGGAGTTCTTGAAATACCGCGAGAAGTAGGTCGGCGTCAGCCCGACATAGGAGGAGATATCTTCGAGCGAGATCTTCTCCCGATAGTTCTCCCTGATGAAGTCGATCGCCCTGTTGATATACATCGGATCATCGGGGCTGATATCCTCGTGGAACTCGGGTTTTCTCACCTTGCACTTCGAGAACAGCAGGATCAAGATCTGGCTCATCGCGCAGGAGATCTTGAGCTTCGAGAGCTCAGAGGGGTTCTCCGCCTCAAAGACGATACCCTTTAAGAGTTCCCTGATCCGCACCCTCGCCTGATCGTTCTGTCCCACATCGTAGGTATACCGGTCAAAGCTCGGAAAATACGCCTTGATGTAGCTGTACGAAAAGAGCACCACGAGATACTTGACCGGCTCGTCGGGTTCTTTGCCGCAGGTCTGGTGCACCACCTCAGAGTTGACAAGCACAAAGTCGTTGTCAGAGATATCCCTGTCCTCGCCGTTCTGGGCGGTCCACATACGCCCTCTGACGATGTAGTCGATCTCGAGATTCTTGTGCCAGTGCTTGTTGGTAAAACATTCGCTGCCCGGCTTCTCATAGAGGGTAACCTTTCCGGGAAGATTGTCGTCTGCCGTGACGATCTCATACTTGTTTCTGTAGTTGCCCGCCATCATGATTCTCCTTTGAACATCCGCCTGTCGAAGGCATTTTTGTCCGTAAAAAACTCATATCATCTTGAAACAACTTATTAGTAGTATTATAACATATTTTTTCGGATTTTGCAAATCGGAATCTCTTATTGCTTTCCTATGTGTTTTCGTGTAGAATAGAGTCGGTGATCAAGATGAAAAAGCTACTATCGTCGCTCCTGATTCTGTTGATGATTCTCTCGCTGTGCGCGTGTCAGCCCGTGTTTGATACCTCTGTCCCGACACCGAAGGACTACGCCCTGACAAAGGATCAGAAGCTCCTCGTACACTTTATCGATGTCGGTCAGGGAGACTGCACCCTACTCGAGAGCGAGGGCGAATTCGTGCTGATCGACGCGGGAGAGAAAACAGCCGCGGACACTGTCTGCAAATATCTTCGATGCCGCAATCTGAAAACGCTCAAATATGTCATCGCGACCCATCCTCACTCGGATCATGTCGGCGGTCTGACACAGGTGCTCAAGACCTTCAAAACGGAGAACTTCATCACCTGTGAGACCGATCAGAGCACCAACACCTGGCTCGATGTGCTCAGGACGGTGGACAAAAAGAACATCAACTACATCGACGCAGAGCCGGGCGACACCTACTCCTTCGGGGAGGGGAGCTTCGAGATCTTAGCGCCCCTGGGCTCCGGCTACTCGGGCTATAACAACTACTCTGTCGTGATCAAGGCGGTGTGCGGCGACATCAGCTTCATGCTCACCGGCGACGCGGAGACAGAGTCCGAGAACGAGATGCTCCGTTCAAAAGCCGACCTCTCCGCCGATGTGCTCAAGTGCGGCCATCACGGATCCTCCACCTCCACCTCAGACGCGTTTCTGAGGGCGGTCAGCCCTCATTTTGCCGTGATCTCCTGCGGAGAGGACAACGAGTATGGCCACCCGCACAAGGAGACGCTCTCAAAGCTCAAGAAATACAGCATCGAGTACTACCGCACCGACAAGATGGGCACGATCATCGCCGCTACCGACGGCGAGGGGCTGTCGTTCTATGAAGCAAGCGGTCAGAAGATCGAGAGCACTCTTTCATCAGAGAGCACTGAGGAAGCGCCCTCAGAGTATATCGGCAATAAGAACAGCCGTGTCTTCCACCGTCCCGACTGCGGAGGTGTCAAGACCATGAGCGAGAAAAACAAAGTGATCTTCACCACCAGAGAAGAAGCTCTCGACAAGGGCTATTCCCCCTGTAAGCAGTGTAATCCTTAAGATGAACAAAGATCTGTTTGAGTTCTCCTATGAGAATGTGTGGGACGCGCTGAAGCGCTCAGCCCTCCCCATCGTCCTCTACGGAATGGGGAACGGCGCCGATAAGGTGCTCGATGAATTTGAGAGAAGAGGGATCAAAGCCCGCGGCGTGATGGCAAGCGAAGGCTTCGTGCGCCATCAGCACTTTCGCGGCTTTACCGTCAAGAGCGAGCGAGAGCTATTAGATGAGCTCTCGGACTTTACGGTCGCCCTGTGCTTCGCCAGCTCTCTGCCGGATGTGATGGACTGTATCAAAGGCGTCTCAGAGCGTCACCCGCTCTTTGTACCGAATGTGCCTGTATACGGCGACGAGATCATGGACGACCGCTTTCTCTCAAAATACAAGGATCAGATCGAAGAAGCGTACGCGCTCCTCTTTGACGAGCGGTCAAGAGCGGTGTTCAAAGGCGTACTCGACTTCGTCTATACCGGCAGACTCCCGTATCTTAATCGGATCACATCCGACAAGAAGGAGGTCTTCGAAAGGATATTACAGCTCAAGGATGAGCGGTACTTGGATCTCGGCGCGTACCGCGGCGACACGGTGGAGGAGTTCTTAAAGTACTCAGACGGATATGAAGAGATCCTCGCCGCGGAGCCTAACGAGAAGAACTTCAGAAAGCTCAGCGAATATGCCGAACAGATCGATCGGATCACGCTCTTGCATGTCGGGATTTCCGACCGAAAGGGTACGATGCTGATCAACACCAAAGGCGGCAGAATGGCGTCCTTGTCAGAAAAAAGCGGCAGAGAGGTGCAGGTGACCGCCGTAGACGAGCTTCCATTCTCCCCTACCTATATCAAAGCGGATATCGAGGGCTTTGAACATCAGATGCTCCGCGGGATGCAAGAGACGCTCAAAAGAAAGCCGAAGCTCAATATCGCCGCCTATCACCGCACCGCGGACTTCTTTACTCTCATCAGAGAGATCCACGCCGTCAACCCCGCCTATCGATTCTATCTGAGAAAACACCCCTACATCCCCTGCTGGGACCTAAACCTCTACGCGGTGTGACGGGTTCATTTCTCCGTTCTCGGTTGTCATTGCGAAGCCCTTTAGGGCTGTGGCAATCCCATTCTTCTTAATACCGTCTGCTTAGGGATTCTCTTATCGAACGGTATTAATGACAAGGGGATTCTCACATCGTCGCCCGTCGTACTCACTGAGAGCGACAAAGCGTTGTCACTCTCCTGCTCGCGTGACAGCTCCTCTCCCCAAAAAGCAGGGGCTTTTCGGGGTTCCCATTTTCGCTCCCTCAGAATGACAAATATAACGCCCCGCCCTAAGGGGACTACGCCCTCCCACCGTTCTTAGCTCTTATTTCTTACTTCTTACCTCAAAATCAGGTGAGGGCGGAGCCCTCCCGCCACTCTTACCTCTTCCCTCTTACTTCTGCACTAAAAAAAGCCCATCACAGGGGCTTTTTCTCTTGTCCGTGCATCGCGTCCTTCAGGGACTTGACGGTGCCGTCGGGATATTCTACTTCCACATGATCGAGCTGGGTCTTAAAGCGGGCGCGAAAGCCCTTGAGATATTCATTGTAGAGCTCCTTCTGGCGCTTCTGCTCTTCAGCTGTGAGCCCCTGTTCCTTTTTCTTCTTCGCGAGATAGTTGATCTCTTCTAATAACTCCATCTATCTTCCTCCTACTTCTGACTGTCAAGGTAATTTTGCAGAATGATCGAAGCGGCGACCGCGTCTACCCTCTTCTTGCGCTTCTTGCCGTACACCTCGGCGGAGGACAAGAACTGATGCGCCGTGACGGTGGTGCCGCGCTCATCCTGCATATGGGTGGGGATTGAGGATCTCTGTGTGATCTCTCCCGCAAGCGCGCGGGCGCGGATGGCGCTCTCGCCCTCGCTGCCGTCCATGTTCTTCGGCAGCCCTACGACAATCAGCTCTGCTTTCTCAGCATTCGCAAGAGAGACGATCTTCTCGACCAGACGCTCATCGACGCGCTCTTCAATCACACACAGCGACGATGCCAGGGTGCCGGTGTTGTCGCTGACGGCGATACCGGTCCGCGCGCGACCGAGGTCGACAGACATCACTTTCATTCTTTCTCCTCCCCCTCTCGTTTTTGTATTGTATCACACTTGCGGATTTTCTGCAAGTATGATATAATTATCAAATAAGAATTACCGGACAACTCCTGAAAAGAAGCTCAGGCTCCGGCGGAGAAAGGCGGGATGAGATGAACAAGCTGAAAATGTTCTGGAACAATCTCAGGCATGATCTTATGAGCATCGAAATGCTCAAGTACACCGCCTTCGGATTCCTGACCTTTATCATCGACATCGGCGTGTCCACCTTATGCTATGAGTATCTTCCGATCAAGGACGCGCTTCTGACCTCTTCTTCCAACGCAATCGGCTATGTCGTCGCGACAGTGTTCGCGTTCTTCACCAACAAGCTCTTCGTCTTTCGCTCCCGCCACTCGGGGAAGAGGAAGTTTCTCTTCGAGTTTTTCTCCTTCTTCGGCGCGCGAGTGCTCGCGCTCGTGATCTCGCTGATCATGATGCTCCTGTTCGTCGATGTGTTTGAGTGGAACTTCCTTGTATCAAAGATCATCTCAAACATCTTCGTCGTTATCTCGAACTACATCGCCGCAAAGCTCTTGGTATTCAAAAAAGATTAATCGAAGACTTACATAACGAAACCACCCGACGGATCATCGGGTGGTTTTATCTTGCCGTTATTTACTTCTTACAGGTGATCTTGGAGCCTGTTGTGTCGTAGGCGCTCGTGAAGGACTTACCATCCTTAGAAATACAGCGGATGGTATAGTAGTAGGTGGTGCCGGATTTCGCGGTCTTATCAACATAAGAGAGGTTTGCGGTATCCGCTACCTTCGCCCAGCCCGTCTTCGCTGTTTTGCGGAAGATGCGGTACTTTGCGGCGCCGGTGATCTTCTTCCAGCTGACGGATACACCTGACTTTGTATTCTTCAAAGTAGGTTTAGCCGGAGTCGCGATGAACTGCTTTGACCAGCCGGTGGTATTATAGGCGCTGACGGTCTCTCCCTTCGCGTTGAGCGCTCTGACGGTATAGGTGTACTTGGTGCCGGAGGTGACCGCCTTGTTCAGGCAGGAGAGGTTCGCGGTATCGCCGACTTTCTGCCAACCTGACGATCCCGTCTTGCGATAGAGGCGATACTTCGACGCGCCCGCTGACTTCGACCATGTGATCTTGAGACCGGACGCTGTATTCTCAAGCTTAGTGACCTTGGGAGAAGCGACATAGGTGATCGCCTTGCCGGTCTTGTCATAGTCGGATGTGAACGCCTTGCCGTCCGATGTGACGCAGCGGATAGTGTAGGTATACTTGGTACCGGAGGTGACCGCTTTGTTCAGGCAATAGGTATTCGCGGTATCGCCGACCGTCTTCCATGAGCCTGTGCCGGTCTTGCGGAAGACGCGATACTTCGCGGCGCCCGAGACCTTGCCCCATGTGATCTTGACGCCGTCGTAGGTGTTCTCGATCTTTGTGATCTTGGGAGTAGCCAAATTCACCGAAGTGGGAGGATTCGCGGTGGAGAACTTGATCGAATTCGCCTTGGCAAAGTCCTCGGCAAAAGAGTTCTTTTTTCCGTAGATGGTCAGACCGGATGCGTGTTCATAGAATACGCCATCATCCTTCAAGTTGCTGTCGTTGAGCTCTACACTGCCGATCCGGATCACGGTTTCGGGGATGGAGACTGCCGTCAACGAGGGGCATTTGTAAAACGCGGATCCTCCGACCACATTGGTGCCGGACGCGATGTTGACCAACATCAGAGAGGAACACTTGCCGAATACATAGTTGCCCATTTTGTTCACGCCGCCGCCGATCTTCGCCGATCTGAGTCCGGTACAGTTATAGAACGCATCGCTGCCGATTTCAGAAACGCTGTCGGGGATAATAACCGAAGAGAGCTTCACACAGTTTTCAAACGCGCCGCTGCCGATCTCAGATACATCGCTGCCGATCGAAACACTCGACAGGCTGCTGCAGTTCTCAAACGCGATGCTGCCGATGGTCTGCACGCTGTTGGGGATCGTCACCTTGGTTAGAGCGGCACAATCCAAGAAGGCGCCGTCTTCGATAGATAAGACGGTGTTGGGGATCGATACGCTTGAGAGATTCGAGCATCCGCGGAAGGCATAATCACCGATCACCGTCGTGCCGGACGATACGGTCACCGTCTTCAAAGAGGTACAGTACGCGAAAGCGCCGTCATACATGGTAGAGACGCCCGAGCCGATCTTCACCGTCGTGACGCCTGTACAGTTTTTGAACGCGCTGCCTTCGATCTTGCTGACACTGTCGGGAATCGTCACAGAGCTGAGCTTGACGCAGTTCGAAAACGCGCTGCTGAGGATCTCCGAAACGGAGCTGCCGATAGGCGCGCTTGAAAGATTCTTACAGTTCTCAAACGCGGAATAACCGATGGTCTCCACGCTGTTCGGAATGGTGATCTTCGGTAAGGAAGTACAATTATAGAATGCCTTGCTGTCAATGACGGTGACCGAACTCGGCAGGATCACGCTGTTGAGGCTGGTACATCCCGAGAACATACCGTAGCCGATCACGGTCGTGCCGTATGAAACGGTCACATCCTTTAAAGCAACACAGTCAGAGAATACCCAGTCTCCCATTTTCTTGACGCCGCTGCCGATCGTGACCTTCGTCACTCTCGAACAGCCGTCAAAGGCAAAATCCTCGATCTCATTCACACTGTTCGGAACAGCCACAGACACGAGTCGGATACAATCTCTGAAAGCGGAGCTCTGAATGGTTTTCACCGAATTTCCTAAGGTCAAGCTCTTCGCGTTTTTACAGTTTCGAAACGCATCGTACGCAATCATCTGTACTCGATTCGGGATCACGATCGAAGTTAAAGCGATACAGTCCTTGAACGCCGCGTGACCGATCTCTGTAACGCTGTCGGGGATCGCAACAGACGAGAGGCTCGAGCATCCGCAGAATGTGCCGCGATCGATCACGGTCAGTCCTGAAGGGAGCGTCACACTCTTCAAGAAAGAGCAGTCCTCAAAGATATACTCGCCGCTCTTTCTCATTCCGCTTCCGAGCTTAGCGGAAGAGAGCTTCGAACAGAACGCGAACGCACCAAAGCCGACATTCGTCACCGAGTCGGGGATCGTCACCGAACCAAGCTTGGTACAACGCGCAAACGCGTAGCTCCCGATCTCCTGCAAAGTGTTCGGGAACGAAACCGATGTAAGCGCGCTGTTTCCTTCAATCGCGTGACTGTAGATTTTTCTGACAGTATAGCCATCAACGGATGACGGGATCGTAAGACTCGACGCGCTGCCGGTGTAGCCGGTGATGATCGCCGCGCCGCTCTCTATCCGATACTTGAACCCGCTTGAGGAAGTATAGTCCGCGCCGGTTTCGATCAGCTCCCGCTCTGCGTTGCCGCGCCCTGTCTCAGCGGACGCCGCAGACGCTGATACGCATAAAAGCGAAATCAGCACCAGCGCGATCAGTAGGACGAATAGTGATTTGTTCATTGTTCTCTTCATAAAAACCTCCTGGAACTAAAAAAGGCATTTGACCGAAGCTGACACACTAACAGCTTCAAGTATATCAGTTTTATTATACCATACTCACCGTCCGGTTTAATAACACGAAAGAAAAAAGACACAGCAAATCTCTCTGCCGTGCCTTTGGTACAATTGATTATCAAAGATAATGAAACTGAACGACGATATACGATCGCTTGTCGTTACAGTAGAAGCCGACCGAGGATGTGTCGATCATCGTGTACTCGAGCCGGTCGTTGACATCGCGGATATAGTCGAAGAAGTACTGGGGATCCTTGAAGAGAGCCTCTGCCGCGTAGGTGACATCAAGGGACTCGGGATCGACATAAAACTGAAGCTGCTCTTCCCCGCGCTCGGCGGCGCCAAAGAGCGCGTCGATCACCTCTCTGCCGTCAAAGTCCGAGAGGATGGGACACTCCCTCACATAATACTGCCAGCCGTCCTCCTCACACGGGGGAACGAAGAGATTGAGCGATACGGCGGTAAAACTGTCATCCTCGATCTCGTCCTCACTAAGCTCTGAGAGGAGCTTCGAAGGGGTGTGGTCCTTGTTCATCTCGCTCTCGGGGAGGTTGAAGTAGTCATACCGCTGAAAGAGCTCCTCCTGATCGTCCCAGGTGACATCGGTGAGCACCCAGTCGCCGTCAAGAGAGACCGCGTTCCACATATGAAGCTCTTCTTCGCTGTCCGAGCGCCCCTTGGACATTCCGGTGATACCGACCGCCTTGAGCCCCAAAAGGTTCGAGATCAGCTGGAACGCCCTCGCATAGCCCTCACAGACCGCTTCTCCCCTGACCAAGGCGCCGTAGACGGAATAGTATTCTTCGAGTCCCAGCGCGGAGTCGGCAGACGCCGCCTGTGAACTGTAGTCGCAGCTATCGATCAGATAGTCGTGGACGCTCTTCTCGCGCTCATATTCGCTCATCCCCTCATCGACAGAGAGAAGGAAGCTATCGACCGCTTCTCTGAGCGCTGCGGTCTCTGATATGATCCTGTCGGGACTGATCACGGAGAACATCTGCACCGCGGTGTAATTCCTGCTCTTGTCCGACAGATGCTTGAAGGAAGAGCTGATCCAGTAGAGCTCGGGGTGGTCGTCGTAGACCGCCTTGAGCGCGGTTCGAATCTCTAAAGCGGAGAGGGTCATATCCTCACACAGCACCTGCTCACAGTGATAGAAGCCGCTGTCATCCGCTTCGGGATAGACGCGATACGCCTTCTCGAGCAGCCCGTCATAGAGCGCCTGCTCATCGTCCGTGAGCGTGTGGTAGGAGATATCGCATCGGTAGGGCGTATAATACGCTGACCCTTCAAAGGAGAGACGATCGATCTCGGTATACCCCAAGGGCGCATCTTCGACGATGCCTTTGGGCAGCTCCGCCGCCGTCTCTGCGCTCTTCATCAATTCTTCGACAAAAGAGCACGATGACAAAAGGCTGCCTATCAGAACGACAGACAGCAGTATCATCGATATGGATGCGGGTTTCTTCATCAAATCACGGCTTTCATAGCTTTTGGAACCGATCCTCGCTGATCGGCAGGGTCGCGATCGCGTTCAGGGAGGTGTCGGCGATATTGCCTTTGAGATACTCATAGTAGCCCTGCGCGCCGACCATCGCGCCGTTATCGCCGCAGAGAGATCGCTCAGGCATATAAAGGCTGAAGCTGTCCTTGCACAGCTCCTCGAGCGTTCGCCTCAAAAGCGAGTTCGCGGAGACTCCTCCGGCGATCACGAGCGTCTTGTATCCGAGATCCTCAGCCGATTTGAGAAAGTTCTCCGTCAGACAGGAGACCACCGCTCTGCGGTAAGAGGCGCAGAGATCGGGGACAGAGTACTCTTCTCCCTTCTGCTCCTTGTTGTGGATCAGGTTGATCACCGCGGTCTTGAGCCCCGAGAACGAGAAGTCATACGGCGCGCCGTCGACCTTCGGACGGGGGAACGAATAGGCGTTCTCGTCGCCTGACTCAGCGATCTTATCGAGTTCGATGCCGCCGGGATAAGGGATCCCCATCGCGCGCGCGGCTTTGTCAAAGGCTTCGCCCGCGGCGTCGTCGCGCGTTCTGCCGATGACACTCATCTCGGTGTAGTCCTTCACCTCGACAATGTGGCTGTGTCCGCCGGAGACCACCAGACAGAGAAATGGTGGTTTTAGTTCTTTATGAGAAATATAATTAGACGCGATATGCGCTCTCAGGTGATGCACCGGTATGAGCGGTTTCTCTGACGCGAGGGAGAGCCCCTTCGCAAAGTTCACGCCTACAAGCAGCGCGCCGATGAGCCCCGGCGCGTAGGTGACCGCTACCGCGTCGATACCATCCAGGGTACAATCCGCCCTTTGAAGCGCCTCATCCACCACGCCGACGATCGCCTCGGCGTGTCTTCTCGAAGCGATCTCGGGAACCACGCCGCCGTAGAGACGGTGTTCTTCTACTTGAGAGGCGACGATATTCGACAGCACCTCTCTGCCGTCTTCGACGACTGCCGCGGCGGTCTCGTCACAGCTTGACTCTATCGCAAGTATCTTCATAGCTTTATCCCTTTTTATATTATATCTTCTTCTGCATGATCCATGCGTCCTCACAGAGATCTCTGTAATAGTTCTTCCTCACCGCGATGTGATCGAACCCGAGTGAGCTGTACAGCGAGATCGCGGGCGTGTTAGACGCTCTGACCTCTAAGGTGACGACGCTGAGATCCGGAAAGGAGCTGAGTATGAGCTCCAGCAGACGCCTGGCGATCCCCTGACGGCGAAAGGACGGATCCACCGCGATCAGCTCGATACTGCCCTCGTCCGTGATCTTCTCAAAGGACAGATAGGCGATCACTCTGTTGTCATCGGTCATCACGATATTGTACGAGGTCTCCCGCTCAAGGCTACCCTTGAGAATCCTCTCGCTCCACGGATGGACGAATGCAGCTTTTAAAAGAGCATAGACGCCGTCGATATGCTCCCCTCTCATCTTTTCGATCATCATAGCGTCGGGATCAGCATCTTGATCGCGCCGTAGATCTCGTCGCGGCACTTCCGATAGGTATTCAGATCACCGCCGTAGGGGTCGACGATCCCCATGCGAAGATCATAGGGGTCGTCTGCATTCGGCGCTCTGTTGAGCACGCGGATGAAGGACTCCGGGATCCCGATGGACTTTAAGATCTCTGCGTGATCGTCGCTCATTGTCACGAAAAGACGGTACTGATTGAGATCGATCTCAGGCAGAAAGCGGGTCTTGAACTGAGACAGGTCAAGTCCGATCTCCGCGACCGCCTTCATCGCGTTCTCGGACGCGGGGTTTCCCGATACCGTCGCGACCCCCGCTGATTCGGCGGTGATACCGAGCCCTTTTCGCTCGGACAGGGCGTTGAAGATCACCTGCGCCATCGGACTGCGGCAGGTGTTGCCCGTACATACAAAAAGAATTTTATCCATAATTACCTCGTTGGTTGTCAGTCATTAGTTCTCAGTTCTCAGTTGTCATCCTGAGCAAGGCGAAGGATCTTCAGAACAGGTGAGGGCAGAGCCCTCCCTTTACATTTCATATTTCATTTTTTATATTTCATAACAAATAGTTGAGGACGAAGTCCTCCCTCAACTGAGCATCGTTCATCATCCTTTGGCGTCGTACCATGTCTCTCCCATGGCGGCTTCGGCGATCAGGGGGACAGAGAGCGTGACCGCCTTCTCCATCTCTTCCTGCAAGAGCATCGCGACCTGCATCATCTCGAACGCGGGCGCTTCGACGATCAGCTCGTCGTGCACCTGCAGGATCAGCCTTGCGGACAGTCCCTCGCGCCGTAAGCGCTCGTCGACCCTGATCATCGCGATCTTGATGATGTCCGCGGCGGTCCCTTGGATGGGCGCGTTGCGCGCGACACGCTCGCCGAAGGCGCGGGTGTTATGGTTTGAGCTCGAGAGCTCGGGAAGATATCTTCTTCTGCCCTCGATGGTCTCGACATAGCCGTCGCGCTTCGCCTTCTCGATCACATTCTGCATATATTCGTCGATCTTCGGAAAATGCGCGAGGTAGTTCTTGATATACTGAGACGCCTCCTTGACCGAAACGCCGATATCCTTGGAGAGCGAGAACGCGCCGATGCCGTAGACGATGCCGAAGTTGACCGCTTTGGCGCGCGAACGCATCAGAGGGGTCACCATATCGATCGGCATATTGAACACCTGTGACGCGGTAACGGTGTGGATATCGACATTGTCTGAAAATGCCTTCTTCATATTCTCGTCGCCCGAGATGTGAGCAAGGACCCTGAGCTCGATCTGGCTGTAGTCGGCGTCGACCAACGCCCATCCTTCTCGCGCTTTGAAGAAACGCCGAAGCTCTCTGCCGAGCTCTGTCCTGACGGGGATGTTCTGCAGGTTCGGCTCGGTGGAGCTGATCCTGCCGGTCCTGGTCTCGGTCTGGTTAAAGGACGAGTGGATCCTGCCGTCAGGGGCGACCTTCTCGATCAGAGAGTCGCAGTAGGTGGACTTGAGCTTCGCGATGGTGCGGTAGCGCAGGATCAAAGAAATCACGGGATGAAGTCCCGAGAGGCTCTCGAGCACCTCGGCGTTCGTCGAATAGCCGGACTTCGTCTTCTTCCTCACAGGGAGGGCAAGGTCTTCGAATAAGGCTTTTCCGAGCTGCTTCGGAGAATTGATGTTGAACTCATAGCCGACAGCGTCATAGATCTGCTGACGGAGGGTCTCGACCTCACAGGAGAGCTGTTCGCCGTAGCGTCTAATGCCCTCGACATCGACCGCAAAGCCGATGTTCTCCATCCGCGCGAGTACACGCGCGAGCGGGATCTCGATCTCATAGAGCAGGCGGTGCTGCTCCAAGGACTCGATCTTGAGCTGTAATTTCTCACAGAGCTTCGGCATCGCACAGGCACACGAGAGGCGGAGATCGTCGCTTTTCTGCACCCTTATCTCGTACTCCGAGCACAGCCGCTCGAGGTCATAGTCGGACGACGACGGGCTTAAGAGATACGCGGCAAGCGAGATATCGAAGCCGATATTCACTTCAAACCCGCCGCGGTCGGCGATACCGAACAGCGGCTTTGAGCTGTCACAAAAGATCTCCTTAGCCGATTGCAGAAGTGTTCTGAATAATTCTTCATCAGAAATTTCAAACAGCTTTTCCTGATGAGCGACATATGTTTTGACAAATTTATTTTCTTCAAAAGAAGTATATAGATAGATCCGCTCTGCCTTGGGCAGCTCGTCGATGCTGTCGGCTCTGATGATCTCCAAGGCGGCAGTCGCGTCTGTCTCAGCTTCTCTCTCTTCTTCGACCGCCTCAAGACCGAACTTCTTGATCAGCGAGTAGAGCTCGAGGCGCGCCATCAGGCGGGACGCCTTCTCCCTATCCGCGGGCATCAGGCGGTAATGCTCAAGGTCGGTGTCGATCGGGGCATAGAGGTTGATCTCGCCGAGCATACGGCTCAGATACGCGTTCTCTCTGCTGTCCTTGAGCTTCTTTCTCATATTCTCGCGGATGTCGAGCTCGTCAATATGGTCGTAGATATAGTCGACCGTGCCGTACTTTTTGATCAGCTCGGTCGCGCCCTTGGGGCCGATGCCAGCGACGCCGGGAATGTTGTCGGAGGTATCCCCTTGGATCGCCTTGACCTCGATGAGCGCCTTCGGCTCGACGCCGTATTCTTCTTTCACGGTCTCGGGGGTGTAGAGCGTGGTGCCGTTCATATTCTTGCACAGCCGCACCGAGACGCGCTCCGTGATCAGCTGGAGGCTGTCTCTGTCTCCGGTCGCGATGACGCACTCGTTCCCGCTCTCTCTGCACACGCGCGAGAGCGTGCCGATGATGTCGTCCGCCTCATACCCCTCGCAGGTGACGATGGGATAGCCGAGATAAGAGAGGAGCTCTTTTAAGAGCGGCATCTGCATCGCGAGCTCCTCGGGCATTCCCTTGCGGTTCGCCTTGTACAGCGCGTACGCCTTGTGACGGAAGGTGGGCGCCTTGAGATCGAAGGCGATCGCCACCTCGTCGGGATCGGTATCGTTTTTCATGCGCTCGAGCATCGTCAGAAAGCCGTAGATCGCGTTGGTGAATACGCCGTCCTTCGTGGTCAGCGGGCGTATCCCGTAAAACGCGCGGTTGACGATGCTGTTGCCGTCTACTACTAATAATTTCATATGTTCACCTGTATCAGTTCACAGTTGTCAGTTCACAGTTGTCAAAGCCTCCCCTGCCCTAAGGGGAGGTGCCGAGCATTAAGTGAGGCGGAAGGGTTTGGCTGTAATCAGAAGTCAGTTTTCAAAGTGTTATAGAAAACGAGATATGGAGGAAATGAAACCCCTCCGACCAAATCGCAAGCGATTTGCCCACCTTCCCTTAGGCAGGGGAGGCTTTACACTCCGACAATTCCTATTTCCTCATTCCTCACAGCTTATACACCACATTCCCGGTGACCCAGTTGTAACGGTAGAGGCGCGGGACACGCTTGGAGACTAAGCACAGTACCTCGTAGCTGATGGTGTCGCCCCAGCGGGCGAGATCCTCGGCGGTGGGCTCACTGTCCTTGCCGTTTCCGAACACCACGACGATATTCGAGAGCTCCGCTTCGGGAAAGTCGGTGACATCGAGCATGGTCTGATCCATACAGATCCTGCCGACGATCTTGCAGTTCTTGCCGAACTTGCGGGTCTTGTCCCAGACGAACATATAGCCGTCCTTCGCGTAAGAGCGCACGAACCCGTCGGCATAGCCCACCGGCACGGTCGCGATCCGCATATCTCTGCTTGCGACGAAGGTTCTGCCGTAGCTGACCGATGAACCCTTCTTGATGGTCTTGATGTTCGAGATCATCGTCTTGAGGCGCATCGCGGGCTCTAAGGAAAGGGGATTCTTCACCTTAGAAGAGGGTTGATAGCCGTAGAGGATGATGCCCGCTCTGACCATATCAAGAGCCATCTTCTGATAGTCGAGGACAGCGCCCGAGTTGGAACAGTGGCGGATGTCAAAACGGATCCCGTCTTTCTCCAGCGCCTCGACCGTGTGGCAGAAGCTCTCAAACTGCTGCCTTGTGAACTCCTCGCCGTCCTCACCGTCATCCGCGACCGCGAAGTGAGTGAAGATGCCCTCCGTGATGAAGCAGGGATTCTTGCAGACTTCTTTTATTTCTTCTATAGAATATTCATCTCGCGGAAACTCTTGACACATAAAGCCGATGCGGCTCATACCGGTGTCGAGCTTGATGTGGATCTTGACCCTGACGCCCGCCTTCTCGCATTCATCCGAAAACAGACGCGCGTAGTCGATGCCGTAGACCGCCTGAGATATGTTGTAGCGCTCGAGATCTCTGCACCGGTCGGGCGGCGTGAAGCCTAAGATGAGGATCGGCTCAAGGATATCCGCCTTCCTCAGCTCCAGCGCCTCGTCGAGATTCGATACCGCTAAGAAGTCGACGCCCAAGTCATGATACATCTTCGAGATCTCCACCGCACCGTGGCCGTAGCCGTCAGCCTTGACGACACAGCAGAGCTTCGTGTCATCGGGGATCGACCTCCTGATCGAATCAAAGTTGCGCCTGATCGAGTCCATATTGATCTCCGCCCACAGCCTTCGGGTAAAAATCAGATCTTTCTCCATACTATCTCCACCAAATGTACAAATTATTCTATGATAAATTATAATACAAGTATACGAGTTTTACAAGAGAGAATTTGAGCGGTTAGCAGTACTTTAGATCTGAGCCAAACCTCCCCGCAGCTCTAAAAAATTGGTAACAAAGAATATCCTTCATCCTTTCCAAGGATGAGAACACCATTCCGAAATACTGTGGGAATAGTATATCAAAACTTTATGATCACGAATTTTGCCTCCGAGAAAGATGTAAAAAAAGATGGATAATTTCATGAGTGATCAAGAAAAATCAAATAAATAATAGTTTAATTATATAAATATCTTGATAATCCAAATTAATTATTCAAAAATGCGTTAAAAAAGCTCGAATTTATACCAATTTTGTAAATAAAAGCAACCATTTATCGTCTGTATTAATTGTTAAATTTTTAACTATACTATTGTGAAAACCGCTGATTTTTTCTGCGATGCTGATAAAATTGAAAACAAATTTTTAGTAAAAAACCTGAAAATTTTTCTTCAGAAGATTTATAGAAAAGTCACACTGAAGCAGTGAAAATCTTTGGGGTTGACAATCTTTTCTATATATTCCATAATTAATAGCGAGAGGCTTCCTGGGATATAATTCCAAGGAGGAATAAAGGTTGAAACAAAGATAAACTAAGAGCAAACGCAAAAAGGCGCACAAAATCAAGCCCTCGAAAAACAGGGCTTTTCAAAAAAGAAAAAATGCTGTATA
>CAJOII010000015.1 GCA_905234535.1 uncultured Ruminococcus sp.
CCTGCTTTGTTCACCGTGTGTTCCCATTTGAAGTCATCTCCTCTTTTTCATTCTACCATTATTAACTTCAAATGTACACTTTTATTATACAGGTTCACTGCATTATGAATTATGAATTTTCGGTGGAGTACACCTCCGGGCAGACCTCATTGATCTTCTCCCTGAGACCTATAAAATCGCGGAACGCCTCTTCGGTCTGATTCGGATTTCTCAGGATCGCGGCGGGGTGGAACATCGGCATCATCCAGATGCCCTTTGTATAGGTCCAGATACCGTGTTCACGGGTGATCCGAAGCTGCGGGTTGATCAGCTTCATCCCCGCGATCCTGCCTAAGGCGACGATGATCTTCGGTCTCAGCAGCCTCGTCTGCGCGCGCAGATAGCCGATACAGGCGGTCTGCTCGTCTTCTTCGGGGTCGCGGTTGTGGGGAGGGCGGCATTTGACGATATTCGTGATGTAGATATTCTTGTGCCGATCGAGATCGACGGCGTAGAGCATCTTGTCAAGCAGCTGACCCGCTCTGCCGACGAAGGGCTCTCCCTTGAGATCCTCCTGTTCGCCGGGGCCCTCTCCGATGAACATCACCTTCGCGTTCGGATTGCCGACGCCGAAGACGACATTCGTTCTGCCTTCACAGAGCTTGCAGTTTTGGCAGGATAAGCACTCTGTTCTCAGTTCGTTCAAGTTGTTGTACATATTTTCACCTGTCTATTGAAATTTGTTGCCGTTTGTTGTAAAATAGAAATGATAGGGATTTGCGCCGTTTCTCTTTGTCTGAGGTTGACTGATCCCTCAACGATTTCTATGATATAGGTGGTTAAGATTATGAAGAAAATTATGGTAGAAACATCCGCTCATCATCTGCATGTGACCGCAGATACATTCGCTACCCTCTACGGCGAGGGCGCGAGTTTGACCAACAAGAAGGATCTCTCTCAGCCCGGACAGTTTGCCTGCGCCGAGAAGGTGACCGTTGTCGGTCCCAAGGGTGAGATCACGATGTCTATCTTAGGCCCATTCCGCAAAGAGGATCAGGTTGAGATCTCGATGACCGAGACCAGAAAGCTCGGCGTTGTCGGCGTGATCCGCGAGTCGGGCGATCTCTCCGGTACCCCGGGCTGCAAGCTCGTCGGCCCCAAGGGCGAGGTCGAGATCGATCACGGTGTGATTGTCGCGAAGCGTCATATGCATATGACTCCCGAGTCTGCCGCTGAGTACGGTGTAGAGGACAAGGAGATCGTCAAGGTCGCTGTCGGCGATAACGGCAGAAAGGTCATCTTCGACGATGTCATCGTCCGTGTCTCTCCCTCTTACGCTCCCGCGGTCCATCTCGATACCGACGAGGCGAACGCCGCCGGTCTGATGGGCACCGTAGACGGCGAGATCCTGAAATAAGCACATCCCCAGAGCGCTCCGAAAGGGGCGCTTTTTCTATATAAACTGTTATTGCGCGGGTCACACGGTGACCCGCGGCAATCCCCCTGTCGTTAATTCCGTTTTATGATAACATCCCTATGCAGACGGTAGTGGGAGGATGGGGATGCCCTCTGGGGCTCAGAATGACAGCTCGTTGGATTTTTTGATGGTTTTTACACTGTCAAGTGTGACATCTAAGCTCTCTCCGTCATCTTGGTAGAGCGTGTACCGATCGGATGAGCCGATCAGGCGCAGCGTGGCGTAGTCGATGCTCTGAGTGTTCTCGGCGGGGTCACAGAGCGGGATCGCGTATCCCTTCTTGATGAAGAAGACCACATCGCCGAGGGGGACGGAGATATAGTGATGTCCCTTGTTTAATTCTTCTGTAGAAATTTCACCGCCGCTCATCCTGACCTGTGTCATCTCCTCGGGCAGATAGACGACCCTGCCGCCGGCGTTCTGCGTATAGACCGGCGCGATCATCAGCGATTCACCGACCATCAGCTGATCTTCTACTTCTCCTGCGATCGGATCGTCCTCATAGTCGAACGACAGCGGGCGGAAGTACATATCATCTGTCAGCGCCGCCTTCATAAACTCCGAGTACAGATACGGGATCAGGCGGTACCTCAGCGTGATGATATGGCGGAATATTTCGGTCTCCCCAAAGGCGAATGCCTCCTGATGTCTTGTGCCCACCGCCGAGTGGTTACGCATCAGCGGGGTGAAAACGGCGAACGAGAGCCAGCGGATCAGAAGGTCGCGGGTGCAGTTGCCGCCGAAGCCCCCGATATCGGAGCCTGAGTATAAGAATCCGCACATATTCAAAGACGGCATCTGCTTCATGCTCTGTAGGATATGCGACCACCACGCGTGGTTGTCGCCTGTCCAGATACCGCCGTATCGGTGAGCGCCGATATAAGACGCGCGCGAGAAGAGCAGCGTGCGCTTGCCGCCTCTGATGCTTTTCAGCGCGTCTGACGCTGAGCGGGTCATCTGATAGCCGTAGAGGTTGTGCACCCGATCGTGTCTGAGTTTTCCCGATGGGGTGTTGTGATAAAAGGCGCGGTAGTCGTCGATTGAGTTTGAGAGCTTGCCTAAGACATCTCTCAGTGAGAAGAAGTCGAAGATGCCCAAGTTCTTTCCTTCGAACTCCTTGAGCTTGAGGAAGGCTTCTTTGAGTCGTTTGTCCGAGTAGAAGAGCGCGGGCTCGTTCATATCGTTCCAGAAGCCGTCGATCCCCATATCGGTGAGGGTTTTGTACTGTTCGCCGAACCATCTTCTCGCGTCAGCGTTCAAAAAGTCGGGCAGTACCGAGAGCCCCGGCCAGACCGCGGTGAGAAAGTCCTCACCGTCCGCGTCCTTACAGAAATACCCCTTCTCCTTACCCTCGTCGTAGACGGAGTAGCCCTCTCTGACCTTGACGGCGGCGTCGATGATCGGGACGAGATGCACGCCGTTCGACCTCATATAGCCGCTCAAATTCTTCAGATCCGGGAACCGCTCGCGGCTGACGGTGAAGTCCTGAAAATCCTCCATATAGTCGATATCGAGATAGACCATGTCGATCGGGATGCCCGCTTCCTTATGCCTGAGGAACACTGTCTTGATATCGTCTTCGCTGACATATCCCCAGCGGCTCTGACCGTATCCGAACGCGAAGAAGGGCGGAAGATACGCTCTCCCGATCAGCGAGCGGAACTCTCTGACGATCTCTCTGAGCGAGCCGCCGGTGACGATGTAAAGATCGAGGCGGTCTTCCTCGGGGTTGACGGTGATCAGGTCGCTCTCGCTGTAGCCGATGTCGAAGGTGATCTTCGCGGGATAGTCGAAGAAGGCGAGAAAGCGATCATCCCTACCGCTGTCGACAAGGATGAAGTTGTGCGCGCCGTAGAGCGAGGTCTTCTCCTCAGTGTGGACGGGATCATCCGAGCAGAAGCTAATGTACTGCCATCCCCGCTTGTTGATGCCCCTGATCGCTTCTCCGAGGCCGTAGACGCGGGTCGTATCCTTCATATGACAGATATATTTGCCGTCGGTATGCTCAAAAAAGGGCAGGGGAGAATCCTCGGCGGGGATCCTTAAGACGACCGCCTCGGTGTCGATATACGGCGAAAAGCTCCATTTCTGTATCATAATACCCTCCCATCAGACTTCTATTGATTTTTTGAGAAAAATATGTATAATAGATGATATCAGTATAGCATTTCAAATGATAAATCTCAATACTATGGGGGTAGAAAAATGAGCAACAAAGTGATTATTACCGCAGACTGCACCTGCGATCTGAACAAGGATCTCTCCACCCGCTATGATATCCATGAGATGCCGCTGCACATCGTGATCGGCGGCAAGACCTATGAGGACTGGAAGACCATCACTCCCGAGGAGCTGTATGATATCTTCTACAAGACCAAGGAACTGCCCCATACCACCGCGGTATCGGTCGGTGAGTATACGGACTTCTTCCAGCAGTTTGTGGATGAGGGATATGATGTCGTGCATATCAGCTTAGGCTCAAAGCTCTCTGTCACCCATCAGAGCTCCTCTCTTGCCGCGCAGGAATTTGACGGCAGAGTGTTCTCCGTAGACTCCTGCTCTCTCTCTACCGGTTCGGGACTTCTGGTCATCAAGGCCGCCGAGCTCAGGGATCAGGGAAAATCTGCCAAGGAGATCGCCGAGAAGATCCGCTCCATGACCACCAAGTCTCACGCGTCGTTCGTGCTCGACCGTCTCGACTTTATGAGAGCGGGCGGCAGATGCTCGACCGTTGCGATGCTCGGCGCGAATATGCTCTCCTTAAAGCCCTCGATCGAAGTCGTCAACACCGACGGCGGCGCGATGACTGTGGGCAAGAAGTACAGAGGAAAGTATGATAAGGTACTCCTGCAGTATATGGAGGACACCATCGGAAAGTACGACAACATCGACCACGACAGAGTGTTCATCACTCACGCCGGCGCGAAGGAAGAATATGTGCAGGCAGTGTATGAAGCGCTGAAGGCGAAGAAGATCTTCGACGAGATCTTCATTACCCGCGCGTCGTGTACCATTTCGTCCCACTGCGGGCCGAACACCTTAGGCGTGCTCTTCATGACCAAATGATCTGATATAAAAATCACAGCCATCCTGGATTTCAGGATGGCTGTCTTGCGTTTATAGGATATTTTCGAACGGCTTTAAGGCTCTGTTAAGGATATGGTGCATTTGAGCGATCGCCATGCCGTAGTTTGTGATCGGGATACCCGCTTCTTCGGCTTTTTTGAGGCGATAGCGCATCTCCTTTTCGTTGAGCATACAGCCGCCGCAGTGGACGATCAGCTTGTACCTCTCCAGATCCTCGGGATATTCGTTGCCGGAAGAGAATTCATACAGGGGCTTCTTGCCCGAATAGCTCTCGATCCACGAGGGCATCTTCACCGCGCCGATGTCGTTGCACTGGCGGTGATGGGTACAGCCCTCCGCGATCAGGATGCGGTCGCCGTCTTCGAGATCATCGAGGGCGAAGGCGCCTTGTAAGAGTGTCTTCAGCTCGCCCTTGTACCTTGCGAAGAGGATCGAGAACGAGGTCAGAGGGATATCGTCGGGAGTGTCCCTCTGAACCTTTTCGAACGCCTGCGAGTCGGTGATGACGATCGCGGGCTTCTCTTTTAAAGAGGAAAGAGTAGCGCTGAGCTCTTCGCTCTGACAGCAGATGACCGACTTGTGGTGATCGAGCAGTTCGCGGATGGTCAGCTGCTGCGGCAGGATCAGCCTGCCCTTCGGCGCGCTCTCGTCGATCGGGATGACGAGGACGGCGAGATCTCCGTCCATGATGTCGACGACGATCTTCTTCTCCTCAGGAAGCGCTTTATTCAAGCGGGCGAGTCGCTCCTTGAGCGTATCGATCCCTTCTTTGGTCAGCGCGCTGACATAGAGCGCGTTCTGATCAAGCGGAGGTCTGTCGCTTAACAGGTCGCACTTGTTATACGCGATAAGGTAGGGGAGGCGTCTCTCGGAGAATTCGCTTAGCAGCGTCTTTTCCGCTTCTCCGACGCCCTCTGCGGCGTCGACTACCAGCACGGCGATGTCCGCTTTTCTGAGGATCTCGCGGGTCTTCTGCACCCGAAGCTCCCCCAAGGCTCCCTCATCGTCAAAGCCGGGGGTGTCGATGATGACCACAGGCCCTAAGGGGAGCAGCTCCATCGCCTTTTTCACGGGGTCGGTGGTGGTTCCCTTAAAGTCAGAGACGACGGAGAGATTCTGGTTTGTGACGGCGTTGACCACGCTCGACTTGCCGGCGTTTCTTCTGCCAAAGAACGCGATGTGAACTCTGTTTGCGGATACGGTAGTGTTTAGGGACATACGATCACCTATTAAAAACGAAAGTCTCTACGGTTGGAGTTCTTGATATCTTCGATGTTCTTTTCGGCGATCGCTCTGACCTTCTCCTTCGGGATTCTTTTAAGCTCCTTCTCGATCATCTCGAAGCCGAGCTCCTTGGTGCGCGGACTTGCGTAGTCGACAAGGTACTCCGAGAGCGTCATCAGGGCGTTCGGATGGCAGCAGTTGAGGATCTGTCCCGACTTGCACAGGCTCATGAAGCGGTCGCCGGTCCTGCCCTCGCGGTAGCACGCGGTGCAGAAGGACGGGATATGTCCATTTTCCATCAGCCACGCGACGACTTCGTCGAGGGTTCTCTGATCAGAGACATCAAACTGCTCTGTATCGTGGGGTCTCTCTTCCTCTGCATAGCCGCCGACCGAGGTGCGCGAGCCGCCCGATACCTGAGAGATACCGAGCCTTAAAAGCTTTGAGCGTACCTCCTGCGACTCTCTGGTGGAGATGATCATACCGGTATAGGGAACCGCGAGACGGATGCAGGCGGTGATCTTCTCAAAGGTTTCGTCGTCGATACCGCCGTCAAAGTCGTCGGGGTCGATATCGTCGGCGCGCTTGACGCGCGGCACCGAGATGGTATGCGGGCCGACGCCGTGGACAGCCTCTAAGTGTTCGGCGTGCATCAGAAGTCCCGCGAACTCATACTTATACAGCTCGAGTCCGAACAGAACGCCTAAGCCGACATCGTCGATGCCGCCCTGCATCGCTCTGTCCATCGCCTCGGTGTGATAGTCATAGTCGTGCTTGGGGCCGGTGGGATGGAGAGAAAGATAGCTCTCTTTATGGTAGGTCTCCTGGAAGAGAATGTAGGTGCCGATACCGGCGTCCTTGAGCTTTTTATAGTTTTCGACCGTGGTCGCGGCAATGTTGACATTCACTCTGCGGATGGCGCCGTTCTTGTGCTTGATGCTGTAGATGGTGTCGATACACTCTAAGATGTATTCGATCGGGTTGTGCAGCGGATCCTCGCCCGATTCGATCGCGAGGCGCTTGTGACCCATATCCTGCAGGGCGATGACCTCTGCCTTGACCTCCTCCTGGGTGAGCTTCTTTCTGGGGATGGTCTTGTTCTTTAAGTGATACGGGCAGTAGACGCAGCCGTTGACGCAGTAGTTCGAGAGATACAACGGCGCGAAGATGACGATGCGGTTGCCGTAAAACGCGAGCTTGATCTCTTCGGCGATCTCATAGATCCTCTCGGTCACCTGAGGGTCGTTACTGGCTAAGAGCACCGATGCCTCTCGGTGAGTAAGGCCGTTGCAGCGGCAGCCGGTAGCGGTTTTGATCGGACGCGCCTTCTCTAAGATGCTGTTGATCAGCTCCGTATTGTTTTTATTCTGCTCAGCGTATTCGAGTGTGTCGAGGATCTCCTGATGATTGATGAATTCATCGGCGTGGAGAGATTTGGGATTATATTTTGCCATGATATTGCTCCTTTTTGAGTAATGGGTTTTAAGATGATATCAGATATTGCCGTGCGAAGCACCATTTTTGGCTGAGAACTGAAAACTGCAAACTGAGAACTTCGCCGGATTTTGAAAGATCAATAATAACAGCCGGATCCTATATTGCCGCATAAGCTGTCTTGACGCTCACGCCCCCGAGCTTCCCGATCCTTCCCGATAGGGAAGAGATGCTGTCCTGCGGGGCGTCTACGGCGACGGAGATGATCCGGACGCCTTTCTCCTTATACGGAACGCCCATCCTCCCGATGATATAGTCCGAGAAGGACGAGAGCAGCTCGTTGATGGTTTTGGCTGTTGATTCTTCTGAAACGATGATGCTGATGACGGCGACTCGTGTGTTCATACTTCACCTCTTTTAGTCTCCCGAAAGCGTGACAAAAACAGAAAAACCGCGCTGAACAGCACGGCGAAAAACGCACCCCCGACGGGGTGCTCTGTGATCGCCTTTCATTCAGGGATTCCTTTATGTCAGGAGACAGATTGATTAAAAATATTTTATCATATCTCATGTCGGTTTGTCAATCGGAAGAAGTTGAGATTTTAAGCGGTTTTCAGAGTGGAATGAATTGACATTTACAAGCAAAGGTAGTATAATTCAATGTGTATGACTATATCTTGTGTTTTTTTGATCGAAAAGATACATTTCTCGGAGGAACCATATGAACACAGTGCTTTTGATGATGGGCGGCTCGGGTACCCGCTTCGGCGCCGATATCCCGAAACAGTATGTCAAGGTCGACGGCAGACCCATCTTCTCCTATATCTTAGAGGGCTATAACCGGCTCTCTTGCGTTGATAAGATCATCGTGGTATCCCACGCGGACTGGATCGACTATGTCGGAGAGATCGCATCTGATCTCGGCGCGGACAAGCTCTACAAGATTGTATCGGGCGGTGAGACCCGCTCCGAGTCGGTGAAGAACGGCTTGATCGCCGCGAAGGAGTATTCCTCAGACGACGATGTGATTCTGATCCACGACGCAACCCACCCCTATGTCGACGAGAAGGGGTGCGAAGAAGTGATCGAGGGCGTCAAGGAGTACGGCGGCGCTACCTTGGCGCAGTTCAACTACGACACCGTCTACCGGATGGATGACGATCATATCTTAGAGCGGATCGAGCCGCGGTTCAACATTGTTGCGGGTGCGTCTCCCGAGGCGTTTACCTTCGGCAGGATCTACGACATCTATATGAACTCTCCGAAGGAGGAACTCGAGCAGATGACCTCCGCCGGCGCGATCGCCCTGCGTCACGGGATCAGGATGAAGGTCGTCAGAGCGAATGTCCTCAACCTCAAGATCACCTATCAGGACGATATGAATCTCTTCACCAAATTAGTCAAAAATTATTTTTTTGAATAGAAGCGCTCATTTTGGACGCGAAAAAACAGAAAGGAAATGCTTATGAAGAACAAACTGCTGGATATTTTAGAGAAGCGCACCTTAGGCATCCACTCCGGCGTGCCCTCGTTCTGCTCCGCGAACAAGATCGTGATCGAGGCGATCATGGATCAGGCGAAGCGTTTTGACGATACCGTGCTGATCGAGGCGACCTCCAATCAGGTCAACCAGTTCGGCGGATATATGGCGATGACCTCGGTCGATTTCAGAGACTATGTGTACAAGATCGCCGATCAGATCGATTTTGACAAGAGTAAGATCATCTTAGGCGGCGACCATCTGGGCCCGCTGCCGTGGTGTGATCAGCCTGCCGAGGTCGCGATGGAACACGCGAAGAAGTTAGTCTATGACTGTGTTGCGGCGGGCTATACCAAGGTCCACCTCGACACCTCGATGAAATTAGGCGACGATCCCGTTGATGAGATGCTGCCGAACGAGGTGATCGCCGAGAGAGGCGCTGTTCTCTATGCCGAGTGTGATAAGGCGTACAAGGAGCTGTTGAAGGAGAACCCCGACGCGGTGCATCCTGTCTATATCATCGGCTCCGAGGTTCCGATCCCCGGCGGCGCGCAGGAAGAGGACGACAGCCTGAAGGTCACCTCTCCGAGAGACTTTGAGCAGACCATCATCACCTACCGCAAGGTGTTTGAGAAGCACGGTCTCTCCGACGCGTGGAACTATATCATCGGCATCGTGGTCCAGCCCGGCGTTGAATTCGGCAACGCGGACTTCCATATCTATAACCGCTTAGATGCGGTCAAGCTCTGCAACCGCTTGAAGAAGTACCCGAACATCGTGTTTGAGGGGCACTCCACCGACTATCAGCCGCCCGCAAAGCTCAGGGAGATGGTCGAGGACGGCATCGCGATCATCAAGGTCGGTCCCGCTCTGACCAACGCTGTCAGAGAGGCGATCTTCGCGCTGTCGATGATCGAGAGCGAATTGATCGAGGACAAGAGCCTGCGCGCGAACTTCGAGGATGTCCTCGAAGAAGAGATGCTCAAGGACGACAGGAACTGGGTCAAGCACTACCACGGCACCGAGCTTGAGAAGCATATCGCGAGAAAGTACAGCTTCTCCGACCGTTCGAGATACTACTTCTCCCATCCCGCGGTCGTCGCGGCGCAGGAGAAGCTCTTCAAAAACCTCGAAGAGGTCGAGATCTCTCTGCCGCTTTTACACCAGTATATGCCGCTGCAGTATCTTAAGGTCAGAGACGGCAAGTTAAAGCCCACCCCGCACGAGCTCGTCAAGGATGCTGTCGTGCAGGTGGTAGAGGACTACAACTTCGCCGTCAAGACGAACTATATGGTCAATTCGATGTTCTGATAATATAACGAGGTAACAATATGAAAGCAGCTGTTTTACACGCGAAAAAAGACATCAGATATGAAGAATTCCCCACTCCCGAAGTGAAGAGAGGCGAGGTCAGGGTCAAGGTGGTTGCCACCGGTATCTGCGGCTCCGACATCCCGCGCTTTCACGCGGACGCGGCGCACTCGTTCCCGATCATCTTAGGACACGAGTTCGGCGGTTTCGTTGACGAAGTGGGCGAGGGCGTCTCGAAAGTCAGGAAGGGCGACCATGTAGCGGGTGTTCCGCTGGTGCCGTGCTTTGAGTGCGTCGACTGCAAGAACGGCAACTTCTCCTTATGCAAGCACTACAGCTTTGTCGGCTCCCGTCAGAACGGCTCGATGGCAGAATATGTCACCCTGCCCGAGAGCAACATCGTCAAGGTCGACGAGAACATCCCTTACGAGACCGTCGCGCTCTTCGAGCCGTCTACCGTCGCGATCCACGGCATTCGCCAGGCGGGCTACAGCTATGAGAAGGGCAAGACCGCCGTTGTCATGGGCGGCGGCACCATCGGTGTGTTCACGCTCCAATGGCTCAAGATTTTGGGCTGTGACAAGGTAGCGGTTACCGATATCGACGAGAAGCACCTATCAAACGCCAAGGAGCTTGGCGCCGACGCGACCATCGTCTGCATCGGCGATCAGTTTCAGAAAGAGGTCGATGAGTTCACCGACGGGCGCGGCTTTGACTGGGTATTCGTATCCACCGGCTCGGTCGCCGCGATGAAGTCCGCCTTTGAGGTTGCGGGCAACAAGGCGCATCTGTGCTTTATCGGCACCCCCACCAAGGAAATGTCCTTCTCCATCAGAGAATGGGAGAATTTGAACCGCAAAGAGTTCTATCTTACCGGCTCATGGATGAGCTACTCCGCTCCGTGGCCGGGGATCGAGTGGGATCTGACCGCCGAGCACTTCGGCAAGGGTGACCTAAAGGTTCTGCCCTCGATGATCCATAAGGAATACGACCTTTCACAGGCAGAGGACGCGTTCAACGAGTACCTGAATCCTCAGAATGTGATGGGCAAGATCCTTCTGACAGACAAATAATCTTCTCGGGCGGCGTTATGTCGCCCGAAAGTCTACCATCGGGGACTCGAACCGCAACAGCCCATAATCAAATATTTTTGCGCTTTTGTGGCTTATCAGTCCCGGCAGGTATGTATTACATTTTTTGAGGATAACTATGGCAGAGAAGACAAGAGAGAGAATCTACAAATTTGACAACATCAAGCTGCTCGCGATCCTACTGGTGGTCATCGGGCACTTTATCGAGCCGTATACGGACAAGTCCGATTTCTTTCAGAGCGGCTTCATCTTCATATATTCCTTCCATATGCCGCTGTTCATCTTCATCTCGGGGCTCTTTTTAAAGGAGTTTAAGAGAGAGGACAAGTTCCCGATCCTCAAGGTCGCCTATTATCTTGTGCTCGGCTTTTTGCTCAAGTTCCTGCAGTTCGGGGTCAAGACGCTTTTTGGCGACAAGACTTCTCTGAAGCTTTTGGGCGGACAGACGGTCGAGTGGTTCCTGTTCGTGATGGCGATGTATGTTGTGACGGCGTTCCTCTTGAAGAGAGTGAACAAGACGGTCGTGCTGATCCTCTCGCTGACCTTAGGGCTTGCGATCGGATTCTTCCCCGTGACGGACGAGTTCTATCTCTCGCGGTATCTGGTGTTTATGCCGTTCTTCTTCGCGGGATACTACCTGACCCCCGACAAGGTCAGAGAGTTCACCCACAAGCTCAATGTCAAGCTCACCTCTCTTGCGTTTTTGATCATCTACTTTGTGATGTGCTTCCGTCAGAGAGAGATCATCTATCCTTTCAGAAAGCTCTTCACAGGCAGAAACCCGTATGAGCTCGTGAAGATCGCTGGGTGCTCCTTTTATCATCGCCTGCTTTGCTATGGGATCTCCGCGGTGCTGGTGATCGCTGTGGTCTCCTGCATTCCGAACAAGAAGGTGCCTGTGCTCTCTCACATGGGCGAGAACACCTTAGGAGTTTACTTCTGGCACAAGATCGCGATCTTTCTGATGACCGATTTCGGCTTCTTCAAGCTGATCGAAGGGCTCGGAGACCCGATGTGGAAGCTGCTGCTTCTGACCTCGGCGATCATACTCACGCTGATCCTCTCCCTCGACTTCTTCTCCTATCCGCTCAAGGCGATCCTGAAGCTGCAGAAGAAGATCGGGACAAAGGCCAACTGCATCATTGCGATCTCACTTTTGTCTCTCGCGGTCATCGCCGAGATCCTGCTCAAATATATTCTGAAGATCATATAAAGAGATAAAATAATAACCGCTTCTGCTTGATTCGTTGCAGAAGCGGTTTTTCTATGCTTTGTTATCTTCTCAGCTTGTCCCAGAGGACGACCCTGCCCTCTTCTCGGGTCTTGTTCATATCGATGATCCGCTGATTCTCCGATCCTCGGAACTGCAGGGCGATGTTGCGGAGTGATTCGATATACGGGCCGTCGACGAGGATGTCGATGTATGAGAGCATCTCATCGGTGAACACGGTGCGCTTGGGGCTGTCCTTGAGCAGATGCTCCTCTAAGACGAATCCTGTGAAGCACCAGATGTTCTTGTCGGGATAGGTCTCCTTGACGCGCCTGAGAAACGGCACGAGAGCGGTCTGATTCGAAGGCTCAAACGGCTCTCCGCCGAGCAGGGTCAGCCCGCTGATATAGTAAGGGGAGAGGGAGGAGATGATCTGATCCCCGACCTCTTTAGTAAATGGTTCGCCATAGGAGAAGTCCCATGTCTCAGGCTGAAAGCAGCCCTTGCAGCGGTTGGTGCATCCCGAGACGAAGAGGGTGGTGCGTACCCCCTCCCCGTTCGCGATATCGAAGTATTTGATGTTGCAGTAGTTCATAATACAGTTCTCAGTTGGCAGTTCTCAGTTTACAGTTTTTCAGAGTACTGATGTTTTTACAGATGCAAAACTCGTTCTCTGATCTCCTGTGTTCTGCCTTGGTTCCAGTACTGGGTGCCGATATAGCCGCAGGTGCGTCTTGCGACATTCATCTTGTTCTGATCGTGGTTGTGACAGTTCGGGCACTCCCAGATGAGCTTGCCGTCTTCTTCAACGATCGAGATCTCGCCGTCATAGCCGCACACCTGACAGTAGTCGGACTTGGTGTTGAGCTCGGCGTACATGATATTGTCATAGATGAACCGCATCACGGCGATGACCGCCTCGATGTTGTTCTGCATATCGGGAACCTCAACATAGCTGATCGCGCCGCCCGGTGAGAGCGCCTGAAACTCCGATTCGAACTTGAGCTTCGAGAACGCGTCGATCTCTTCGGTCACATGGATGTGGTAGGAGTTGGTGATATATCCCTTGTCGGTGATGCCTTCGATCACGCCGAAGCGTTTCTGCAGACATTTCGCGAACTTGTAGGTCGTGGACTCAAGCGGTGTGCCATAAAGGGAGAAGTCGATGTGGTGTTTCTCCTTCCAGCGCTTGCACGCGTCGTTCATATGCTGCATGACGGAGAGCGCGAAGGGGGTGGCATCCTTGTCGGTGTGGCTCTTGCCGGTCATATATTTGACACATTCATAGAGTCCCGCGTAGCCTAAGGAGATGGTGGAGTATCCGCCGTAGAGGAGTTTATCGATCGTCTCGCCCTTTTTTAGTCTCGCCAGAGCGCCGTACTGCCAGAGGATGGGCGCGGCGTCGGAGAGGGTACCTTTTAAACGATTGTGGCGGCACATCAGCGCGCGGTAGCACAGCTCGAGCCGCTCGTCAAAGATCTCCCAGAAGCGGTCCATATCGCCGCCGGAGGACAGTGCGACATCGACTAAGTTGATGGTGACGACGCCCTGATTGAAGCGGCCGTAGTACTTCGGCTTGCCGTTCTCGTCGACATAGGGAGTGAGGAAGGAGCGGCAGCCCATGCAGGTGTAGCAGTGACCCTCGCCGTTTTTGTCGACCTTGAGCTCGAGCATCTTCTTCTCGGAGATATAGTCGGGCACCATTCTCTTCGCAGTGCATTTGGCGGCGAGCTCGGTCAGATAGTAGTAGGGAGAGTCTTCGTGGATATTCTGTTCCTCAAGCACATAGATCAGCTTGGGGAAGGCGGGGGTGATGAAGACGCCCTTCTCGTTCTTGACGCCCTGATACCGCTGCTCCAAGGTCTCCTCGATGATCATCGCGAGATCCTTTTTCTCCTGCTCGTTCCTCGCTTCGCCGAGGTACATGAACACGGTGATGAACGGCGCCTGACCGTTGGTGGTGAGCAGGGTGACGACCTGATACTGGATGGTCTGCACGCCGCGGTTGACCTCTTCTCTGACTCTGCGCTCGACGATGGTCTCAACCTTCTCCTTTGTGGGGATGACGCCGAGCTCATCAAACTCTGCGAGCACCGCCTTGGTGATCTTCTTTCTCGAGACATCCACGAAGGGCGCGAGGTGGGTCAGCGAGATCGACTGGCCGCCGTACTGGTTCGAGGCGACCTGCGCGATGATCTGGGTCGCGATGTTGCAGGCAGTGGAGAACGAATGGGGCTTCTCGATCATGGTGCCGGAGATGACGGTGCCGTTTTGAAGCATATCCTCTAAGTTGACAAGGTCGCAGTTGTGCATATGCTGCGCGAAGTAGTCCGCGTCGTGGAAGTGGATGATGCCCTCTTCGTGCGCCTTGACGATATCCTCGGGCAGCAGGATGCGCTTGGTGATGTCCTTACTGACCTCGCCCGCCATATAGTCGCGCTGGACGGAGTTGACGGTGGGGTTCTTGTTCGAGTTCTCCTGCTTGACCTCTTCGTTATTGCATTCGATCAGGGTGAGGATCTGGTTGTCGGTGGTGTTTGCGGTACGCGCCAAGGAGCGGGTGTAGCGGTAGCGGATGTAGAGCTTCGCGGTCTCATACGCGCCCTTCTTCATGATCTCGGTCTCGACGAGCTCCTGGATCTCTTCGACAGAGAGCGCTCTTGAGACACACGCGCCGGTGTCGGAGATGGTCTTTGCAATGTCGGCGATATCCTCGTCTGTGAGCAGTCTGCCGTTGATATTCGCCATATCCGCCTTCTTGACGGCATCGATGATCTTCTGAGGGTTGAAGGTCTCCTCAGAGCCGTTTCTCTTGATGATCTTCATAGGATTCTTCCTCTTTTCGTTTCTGTTTATCTGGCACAATATATAGGTGTGTATTTCTATTGTATCAACTATATCTTGTGGTGTCAACCGTTTTTTCTGTTATCATTATTACAGTTTTTTCATTTTCTTCTATGGGTGTGCTAATTATCATAACACGGACAGGCGGGTTTTATATTCTCCAAGGTGATAAAAGTATTTAAAAAATTTTTGAAATACCTATTGACAAACTGCCTGAGCGGGATTATAATACACTCGAAGTACTTCAAAATATTTTTAAATAGGTGATACACGATGTCTTTAGCCGTAACCTTCAAGGCGCTCTCCGATCCCATCAGAAGAGAGATCCTCATGCTGATCAAAAAGAACTTTCGGATGTCCGCGGGAGAGATCGCCGAGGCGCTCAAGGTCTCGCCTCAGTCGTTGTCCTATCATCTGAAGATGCTCAAAGAAAGCGAGCTGCTCATTGAGTCGAGGGAGAAGAACTTCATCTACTATGAGCTCAACGCCACCTTGTTTGATGAGCTGATCTTATGGCTCAAACAGTTTTAGGAGGTATCATTATGAAAACAATCAAAAAAGTAATGCTGCCGGTCTTGGCGGTCTTACCGCTGATATATTCCGCTTTGGCGGTCTTCTTCTATCTGCCGGATACCGTCGGAGTGCATTTCTCGATCTCGGGAGAAGCGGATCGTTACGGATCTAAGTATGAGGCGTTCATCTTTCCCGTGATCATTCTTGCGGTCGGGTTGATCTATCTGCTGATCAGAAGAATCATCGGGAGGTCCTCATCTCAGGAGAACGCGCGGGTGAATGCAAATCTCGATGTGCTCGACAGCGTCAACCTGTGGATGCTCGTGCTCTTTAACATTCTCTGTGTATTCTTCCTCTATGTGATGAAGTACCCCGACATCATGGCGGGAGAACAGAGCCTGCTCTTTGTGATTCTGTCTGTGGCGGTAGGACTGCTCTTCGTCATCATTGGCAATCTGATGCCGAAGACCAGAAGAAACTCCTTCATCGGCATGAGGATGAAGTTTACGATGGATAACGATGAACACTGGTATATCGCGAACCGAATCAGCGGGATCGCCATGGTCATCTCGGGGATTGTGACCGTGATCGCGGGACTGGTCCTGAGAAATTTCAATTTCCTTATCGTTATGGTAATCTCTTTGGTGCTGCTTTTAACGGTTGCAATTCTCGTTTCTTATGGTAAAATAAAGAAGAGAAAATAACTTTACAGACTTCGAGGCAGCCATGAATATCTACAAGATCGCCGAAATGAATATTGCCGTCTCCCCGCGATATGACTACACCGAGAGATACCTAAGCGAGTATCTGACCGATGAGTCGGAGTTCGAGCTCGAGGTGGTCGTCACCGACGAGATGATTGCCTATGAGCACAAGCTGAACGCAGAGATTCACGGAGACCCGATGGGGGACGCTCTCTGCGAGATCACCGCGATCCTCAGGGTCATCTGCGACTACATCATCGACCGCGCGGGTTTCTTCTTCCACTGCTCGTGCCTGAAGATCGACGGAAAGGCGGTCGTCTTCACCGCGCCCTCGGGCACCGGCAAGTCTACCCACGCGCGCTTGTGGCGGGAGCACTTCGGGGATCGTGTCGAGATGATCAACGACGACAAGCCTCTGGTGCGGATGAAGGACGACCGGTTCATTATCTACGGCACCCCGTGGAACGGCAAGCACCATATCGGAAGCAACATCTCAGCCCCCATCGGCGCGATCTTCTTCTTACAGCAGGCCGGTGAGAACCGCTGTGAGAGGATCGACGCGGTGACCGCTCTGACGCTTTTGCTGCAGCAGACGGTGATCCCTTCATCGAAGGGCGCTCTCTCAAAGCTGCTCGATATGCTCTCAAAGCTGCTCGAGACCACTCCGACCTATCGGCTGTACTGTGATATCTCTTATGAAGCGGCAGAGACTTCTTATGCCGCGTTCAAGGAAACATAACAAACAAAAATCCCCGAGGAACTCGGGGATTTTCTGATATCAGTAAGCATTTTGGTTTCTGAGAAAGGAGGATTATTTCTCCTGTAAAAGTTTATTGAGCTCATCCATAAAGGTGTTGATATCCTTGAACTGGCGGTAGACAGACGCAAAGCGCACATACGCTACCTCGTCGATGCTCTTGAGCTGTTCCATCGAGAGCTCGCCGATCTTCATCGAGGTGACCTCACGGTCTAAGGACGACTGCAGCTGACCCTCGATCGCGTCTACCATCTTCTCGATCTGCTCGATCGATACGGGACGCTTCTCGCACGCTCTGAGGATACCCGCTGTGAGCTTGTTTCTGTCAAAAACTTCTCTCGACTTATCTCTCTTGACGACGATGATCGGAACCGTCTCGATCACCTCGTGAGTGGTGAAACGCTTTGAGCACTTCAGACACTCTCTTCTTCTTCTGATTCTCTCGCCCTCGTCAGCGGGACGCGAATCGATAACCTTGCTTTCCTCATATCCACAGTACGGACACTTCATTTGTAAAACACCCCATCAAATACATTTCCGAAAATATAAGCAATTATATTTCTCTAATGAAATTATAAACGATGGGGGAAAATATGCAAGTTAATATTTTGTAATCAAAGATTACATAATCGCAATACGGAAAAAATTGCCGCAACATCGCAAAAAACTGCCCGAAGTCTCGACCTCGGACAGCTTTGTCGTCTGCATAAATATTTATTTACAGGTCACAGGCGAGATCCTCGTGGTCGTGGCTCTCGATCTTGCCGACGATGGGCTCGGGATCGATGCCCTTTCTCGTGTAGTAATCGGACAGAGCCGCCTTGATCGCCTCTTCCGCAAGGACAGAGCAGTGGACCTTGACGGGCGGAAGACCGTCTAACGCCTCCATGACCGCTTTGTTCGTCAGCTTCAGGGCTTCGTCGACCGTCTTTCCCTTGATCAGGGTTGTCGCCATCGACGAGGTCGCGATCGCCGCGCCGCAGCCGAAGGTCTTGAACTTGCAGTCGGTGATAACGCCGCTGTCGTCGACCTTGATGTACATCTTCATAATATCGCCGCAGCGGGAGTTGCCTACCTCTCCGATGCCGTCGGCGTCTTTGATCTCGCCGACATTGCGGGGGTTCGAGAAATAATCCATTACTTTCTCGGAATATGCCATGTTAAGCTCTCCTTTCTTTCTCTTTGATGGCTTCCCACAGGGGGGACATCGCGCGGAGGTACTTAACGGTCTCGTCTACCTTCTCGGCGATGTAGTCAATATCTTCTTCGGTAATATCGTCGGAGAACGACAGTCTCAACGATCCGTGCGCGATCTCGTGCGGCAGACCGATCGCAAGCAGTACATGCGAGGGGTCGAGCGAGCCCGAGGTACAGGCAGAGCCGGAAGACGCACAGATGCCGTTCATATCCAGTCTTAACAGCAGCGACTCGCCCTCAATCCCCTCAAAGCACATATTAAGATTGCCGGGCAGGCGCTGTTCTCTGTCGCCGTTTAAGCGTGAGCGCTCGATCAAAAGCAGCTTGTCGATCAGGCGATCTCTCAGAGCGGAGACACGCTCTCTTCTCTCGTCCATCGTGTCGATCGCGATCCTCAGCGCTTCAGCGAAGCCGACGATCCCCGCGACATTCTCGGTGCCCGCGCGCATCCCGCGCTCCTGTGCGCCGCCGTCAATGAGGATCTGCGGGCGGAAGCCCTTTCTGATATACAGAGCGCCGATGCCCTTAGGGCCGTGGAGCTTGTGAGCGGTCATCGAGAGCATATCGATGTTCTGCTCCTCGACATTGATGGGGACATTTCCCATCGCCTGCACCGCGTCGGTATGGAAGAGCACCTTGTGCCTGCGGCAGATCTCGCCGATCTCTTTGATCGGCTGAACGGTGCCGATCTCGTTGTTCGCGTACATCACGGAGACGATCGCGGTATCCTCTCTGATCGCACGCTCGACATCCTCGGGGCGGACGATACCGTTTTCATAGACATCAAGGTAGGTGATCTCAAAGCCTTCCTTTTTGAGTGCGTGACAGGTGTGCAGCACCGCATGATGCTCAAACTTCGTGGTGATGATGTGGGTTTTGCCCTTCTTCTTTAAGGCGCGCGCCGCGCCCTTGATCGCCCAGTTGTCGGATTCTGACCCGCCGGAGGTAAAGTAAACTTCCGAGGGGCTCTTCGCGCCGATCAAAGAGGCGATACGCTCTCTTGCGGTCTCGACTGCTTCTTTCGCTTCTCCTCCGATGCGGTAGAGCGAAGAGGGGTTGCCGTAGACCGTGGTCAGATACGGCATCATTTTATCAAGCACCTCTTTGTAGAGGGCGGTGGTTGCGGCGTTGTCCGCATAGATATTTCTCATATCACTTCTCCTGTATTTATAACTGCGAATAGTGTTTTGATCGGGCGACCGCGAGCTGATCGCACCGCTCGTTCTCGGGATGACCCGCGTGTCCCTTCACCCAGTTGGGGTGAACCGTGTGGATCTCGCACAGAGAGAGCAGCTCGTCCCATAGTTCGGGGTTGAGGGCTTTCTCCTTTTTGTTTCGCATCCAGCCGTTTTCTTTCCATCTTTTTGCCCATCCTTGGGAGAGGGCGTTGACGACATACTGCGAGTCGGAGTACAGCTCGACCTCGCAGGGCTCCTTCAAGAGCTTCAAGGCTTCGATCACCGAGATCAGCTCCATGCGGTTGTTGGTGGTGTTCTTCTCACCGCCGGAGATCTCCTTCTCATGACCGTTATACCGAAGGATCGAGCCCCAGCCGCCGGGGCCGGGATTTCCCGAACATGCGCCGTCGGTAAAAATCTCCACTATCTTCACAATAGAGTCTCCTTTTTCGTAAAATCCTATCAATCCGGTAGGTTATCCGTCGCTGTCCATTATATCACAATCAGCTGAATTTGCAACACTTTTTCATTTATTTTTGAAAAACCATCTGTTCGATAAGGCAAATAGCGGATGATTTGGCAGAATGAAAGAGAAGGGTTGCGGCAATACTGATAGAAAAGGGATTTTTTACCAAAAACAATCCGGATAATCCACTCAGTTTGTAGGTTATTTACTTGACCTTGCGGATACTTTCAGGTATAATATACTATGAATAATTGGTGCCATAGGCATTTTTGGGTTGCATTTACAGTCTATCCCGGAACGGCAGAGGGACGGACGACACTCATAAAATATTCAGCGAGAAGACAGCATAGCCCGCAGTATACGGCTTTCTCGGTCTTTTCGCTTACCCCACATTGATAACAGGAGGAAATTTTTTGACAAACGAAAAGAAGAAGACCGGCGGGACAAAGACCGCCAAAAGTACAGGCAGGAAGAAAGCGCCTGAGAATACAGTAAAGAAGAATTCCGTCACCGCGAGGACATCCCGCGCAAAGAGCGCGCAGAAGACGGTCTCGGCGAGAAAGAAGAAAACCGTCAAGCCGTCCCTTCGGATCGCGTTCTTAGGCGGTCTCAACGAGATCGGCAAGAACATCACCGTTTTTGAGTGTATGGGCGATATGATCGTGCTCGACTGCGGCATGGCGTTTCCCGACGGCGATATGCTCGGCGTCGATATGGTCATCCCGGACTTTACCTATCTTGAGCAGAACGCCGACAAGATCAAGGGCGTGGTGATTACCCACGGTCACGAGGATCACATCGGCGGACTGCCGTATCTGCTCTCGAAGATGGATGTGCCGATCTACGGCACCCCGCTGACGGTGGGGCTGATCGCGAACAAGCTCAGAGAGCACAGCCATATCAGAGAGGCTCAGCTCATCAGCAAGTTTGCCGGCGAGCACATCCGCTTAGGATGTTTTGATGTGGAGCTGATCCATGTCAACCACTCGATCCCCGACGCGGTGGGAGTTGCGATCCACTCTCCCGCGGGCACCGTTGTTCACACCGGCGACTTCAAGATCGACTATACCCCGATGTCCGGCGGGATGATCAACCTCTCGCGCTTCGCGCAGCTGGGCGACGAGGGCGTTCTGGCGCTGCTCGCCGATTCGACCAACGCCGAGCGTCAGGGCTATACTCCCACCGAGCAGAAGGTGGCAGACAGCTTTGACAACCTTTTCAGAAGAGCGCGTCACAGCCGCATCATCATCGCGACCTTCGCGTCTAATATCTCGCGTATCCAGCAGATCATCAACTGCGCCGAGAAGAACGGCAGAAAGGTCGCCTTCTCCGGCAGATCCATGATCAACTATATGAATGTCGCCAAGGAGCTCGGTTATTTAAGGGTCAACGACAGCACGATCATCGATATCGACAGGCTCAAGGACTATCCGCCCGAGAAGATCGTGCTGGCGACCACCGGCTCTCAGGGAGAGCCGATGTCTGCGCTCTCAAGGATGGCGTATTCCGATCACCGCAAGGTCGAGGTCGGCGCGGGAGACTTTATCATCATCTCCGCGAACCCCATCCCCGGCAACGAGCGGACTGTCGGCAATGTCGTCGACGAGCTTTTAAAGCGCGGCTGTGAGGTCGTCTACGAGTCGATGTACGAGGTCCATGTCTCGGGTCACGCCTGCTCTGAAGAGCTCAAGCTGATCCACTCCTTAGTGCGTCCCAAGTACTTCATCCCCGTCCACGGCGAGCAGAAGCATTTAAGAAAGCATATGGACATTGCGTTGTCTCTCGGTATGCAGAAGAAGAACATCTATGTCGGAGACATCGGCAAGGTCGTCGAGCTGAACGATACCGCGATGAAAGAGGTCGAGACGGTCACCGCCGGCAAGGTATTTGTCGACGGACTCGGCGTCGGCGATGTCGGATCGATCGTCTTAAGAGACAGAAAGCACCTCGGTCAGGACGGCTTGATCATCATCGTCGCGTCGCTGGATGTCTACGACGGTCATGTGATCTCCGGCCCCGATATCGTTTCGAGAGGCTTTGTCTATGTCAGAGAGTCGGGAGATCTGATGGATGAGATCCGCGATATGTCCTTAGAGATCCTCGATAACTGCTCCAAGCGCAATATCCACGAGTGGGGCGTCATCAAGAACCGCCTCAAGGATGAGGTCGCGCGCCTGATCGTAAAGGAGACAGGCCGCTCCCCGATGATCCTGCCGATATTAATGGAAGTCTAAAGAAGCGTCCGAGTCGCGCAGCCCGAGTATAACGACGGGAGAGACGGGACCGCCCAAAGGACACAAGGTGTCCGGCGGATGTTTAGTCGAACAGGAGTTATACGAGGATCAGCGAAAAGTTGGGTACCCAAAAACGCCCCTGCGTTTTTGGGAGAGGAGGAGCCGCCACACGAGCAGAGAAAGTGGTCATTTTTGACCGCTTTCGGCAAGTACGGCGAACGACGAAGGCGTGACAAAGAAGCGTCCGAGCGCCAAAGCCCTAAAAAACAAGCATTAATTACAATAGAAAATAACCTGCCTTACAAAGAGGCACAACCGAACAGATGAAGAAAAAACGCGTCTGGACCGTACTGCCGGTCTATCTGATCTTCGCGGGTCTGATGCTTGCGATGTCCATCGGCACCTACTACTACAACCGAATATTGTCCTTTATCGAGATCGGCGTATCTCTCGCAGTGCTGGCGGTGGTGTTGGTCCTCACGCTCAGTTTCAGAAAATACATCAGAGACACCGTGACGAACGCGCTCGATATCAGCTACAACATCAGCGAGGTCAGCATCGATCATATCAAGCTGCCCGCGGCGGTCTGCGGCGAATACGGCGAGATCCTGTTCTGCAACGAGCGGTTCAAAAAGTCGTTCTCTGTCGATGATATGCCCGTCAACGAGCGGATATCTCCGTATATCTCGGACTATGATATCCCATATGCGCTGAAGGTAGACTCCCTCGATACCGAGTATGGCGAAAGGAAGTACTCCGTCTACGCGCGCAGAGTCGCTGAGGGCGTGCTGTTCTTGTTTATTGACAACACCTACTACAAGAGCATCGCCGACGAGTATTTGAGAACGCGCAAGTCGGTCGCGATGATCGTGTTCGATAACCCCGAGGACTTCTCTTCTGACTATGACCCCGAGGGCGAGACCTCGCGCATCAACGCCGAGAGACTTCTCTACCGCTGGGCGGAGAAGAACAACTCCCTGCTTCGCAAGCTCTCCGACGGCAGGTTCATGGCTGTCTTTGACGAAGAAGTACTCACGAAGCAGATCGACAAGAAGTTCAAGGTGCTCGACCGTGTCCGTACCGTCAGCGTCGGATCTCATCCGGTGACTGTCTCGATCGGTATCGGCAGAGGAGAGAAGACCCTCACCGAGTCCTCCAAGCAGGCGAAGAAAGCCCTCGATATGGCGCAAGGCAGAGGAGGAGATCAGGTAGCGGTGCTCTATCGCGGCGACTACCGGTTCTTCGGCGGTGTGAGCAAGGGCATCGAGAAGACCTCCAAGGTCAGGACCCGCCTGATCGCCGACAGCATCAAGACCGCTGTCGAGAAGGCGGACGCGGTGCTGATCATGGGGCACAAGAACTCCGACCTCGACTGCATCGGCGCGGCGACGGGACTCTACGCGGTGATCACGAAGAAGTTTAAGAAGCCGTGCCATATCGTTACCGACGCACAGCGTTCGATGGCGAAGCAGATGATCGATACCCTGCGCAAAAACAACAAAGATATGTTTCTCTCCTCGGAGTTTGCGCTGCTGAATATGAAAGAGAATACCCTGTGCATCATTGTTGATACCCATTCTCCCGACTTTGTTGAGTCCGACAGGATCTATCGGGAGGCGGACGAGGTCATCATCATCGATCACCACCGCAAGATGGTCAATTTCATCAGCGGGGCGTCGGTATTCTTCCACGAGCCGTCCGCGTCATCGGCGTCGGAGCTTGTGACAGAGCTCTCAGAGTACTTAGGAGACGATGTGATCTCGCCGTTGGAGGCGGAGGCGCTTCTGTCCGGTATCATGCTCGACACCAAGAACTTTGTCGTCAATGTCGGGGTGAGAACCTTTGAGGCGGCGGCGTATCTGAGGAAGAAGGGCGCCGATACCGTAGAGGTCAGGGATGTCTTCTCCAATTCTCCCGAGAATTACCGCGACAAGAGTATGCTGGTCTCATCCGCAGAGCTGTATCATCACTGCGCTGTTGCGGTTCAGACCAAACTGATTGAGAACTCGCGGATCGTCTGCGCGCAGGCGGCGGATGATCTTCTGACGATACGAGATACATATGCGTCGTTCGTGATCTCTTTGATCGACGCGCATACGGTCAACATCTCCGCTCGCTCCTTCGGAAAGATCAATGTCCAGCTGATCATGGAGAGTTTAGGGGGCGGCGGTCATCAGACGATGGCGGCGGCGCAGCTGAAAGATGTGACGCTTGAAGAAGCGAAAGAGAAGCTTTATCGGGCGATCGACGAATTTATGAAATAACACAGTGCCGCACGGCGGCGCTGCTTCGATACAGGAGGTATACAGATGAAAGTCGTACTGTTACAGGATGTCAGATCCTTAGGAAAGAAAGGCGAGCTCATATCGGTCTCCGACGGATACGCGAGAAATTTTCTATTCCCGAGGAACATGGCGAAAGAAGCGAACGCCCAGGCGCTGTCAGAGCTCAAGAACGCCGAGGACAGCAAGAAGTTCAAGCGCGATACCGAAATCGCCGCCGCGAACAAGGCGAAGGCGGTCTTAGAGGGCGAGAAGTTCATCATGCCCGCCAAGGCGGGCGACAGCGGCAGGCTCTTCGGCTCGATCACCGCGAAGGAGCTCTCCGCCGAGATCAAGAAGCAGAAGAATCTCGATATCGACAAGCGCAAGATCGTGCTTTCGGGCGATATCAAGAACATCGGCGAGTATGAAGCTCAGATCAAGCTGTATCAGGGCATCTCGGCGAATGTTCGGATCGAAGTCGTCGCAAAATAATATTAATCTATTTTACAGAGGAAACACTATGCCTCAAATCAATTCTACATATGACGGAATGCGTATGCCGTACTCTCCCGAAGCGGAGCAGGCGGTCTTAGGCGCGATCCTGATGGAGCCGGAGGTCTTGTCTGTCGTGGCGGAGATCCTCCCGAACTCCGACAGCTTTTATATCCAAAATCACAAGGTGATCTACTCCGCGATGCTCTCGATGTTCACGGCGGGACAGGCGGTGGATCTTGTCACGATCCTCGAAGCGCTCAAGAAGGAGCGTTCCTTTGACGAGGCGACCGGCAAGACCTACCTGATGCAGCTTGCCGAGAGCTGTCCCTCGATCTCGAATGTCGAGATCTACGCGACTTTGGTCAGGGACAAGAGCGAGGTGCGCGCGCTGATGAGCGCCGCCCGCTCGATCATCGAGGACGCCTCCGACGGTGACGAGGAGCCGCAGCTTTTGATCGACTCCGCGGAGCAGAAGATCTACGATATCCGCAGAGGGAAGAACATCCGCGGTCTCGAGCGGCTCTCCGATGTGCTTGTCCAGACGATGGAGCGCCTCGATATGCTCTCGCGCCACGACGAGACCATCGCGCCCGTACCGACGGGCATCTCCGACCTCGATAGGATCATCACCGGGCTCAACCGCTCCGACCTGATCCTGCTCGCGGCGCGTCCCGGTATGGGCAAGACCTCTTTCGCTCTGAATATCGCGAAGAACGCCGCCTGCGTCTCAAAGAAGACGGTCGCGGTCTTCTCGCTCGAGATGACGAAGGAACAGCTCGCTTCGCGTCTATTATCCTCCGAGGCGCTGGTATCCGGTACCACCATCCGTACCGGCAAGCTCAATAAGGAAGAATGGCAGCGCATCTGGCAGGCGACCGATATCCTCGGCAAGGCGAACCTCTATCTCGACGATACACCGGGCATCACCGTCCCCGAGATGAAGGCGAAGCTCAGGCGCCTCAAGAATATCGACCTCGTGATCATCGACTATCTCCAGCTGATGAGCTCCGGCAGAAGATCGGACAACCGTGTGCAGGAGATCTCCGAGATCACCAGAAACCTCAAGATCTTAGCGAAAGAGATCAATGTCCCCGTTATCTGTCTGTCCCAGCTCTCGCGTGCGTCTGAGCAGAGAGCCGACCACCGTCCCCAGCTCTCCGACTTAAGAGACTCGGGTTCGATCGAGCAGGACGCGGATATCGTGCTGTTTCTCTACCGCGAGGGGTACTATAACCGCGACGAGGAGAATACGAACGCCGCGATCGACCAGAACTCGGGCGAGTGTATCGTCGCGAAGAACCGTCACGGCGAGATGAACACCGTCAAGCTGCATTGGCAGGGTGAGTTCATGCGCTTTACCGGCGTGGAGCGTAACCGTGAGGGATAAGGCGCTCTCTCTGATCGAGAGAGAAGGGCTGCTCGCTCACGGAGAACGCGTGATCGTCGCTCTCTCGGGCGGCGCGGACTCGGTCTCGCTGCTCCATTTTCTTATTTCGATAAAAGAATTATATCAACTTCAAATCTATGCCGCTCACCTCAATCATATGATTCGGGGAGAAGAGGCTCAACGCGATGAGGACTTTGTCAAGGAGCTGTGCGAGGAGTACGGCGTTGAACTGTTCATCAGGCGCGTTGATATCCCCGCTTTATCTAAAGAGCGCGGGGAGAGCGAGGAGCTTGTCGGAAGGGTCGAGCGCTATCGATTCTTCGAAGAGCTGTCCGAAAAGTATCACGCGAAGGTCGCGACAGCGCACACTAAGAGCGACAACACCGAGACCGTGCTGTTCAATATCATCAGAGGCGCGGGGCTGTCGGGACTGTGCGGGATCAGAGAGAAGAGAGACGATATCATCCGACCGCTTCTCTTGTGTACAAGAGAGGAGATCGAGCGCTACTGTGAGGAGCATCGGCTCTCTTTTGTCACCGACTCCACCAACGCGGATCTGTATTACAGCAGGAACCGCCTCAGGCTCTCTGTTCTGCCTGAGCTCAGAGCGCTCAACCCGAGTGTGGACGAGAGCGTCTCGAGACTGTGCAGGATCGCGCGGGACACCGACGCGTATCTCAGTAAAATTTCTTTAGAAGAATTAAATAATTGCAGAACCGCCTGCGGATATTCCTGCGAGAAGCTGCTGTCTTTAGACAAAGCGGTCAGAAGCTACGCGATCAAAGCTATTTTGGACGAAGCCGGCGCTTCGTATGACTATCGCCATCTTGAGCTGATCGGAAGAGAGCTCTGCGCTCACGGCGCCCTCGATCTCAGAGACGGATACACCGTCTCCTGCTCTCAGGGTATCCTTCGGGTCCTTCCTTTGAAGGAAGAGATCACCGATGAACTGTGCATAAGGCTCACAGCGTATGAGGGCGCAGAGCTCATCGACGGAGAAGAGTATAAGAGGCGTGAAAAAATTAACAAAAAGTTCTTAAACAATTGTATTCCGTGTGATATAATCACAGACAGCACAGTTGTTCGATATAGGAGAGAGAAGGATACCTTCACCCTTCCCGACAGAAATGTGACCAAGTCGGTCAAGAAATTAATGAACGAATTGAAGATCCCGAAAGAGCTCAGAGACCGGCTGCGTCTGGTCGCGAACGGCTCAGAAGTTCTCTGGATCGAGGGGATCGGGATCTCAAAGGATATCAAAGAACACGGTACTGCTTCAAAAGCGTACTATCTGATGAAATGAGGGTTACTATGCACAAGGATTTGGAGAAAATACTCATCACCGAAGAACAGATCAAAGAAGCCGTCCGGCGCCTCGCCGAAGAGATCGACCGCGACTATGAGGGCTCAGAGATCCTCTTTGTCGGACTGCTGAAGGGATCGGTTCAGATCATGGCGGATCTGCTCAAGAATATCAAGACTAAGTGCAAGGTGGACTTTATGTGCGTGTCCTCCTACGGGAACGGCACTGTGAGCTCCGGCAGGGTCAATATTATCAAGGACCTCTCCGAACCGATCGACGGGCTGAATGTGATCATTGTCGAGGATATCATCGATTTTATCGGAAAGTATTTTGCCGCGAAGAACGCGAAATCCGTTCGGATCTGCACGCTTTTGAACAAGCCCTCCCGCAGAGAGGTGGAGATCGATGTCGATTATATCGGCTTTGATGTTCCCGATGAGTTTGTGGTCGGCTACGGACTTGACTATCGGGAATATTATCGCAACCTGCCGTATATCGGCGTATTGAAGCCTGAGATCTACGCATAAATTTCTGCGTCTTGTGAACTTGTTTCATAATCGAAAAAGCAGTTGGCAATACTACAGAAGGAGTGAATCGTATTGGATAATAAAAATAACAACAGCAACGGGATCAAGATAAGAAATCTTCTTATCTATCTCGGGATCCCCATCGTGGTGATCTTAGTGATGACCTTCGTGTTCTCTCAGACCCCGAAGGATCGTGTCCTATTTTGATGATATGAAGGTCAAGGAGTTCGTTGTGGAGAAGACCTCCACTTCTTTTTCCGGCAAGATCCAGCTGACTTTGACCGACGACAAGGTCGTCTCCGCAAATATCATGGACTGGGATACTTTCTGGGCGGATGTCAAGGACGACATCGCAAAGTACGACGCGAAGAATCCGACCGCTCCGATGCAGTATGACCTCAAGACAAAATCCGACAACAGCTTCCTCTTGGAGATGATCCCCACCCTGATTCTGATGGTGGCGCTGGTCGCGTTCTGGTTCTTCATGATGCGGCGTATGGGCGGCTCCGGAGGGATCGGCAGAGAGATCAACTTCGGCAAGGCGAAGTTCAAGAGTAACCCCGACGAGAAGAAGAAGACCACCTTCGACGATGTCGCGGGTGCCGATGAAGAGAAGGAAGAGCTCGAGGAGATCGTCGAGTTTCTGAAGAATCCCGAGAAGTACAACACCCTCGGCGCGCGCATCCCCAAGGGCGTGCTGCTGATCGGACCTCCCGGTACCGGCAAGACCCTGCTCGCGAAGGCGGTCGCCGGCGAAGCGGGCGTTCCGTTCTTCTCGATCTCGGGTTCCGACTTCGTCGAGATGTTCGTCGGTGTCGGTGCGTCGAGAGTCAGAGACCTGTTTGAGACCGCGAAGAAAAATTCACCCTGTATTGTCTTTATCGATGAGATCGACGCTGTCGGCCGTCAGAGAGGCACCGGCCTCGGCGGCGGTCACGATGAGCGTGAACAGACCTTGAATCAGCTTTTGGTCGAGATGGACGGCTTTGGAGCGAACGAGGGCGTCATCATGATCGCCGCGACCAACCGCCCTGACATCTTAGACCCCGCTCTGCTTCGACCCGGGCGTTTTGACCGTCAGGTGATGGTCGGCTATCCCGATATCAACGGCAGAGAAGCGATCCTCAAGGTTCACTCCCGCGAGAAGCCCCTCTCTCCGGATGTGAAATTAAAGACCGTCGCGAAGGAGACCGCGGGCTTTACCGGCGCGGATCTCTCGAATCTATTGAACGAAGCCGCGCTCTTAGCGGCAAGAAAGAATAAGAAAGCCATCACGCAGGAAGAGATCGAAGAAGCCGCCATCAAGGTGGTCGTCGGTACCGAGAAGAAGAGTAAGGTCATGAGCGAGAAAGAAAAGAAGCTCACCGCCTATCACGAGGCGGGCCACGCGATCTGCTTCTATGCCTGCGAGACGCAGGATCCGGTGCATCAGATCTCGATCATCCCGCGCGGCATGGCGGGCGGCTATACGATGCCCCTGCCCACCGAAGACAAGTCCTACCGCTCCAAGTCCGAGATGCTCGAGGAGATCGTGGTCGACTTAGGCGGCAGAGTCGCCGAGGCGCTGGTGCTCGGAGATATCTCCACCGGCGCGTCCAACGATATCGAGAAGGCGACCAAGACCGCGACCAACATGGTCGTCAAGTACGGTATGTCTGATGAGATCGGCCCGATCAACTACACCTCCGGCTCGAACGAGGTCTTCATCGGCAGAGATATGGGTCAGGTGAAGAACTACTCCGACGAGACCGCGTCGAAGATCGACTCGGAGATCCACAGTATCATCGCGAACGCCTACAAGAAGACCGAGGATATCCTCCTCGCGAACATGAGCAAGCTCCACGAGATCGCGGCGTATCTGATCAAGCACGAGAAGATGTCCGGCGATGTCTTCGCTCAGGTGATGGAAGGCACCTATGTAGAACCTGCGGAAGAAACGGTGGAAGACGAAGAATAACCGAAAAAGGGGAGGGAAACCTCCCTTTTTTAGTGAAGAGGGAAGAGATAAGAGCTAAGAACTACGGGAGGCTTTTCGGCAAGTGATCTCGCCCGACAACCGATAACTGACATCTGACATCTGTCCCCGCTAAGTATTTATCACTCATCATTTATCATCAATAATTAGGAAGTAAAGTATGCAAGATAGAATCATCATCAGAGGCGCTCATAAGCACAACCTCAAACATATCGATATCGAGATTCCCAGAGACCGGCTGATTGTTCTGACCGGTCTGTCAGGCTCGGGCAAGTCGTCCCTCGCGTTCGATACCATCTACGCCGAGGGTCAGCGCCGCTATGTCGAGAGCCTCTCCTCCTATGCGAGGATGTTCTTAGGTCAGATGCGCAAACCCGAGGTCGACTCCATCGACGGTCTCTCTCCCGCGATCTCGATCGACCAGAAGACCACCTCCAAGAACCCGCGCTCCACTGTCGGCACCGTTACGGAGATCTATGACTATCTCAGGCTTCTGTACGCGCGAGTGGGTATCCCGCACTGTCCCGTCTGCGGCAGAGAGATCAGCCAGCAGACGGTTGACCAGATCTGCGACTCTGTCCTTTCGATGGAAGAAGGGGCGAAGATCATGGTGCTCGCGCCCGTCATCCGCGGCAAGAAGGGCGAGCACAAGGCGGTCTTCGACTCGGCGAGGAAGTCGGGCTTCGCGCGGGTGCGCGTCGATTCGATCATGTATGACCTCACCGAGGAGATCAAGTTAGAGAAGAACAAGAAGCACAACATCGAGATCATCGTCGACCGCTTGGTCATCAAGGGCTCGATCCGCTCGCGCCTGTCCGACTCCGTCGAGACCTGCTCGAAGCTCTCCGACGGGCTGGTGCTGATCTCGGTGATCGACGGCGAAGAGATCCTCTATTCTCAGAATTACGCCTGCCCCGATCACGGGGTGAGCATCACCGATCTTTCTCCGCGGATGTTCTCATTCAACAACCCCTTCGGCGCCTGTCCGAAGTGTACGGGTCTCGGCGTGTTCCTGCGCGTGGATCCGAAGCTGATTATCCCCGATCCGTCGAAGACGATCGCGCAGGGCGGCATCAAGGGCTCCGGCTGGGCGTTAGAGGGCAACACCATCGCCCAGATGTATCTCGAGGGCTTAGCGGAGAAGTACGACTTCTCCTTTCATAAACCCATCAAGGATCTGCCCGAAAGCGTGGTCGATAAGATCCTCTACGGCACCAAAGGGGAGAAGCTGCATCTGATCCGTCATTCTGTCTATAAGAACGGCGAGTTTTATAAAGAATTCGAGGGTATCATTCCGAACCTCGAGCGGCGCTTCAAGGAGACCTCCTCTCAGTGGATCAAGGACGAGATCCAGAGCTATATGACCGAGATCCCCTGCGACGCCTGTCACGGCAAGCGCCTCTCGAACGCCTCCTTAGGCGTGACCGTCGGCGGGATCAATATCGCCGATCTATGCGATATGTCGGTCGTCAGGATCTTAGAGTTCATCGACGAGCTGACGCTTACTGAGCGCGACCGCATGATCGCGGGCGAGGTGCTCAAGGAGATCGTCTCGCGGCTGAATTTCTTAAAGAGCGTCGGGCTCGGATATCTGACCCTTTCGCGATCTGCCGCGACCCTCTCGGGAGGAGAGGCGCAGCGCATCCGCCTCGCGACCCAGATCGGATCCTCCTTGATGGGCGTGCTGTACATCCTCGACGAGCCGTCGATCGGTCTGCACCAGCGCGATAACGATAAGCTCCTCGATACCCTGAAGCGCCTGCGCGATATCGGCAACACCGTGATCGTCGTCGAGCATGACGAGGACACCATGCGCGCGGCGGACTTCCTCGTCGATATCGGTCCCGGCGCGGGCGTCCACGGCGGAGAGATTGTCGCGACCGGCACGGTCGACGATATCATCGCCTGTGAGAGGTCGATCACCGGTCAGTATCTCTCCGGTCAGCGCTCGATCCCTGTTCCGGCTAAACGCCGGAAAGGCAACGGCAAGAAGATCACGATCAAGGGCGCCGAGCAGAACAATCTGAAGAACATCAATGTCAATATCCCCTTGGGTAAGTTCGTCTGTGTGACCGGCGTCTCCGGCTCGGGCAAGTCGTCTTTGATCAACGAGATCCTCTACAAGCATCTCGCAAAGGAGCTCAACCGCGCGAAGACGACGCCCGGCAAGTTCAAGTCAATCACGGGGCTTGAGAATCTCGACAAGGTCATCAGCATCGACCAGAGCCCCATCGGCAGGACCCCGCGCTCGAATCCCGCGACCTATACCGGCGTGTTCACGGACATCAGAGATCTCTTCGCCTCGACCACCGAGTCGAAGATGCGCGGATTTTCCTCTTCACGGTATTCGTTCAATGTCCGCGGCGGCAGGTGCGAGGCGTGTCAGGGCGACGGCATCATCAAGATCGAGATGCATTTTCTGCCCGATATCTATGTTCCCTGTGAGGTCTGCAAGGGCAGACGCTACAACCGCGAGACCTTAGAGGTCAAGTACAAGGGCAAGTCGATCCACGATGTGCTCGAGATGACCGTCGAAGAGGGTTTAGAGTTTTTCAGGAACATCCCGAAGATCGAGCGAAAGCTCAGGACTCTCTACGATGTCGGTCTCGGCTACATCAAGATCGGTCAGCCCGCCACCACCCTCTCGGGCGGTGAAGCGCAGCGCGTCAAGCTCTCGACCGAGCTCTCGAAGCGCCCCACCGGCAAGACCGTCTATATCTTAGACGAGCCCACCACCGGACTTCATATCGCGGATGTCCACAAGCTCGTCGATGTGCTGCAGAAGTTCGTCGACGCGGGCAACACCGTCATCGTCATCGAGCATAACTTGGAACTGATCAAAACCGCCGATCACATCATCGACCTCGGTCCCGAGGGCGGCGACGACGGCGGCACCGTGATCGCCGAGGGTACTCCCGAGCGTGTAGCGGATAACCCCCTCTCCTTCACGGGACAGTACCTGAGACCGCTTCTTACAGAAAACGCCTCCCCTGCCTAAGGGGAGGTGGGCAAATCGCCTGCGATTTGGTCGGAGGGGTTTGGTTTCTGAAAGAAGTTCGTTATTACAAAAGGATATAAATGAGACAATGAAGAATCGCGATCTCCCTCGTCTATCAGGCGGGGGAGTCCTTTTCTTAGTTAAAATTCTGTAATTTTCTTTATCGTATTTATACGGTGCGCAAGATGTGGTACATTATCTTTGTTTTTAAAAATCTTTGCAGGATAATGGGGAAGAAAGATGAGAATCGGATTTGACAATCAGAAATATCTTGAGATGCAGTCTCAGCATATCCGCGACCGCATCTCCAAATTCGGCGACAAGCTGTACCTCGAGTTCGGCGGCAAGCTCTTCGACGACTATCACGCGTCGCGCGTGCTGCCCGGGTTCAAGCCCGACTCGAAGCTTCAGATGCTCATGCAGCTCAAGGACGAGGCGGAGATCGTCATCGTCATCAATGCCGACGATATCGAGAAGAACAAGGTCAGAGGAGACCTCGGCATCACCTACGACCTCGATGTCCTCAGGCTGATCGATGTGTTCTGCGGCAGAGGGCTCTATGTCGGGAGTGTCGTGCTCACGCGATTCAGTGACCAGCCCGCCGCGGTAGCCTTTCAGAAGAAGTTAGAAGAAGGCGGGATTACCGTCTATCATCACTATACCATCCCCGGCTATCCGCAGGATGTCGACCTCATCGTCTCGGATGAGGGCTTCGGGAAGAACGACTATGTCGAGACCTCCCGCCGCTTGATCGTCGTCACCGCTCCGGGTCCCGGCTCGGGCAAGATGGCGGTGTGCCTTTCTCAGCTCTATCATGAGCACAAAAGGAATGTCGAGGCGGGCTACGCGAAGTTCGAGACCTTCCCGATCTGGAATCTTCCCCTGAAGCATCCGGTCAATGTCGCCTACGAAGCCGCGACCGCCGACCTCAACGATGTCAATATGATCGACCCCTTCCACTTAGAAGCCTACGGCGAGACCACCGTCAACTATAACCGCGATATCGAGGTCTTTCCCGTGCTCAACACGGTGTTCGAGACCATCCTCGGCGAGTCTCCCTACAAGTCTCCCACCGATATGGGCGTCAATATGGCGGGCAACTGCATCTTCGACGACGACGCTGTCCGCGCCGCCGCCAATCAGGAGATCATCCGCCGTTATTATGATACGATGTGTAACCTCAAGAAGGGCAACGCGAAGGACGAAGAGGTCTACAAGATCGGCCTGCTGATGAAGCAGTCGAAGCTCAGCGCTCAGGACCGCTCGGTCATCAAGCCCGCCTTAGAGCGCGCTGAGGAGACCTCGGCTCCCGCCGCGGCGATCGAGCTCTGTGACGGCACCATCATCACCGGCAAGACCTCAGAGCTCTTGGGCGCCTGTTCGGCGATGCTTCTAAACGCGCTCAAAACGCTC
>CAJOII010000016.1 GCA_905234535.1 uncultured Ruminococcus sp.
CCTGCTTTGTTCACCGTGTGTTCCCATTTGAAGTCATCTCCTCTTTTTCATTCTACCATTATTAACTTCAAATGTACACTTTTATTATACAGGTTCAATGTTTTGCGCATTCTCCATTATCTGTTATCCACCCCGACACTTTTTAGAATTGAAGGAGTGAGTCGTAATGATGCGATCGATCAAGAAGATGACCAGTATACTGTTGGTTCTCTGTATGCTTGTGTCTGTTTTCACCATTTGCAATTTCTCTGTTTCCGCAGAAGCTTCGAGTGCGCAGCTTGCACAGGATACGGTTCAAGGCGGTGCCATTCTGCACTGTTTCAACTGGTCCTATAATAATATCAAAGCTAACCTTGCGGATATCGCCGCTGCAGGTTATACGGCGGTACAGACCTCGCCGGTTCAGCGCCCGAAAGACTATGACTCCAGTTATGTCAAACAATCTGAACAGTGGTGGAAGATGTATCAGCCGCTGGGGTTATCGATCGCCGCCGACGGCACCACCTGGCTCGGCACCAAAGCGGAGCTCAAGTCTCTCTGCGAAACAGCAGATACCTACGGCATTAAGGTTATCGTGGATATTGTCGCGAACCATTTAGCGAACAACGGCACCGACGGCGGAACATACAATTATCTCAACAGCGCTGTGGAGAACGATCTGAAAAATGCGAATTATTATCACGGCAATAATATCCGCGTCAATGATGATAGCAGATATACCATGACACAGTATCATCTCGGTATGCCTGATCTGAATACCTATAATTCTTATATTCAGATGAGAGCGCTCGGATTGCTCGAGGAATGCATTGACTGCGGTGTCGACGGCTTCCGCTTTGACGCGGCAAAGCATATCGAATTACCGACAGACTCTCCGATGGCAAGCGATTTCTGGCCTGCTGTGATCAACGGCGCTAAGGACTATACCGATAACGATCTGTATTTTTACGGGGAGATCTTAGGATCCGCCGGAACGGATATCACAAATTATACCCGGTACATGGCGGTAACCGATAATTATACCGGTGATAAAGCACTGGATAAAGCATACTGGGTCGCGGCGTCTGAGCTTGCTGACAGCACCTACTATAAAGGCGCGTCTGCTTCAAACAGTGTGCTGTGGGTTGAGTCGCATGACACCTATATGGGCTCTTCCGGATCGGCTTGGACGGGGAATACATCCGGTGTTTCGGATGATGTGATCATCAAGGCGTGGGCGATCGTCGGTTCGCGCGCTGATTCCACCTCTCTGTTTTTTGCGCGTCCGAACACCAATATGGGTTACGCGAGTTCAGATACCACATGGAAGTCCACCGCGGTAGCTGAGATAAATAAATTCAAGAACTTCTTTAACGGCACGACCGAATATCTGGCGTCTTCCGGCAATGTCGCTTATGTTGAGCGCGGCACCTCCGGCGTAGCCATCTCTAAGCTTGACGGTTCCGGTTCTGTCAGTCTGACCGCTCATACGATGGAAAACGGCACCTATACCGATCAGATCACCGGCAACACCTTCACGGTTTCAAACGGTACGATCTCCGGCACGGTCGGTTCTACCGGTGTTGCGATCGTTTATAATACAAGTGATTCTGTCTATGATTATATTACTACATCGCCGCTCTATCTGAAACCGAACTCCAACTGGACATCTGATAATGCGCGATTCGCAATGTATGTTTTTAACACGACGGGATCCAGTCAGTGGGTAGATATGACCGATACTGACGGGGACGGATATTATTCCGCGGCGCTTCCCTCCGGTGACTGGACGAATGTGATCTTCTGCCGGATGGATCCGAACATCTCCTCTAATAATTGGACCAAAGGTGATGACGGAGGTCCTTTCTGGAATAAGACATCCGATCTGGTTCCGGATGATAACACCAACTGCTATACGATCGCGTCCGGAACATTGTCTGAAGTCGGCGGTATATGGAGTTCTTATACTCCGTCCGGCGCGACCGAAGCAACTACCGCGACGACAGCAACAACCGCAACAGAAGAGGCGACCGAGAGCTCTGACACCTATACGGTTTACGCGATCAATAACGCAGGTTGGAATAAAGTCAATATCTATTTCTGGGGATCCGCAGCTACCGCCACTCCCGATTGGCCGGGTGTTTCGATGACCTCTGTCTCAGGTACAAAGGTATATTCTTTTGAGATCCCGAGTGATGTTGACGGATTACTCTTTACAAACGGCGCCTCCAGCAGTGTAAAACAGACCGAGGATATCGCTTCCGGTATCAAAGACGGCGCAAGCTGGATTATCAACAATACGACCAGTAACGGAAAATATACAACAAGCGTAACGCCGACCTATTATCTCGTCGGAACGATCAACAACTGGACAAAGAGTAATGACTATGCATTTTCTCTTCACACATCCGATTCCGGAAAGGTAGAATATAAATTCTCATCCGTTACACTCCCCGCGAATGCGGAGCTGAAAGTCCTCAGCAGCAGCGACACATGGTATCCGGGCGGCAGTAATTTTACCGTTACTTCAGCCGGAACATACGATATATACTTCCGTCCGAACGGCGACGGAAACAGCGACTGGTATGAGAACTTCTTCTATCTCGCAAATGTCACTCCCTGCACCGTCACATGGAAAGACGGTGACGGGAATACCTTAGCGATGGAAACTGTCAGCTATGGCGATACACCGTCCTATACCGGATCAACTCCCACCAAGACCGCGACCGATCAGTATACATATACATTTAATAATACATGGTCACCGACAGTCAGCGCAGTCACTGAAGATACAACATATACAGCGCAGTTTGATTCTACTGTTAATGAATATACCATTACATTTAAGAACGAGGATGGTACCATCCTGCAAAGTTCGAACTTTGCTTACGGTGCAACCCCGACATACACAGGCTCTACGCCCTCTAAGGCATCCACTGAACAATATGTCTATACATTCTCCGGATGGAGTCCTGAGATTACAGCGGTGACGGGAGAGGCAACATATACCGCTCAATTCACTACCGGAGCGAGCACCTATACCGTTACTTGGAAAAACGCCGATGGTACAGTGCTTGAAACTGATGAGAATGTCGCGTACGGCGCAACGCCCGCTTATAACGGTGCGACCCCGACCAAGGCGGCCGACGCGCAGTATACCTACACCTTCTCCGGATGGACGCCTGAGGTCAGCGCGGTGACAGGTGATATTACCTATACAGCGGCCTACAGCTCCGCGGTCAATTACTATACGATCACATGGGTCGACGGAGACGGCAGAACGCTCACGACCGACAGCGTTGCGTATGGCGAGACTCCCGTGTATAACGGCTCAACAACTCCGTCAAAGACCGCGACCGCGCAGTATACTTATACATTCGAAGGTTGGAGTCCTGAGATCACAGCGGTTACAGAAGACGCATCCTATACCGCACAGTTCGATGCAACTGTTAATACCTATACGGTAATATGGAAGAATTCTGACGATACGGTTCTTGAGACGGACGAAAATGTCGCATACGGTACAACACCGATTTATAACGGAGAGACCCCGACAAAAGCGTCTGATGCATCCTATACTTACACCTTTAGCGGATGGTCTCCCGAGGTCGCGGCAGTCACCTCAGATGTTACCTATACAGCTGTATTCGCGTCTAACGCTGCCGAAAACTATACGATTGCAGTCACAAACGCGATCGATTGGGAAACCGTCAATGTCTATTACTGGACAGAAAGCGGTGATAACAGCTGGCCGGGCGCTGCGATGACCGCCGATGAAGACGATCTGATTTATACGGCGACGGTTCCGTCTACCGCGATCGGCATTATCTTTAATAACGGTACCGATCAGACCGATGATATTACGACCGGTATCAGAGACGGCGCGCATTGGGCAATCAGCCTTTGCGACAACGAGCTTACTGTTTCATCGGTTCCGACTTATTATTTGGTTGGATCAATGACCGACTGGAGCAGTATAGGCGCTTCAACCTTTACACCGGTCAAGTCCTCTGATAAAGCGGAAGAATATAAGCTAACCGTTTCACTGGACGCGGATAACGAGATCAAAGTCTACGGTGACGATGACAAATGGTATCCCGATGGCATGGATGGAAATTATACCGTATCCTCAGACGGGACTTATGATATTTACTTCCGCCCGAATGGCGATGGAAACGACGATTGGCACCGTAAGCTGTTCTATCTCGCGAATGTCACACCGCACACCGTGACATGGCTCGACGGTAACGGAAACACACTCTATTCTGAGACAGTGATCCATGGGAATACTCCCGTTTATTTCGGCAGTACTCCCACGAAGACGGCAACCGCTCAGTACACCTATACCTTTAATAATACATGGTCGCCTGTTATTTCGGCAGTGACAGAGGATACTTCCTATACCGCTCAGTTTGACTCTACCGTTAACAAGTATACGGTTACCTTCAAGAACGAAGACGGCACCGAGCTCCAAAGCTCAGAGGTAGAATACGGTGCAACGCCTGTCTATACCGGCTCGGCCCCGACGAAAGCGGCAACCGCTCAGTATTCCTATACCTTCTCCGGATGGAGCCCTGAGATTACAGCGGTAACCGATAATGCGACTTACACCGCGACTTATACATCCGCTGTCAATAAGTACACGATCACATTCGAGAATGAAGACGGCACAGTCTTACAGAGCAGTGAGTATGAATTCGGTGAAACGCCGTTATACTCCTCGTTGATCCCGTCAAAAGAATCTTCTGCCGCATATTCATATATTTTTGACGGTTGGACACCGGAAATTGTACCAGTTTCTGAGGACGCAGTCTATACAGCGCGGTACAGAGAAGAGATTAATTCTTATATCGTTACATGGAAAAATGATGATGGTACTGTACTGGAAGAATCTTATGTACATTACGGTGATATGCCCACCTACCATGGCCTTACACCAACTAAGGAAGCGGATGCGCAGTATACCTATACTTTTGTGGGATGGTCACCTTCACTCGTAGAGGTGGTTGGAGACATCACTTATGTTGCCGCCTATTCATTTGAAGTCAACAAGTATGATATTATTTGGACTGACGATGAGGGCAGAACACTTGCTGCCGAAAAAGTCGCATTTGGTGAAACTCCTGTTTATTCCGGCGCAACACCGTTCAAAGAATCAACTGCACAGTATACATATACTTTTGTCGGATGGAGCCCCGAGATCATATCGGTCATCGGAGACGCGGTTTATGCCGCGGTCTTCGACGCTGTAGTCAACAGATATACGATCAACTTTGCCGGCGAATCCGGTATTCTGCAAAGTAGTGATCTTGCATATGGAGAGGTGCCTGTTTATTCCGGCGGAACTCCGACAAAATCTGCCGATGCGCAATATACCTACACCTTCTCCGGCTGGTCTCCTGAGATCACTGAAGTTACCGATGATGTAACCTACACAGCTGTCTTTGACAGCACTATCAATAAGTATACGGTGACATTTGAGGATGAGAACGGCACAGTACTCCAAAGCTCTGAAGTAGAGTACGGTGACTTACCCGTTTACACCGGAGCTGAACCGACAAAGACGGCGACGAAACAGTATACTTACATCTTCTCCGGCTGGTCACCCGAGATTACCGAAGCAACTGAAGATGCAACATATACAGCAAATTATGAATCCGTTGAAAATGCGTATGCAGTAGGGAACACCGTCAGCCTGAGGGATGAGATCGCAGTCAACTTCTATCTATATATTCCCGATCGCTATACAGGTGAAAGAAAGGTTTGGTTCAGCTGGGGTACGGATGACTACCGGATGTCCTCAACAGTCGATCTGAATAGTGTATCTTTCAACGGTGCGAATTACATGGCTTCATGTATGGTATCCGCCCGTTCAATGACCGATACGGTGCACATGTCTCTGACGGTTGACGGCGACGAGATCCTGACGAACGAAACCAGTATCGTCGATTATGCGAAGAAGGCGTCGTCCATATACGCAAGTAACGCAAAACTTCGGAAACTTCTCTGTGATATGCTCGACTACGGCGACAAGATCCAGACCCATTTCGGATATCGAGAAGATGATATGGCAGGCAGCTATATTTCACAAATCGATTCTGCGTGGGCTGCGGCAGAATCACCTTCCGCTTTAGACGATCCCACCACACTCGGCGCAAGTGACCTGAGCGCCTATGGCTTAAGATATGCCGGCGCGACAATGTCCGCGACTTCTCAGACCACGATCCGCCTGTTCTTCACGGTAACCGATCAGGAGAAGTTTGACGATACGACCGTAAAAATCGGTGAAAACAACGCTTCATTCTTAGAAACCGGTACCTATAAGTACATTGAGATCACCGGCATCTCCGCCAAAGATATCTTCAATTCTTATACGATTTCGTTTACTAACGGAGATGATTCTGCGAGCGCGGTGTACAGCGCAGCGAATTATTATAACGCTGTTGTGAATGGAAATGGTTATACAGACGCGTTCAAAAATGTCGTGAAAGCGATGTATCATTATTCCCAGAGTGCGGCTTCGGTACTTACCGCGTAACTCTATCATTATTAATAGGGAAGAGGTTTCTCTCAAAGTTATCTGAACCATAAAAAGCTGTCGAGACTCTCGACAGCTTTTTGCTTTGATATTTTTGATAGGGGGATTTATGTATTCGGATGAAAACAGACATTCAGTTTTCGTGTTGCAGCGGCTTGATATTCTGAAATACCATCGCGGTCAAAAACTCAGAGAATATATTGCGCCAGAAGGTTGAGAGATGAGTGCCTTTTTCGTTGAAGTGCAGCACTAACTTTTCTTCAGGATAACCCATCGTTTTGAGACGGTTGTACATATCGGTGACATCGGGATCGGTATCGAGCTTAGCGGGACCGGTATAGAGGTATAAGAACGTCGTATTGTTGCTGAAGCTCTTATCGTTCAGGTATTCTTTCCAGGTTGCCGCGTCATATTCCCAGAATGATGGCGACATCGCGCCGACCGTGCCGAATATCTCGGGATACTCCAAGCCTATGTAGAACACTTCCAATCCGCCTAAAGACGGGCCCGAGATCGCGGTATGAAGCGCATCGGTATAAACATGATAGTGCTCCTGTATATACGGCACCAGCGTGCGTGCAACGAAGTCGGCGAACTCTGTGCCGTTCATGCTGTCATATTCCGGTTTCTCATCTTCGCCGTGGTACTTTGCAAACATTTTTTCATCAGCCGATTCACCGATCTCCGGAACAAGCTCGTAGTCACGCGCGTATACATTTTCGATCGCCACGATGATCGCCTTTGTGCCGGTGCAGGATGTCATCGCGTTGATCTGCTCGGACGCGACCAGATTTCCTTTCAGCTGCTGTTCGCCGTTATCATAGAACAGAGCGCCTTCTCCGTCGAGCAGATAAACGGTAGCGTATTTTTCGTTGGATGATTCGTCATAGTTGTCGGGTTTCCAGATGTGGATCCTTTTCTCATAACCGTAACCGATGAGCGTGACATCGTCACAGACAGCGGTATAGTCTGTCTCTTCACCGTATGTAAAGGGCATGATATCATCTTCGGTCTTATACCATCCGCTGACGCACGGGTTGAAGGCAAATTCACTTGTTTGTGTCTCCCCGCAGGTGACATAAGCCATATTATATACAGAACAGTCTTCCTCACACATGAAGGTGTATGAGTTCTTGTCCTCATCGATCTTTTCCATTTCTGCCTCTGTGCTCTCACCGCTCTGACTGTTAAAGAAAGTAGCCGTTGCTTTATCACTTTTGGTACTGTCTTTGAAGTACAGGGTATGGATGCTTTCGTATTCAACTTTCGAGCACGCCGAAAGCAGGGTTATCATCATCGCTGACGCTAAAAATATTGATATGATCCTTCTCATTACCGTATTCGCTCATATATATTTTTGAAAATAATATCACTTTCATCTATAGTTTATCTAATGCTTTTCGAAATTATAAAAAATCCTGCCATTAAATATGACAGGATTTTCGCTTTTAAATGCACCTGACAGGACTTGAACCTGCACCCTTTCGGACTGGAACCTAAATCCAGCGTGTCTGCCAATTCCACCACAGGTGCGTACTTATTAAATTAAAAGTTGAAAAGGGAAAATCAATTTCTCCAGTCGTAGCTGTCTTTGGTCACATCCAATTTGATTTCGTTAATTTTCACTTCGGTATCACTGAGCCATTCAATCTCGACATCCTGACGATGATACTGCCAATAGATGTTTCGTGTTTCGCCGGTCGATATGGTCTGGGCTTCGCACCTCACGGAAAAATCTGTTGTAGCGCCTCCGTTACATACATATGCGTTGATTATGTATGTACCCTCCGGTGAAACAGAGCTTTTGATATACTCACCTGTAGGGAGGTCATTCATTCCGCAGCCTGTAAAGAAAACCGTAACCAAAAGCAGCAGACATATCGCAGCAATGATTCTTTTTGTCATAGATTATCTCCTTGAAAACCTTTCACCGAGGCAACATGTGCGTATAGATTATCTGTCCTGTGCATTATTATACGAAAGATCCGTTCAAAAGTCAATTGCATTATTATCAGTATATAACAAAGAAAATGCCGCCCGAGAGGACGGCATGATTTATACGACTTTTTCGAGATCGGTCTTCAGACGCTTGATGATCTTCTTCTCGAGACGGGAAATGTAGGACTGAGAGATGCCTAAGAGGTCGGCTACCTGTTTTTGCGTATGTTCCTCATGACCGTTGAGGCCGAATCTCAGCTCAATAATCATCGCTTCTCTGGTGTTCAGGCGGGACACGGCATCAAGCAGCAGGTTGTGCTCCATCTCTTCTTCGATATCGTTCGAGATTTCGTCGGAGTCAGAGCCTAAGATATCACAGAGAAGAAGCTCGTTGCCGTCCCAGTCTATATTGAGCGGCTCATCGATCGAGATCTCGAATTTGCTCTGAGAGGTCTTTCTGAGGAACATCAGGATCTCGTTCTCGATACAGCGGGAGGCGTAGGTCGCGAGCTTGATATTGCGATCGGGGGAGAAGGTGTTCACCGCCTTGATCAGACCAATGGTGCCGATGGAGATCAGGTCTTCGATATTGACATTGGAGTTTTCAAACTTTTTCGCGATATAGACGACCAGCCGCAGGTTATGGACGATTAGCGGTTCTCTGGCGCTCTCATCACCGTCTTTGATCCGTATCATACACTCGTTTTCTTCCTCTTTGGTCAAGGGAGGGGGGAGTGAGCCGGAGTTTGAGACATAGTAGACGGAGTTGCCTACCAGCAGAAACTTTATTTTAAAAATCAGATTGAACAGCCATTGCATATGTATCACCTTATGATTTCAGAATTGATGATCGCTTGATAGTTTTCATCTATTTTTTCGGCAGAGCCGATATATATATTCTTATTGATTTCTTTTTGATCTATCAGAACTCTCTGGACTTTGACTGCGTACATGAGGGATGAGCCTGTCAGCGTCTGATAGGGAATCACTCGCTTCATTTCAAATGGCTCTGTATCGAATATCGATTTCTCTACGATAATGACCGGACTTCCCGAGAAAGGCTCTCTGACATTACACGCGGTATCGACTTTCGCTAAGCATACATAGTTCCGATCATTATAGAAAAAGCAGAGATTTACGATCGTGCTTTTGATTCTTTCGGAGAATACTTTTCGAATCAGTATCATTACTATGTAGATAAACGCCGTCAGCGCGATCATCAGAAGCGGATCAAACTCAAAATACACAATGTCATTGATAATCGCCATGTTCGGAGGATGAAGCAGCTGATATATCAAAATGAAGAACCCGCAGAATAATAACGACAGAATAATCAGCATTCCGCATTTTTTTGAAAATTCTCGAAAAGAAATATATCCGAACGCGATCAGCACTGAGAGAACGCAAACGGCGATCCTCATGATGATTGAAACTATTCCGGAATAATACGGAATGTATACAAGAAGTGCAGAAAGAGAGCTGATAAACGCGCAGAAGATCATTCTCCACGGCTTTGCGTGAATATGTAACAACTTTGCGGTCAATAGTAAAATCGTGTAGTTGATGATTGTATTTGTGATAATAAGTATATCTACATAAACAACCGTAAAACATCACTCCGATGTGTCAGGATGGGAGAGAGGTCTTTGATATGTTAGTGTCATTATCCCATATCACGGATGAATCTTCTGTCAAAGAGCGGAGACACAAAAATGTAATATGATGGAAAAATAAGCGATATTATCAGTCTGATTATGGATTTTGGCGATTTTATTGATGATTTTCTGTTCGAGAGTCGTTAATAATTTAACAAAATGTAAATTCTGTCCAAAAAACGGAAAAAACATTTGACTATCAACCCTTTACAGTATAAAATAGAACACATATGAAATACACAACATGGTGGTGAAAATATGGCACTATCCACAATAGATAGAATCAGAGAAGCCGAGAGGCAGGCGATGGATCGTCAGTCTCAGGCAGAAGCGCAGGCGATGAGAATTATTGACGGCGCGAACGCCGAAGCCTCACGGATCATTGATCATGCGAAACAAAAAGCGCAGGAGGATTCTTCAAGAGAGATTGCTGCCGCAAATAATCAAGCGAGAGAAACTGTTCTTGCCGCGTCAAAAAAAGCGGAAGCACAGGCGGATTCTCTGAAGCAGTCCACTCTGTTAAAGCAAGAATCTGTTGATCGTCTGTTGTTAGATATGTTCAGCTGACCTTTTTGGAGGGTTATATCTTATGGCGATGCTAAAAATGAAACGCATCAATATCTACGCGCTGATCGATCACTGTGACGATATTCTGGAGACGCTCCAGAGGCGTGGCGTGCTTGAGATCGAGAATGTCGATATCGAAGACAGCGTTTTCTTTAAAGAAGACACTTCTTCGATTCAGGCGCAGTATCTCAAGTCCTCTAAAACCGCCCAGCGCGCGCGGGAGATCCTCTCGGAGTATACAAAGGATAAGAAATCGTTACTCTCTTCCTTCAAGGGGAGAAAGCCGCTTTCATCATCCGAGTATGAGAAGCTGGTCGAGAGTTCCAACGATACGCTCAAAGCCGCGTATGATATTGTATCCTACAAAAAGAATATAGAACAAAATGAGGCTGAGATCCTCAAGTATGAGGCTCAACTCGACACCATCCGTCCGTGGCTGTCCTTGGATGTTCCGATGACATTTTCGGGAACCGCTTCTACGACGGCGTTCATCGGGAAGTTTCAAGGGAAGAAGTCATCCGCCGATATTCTGAACAGCTTGGCTGAGGTCGCCCCCTCCGTTGAGAAGTTTGATATCGATATAGTTTCTTCTGATGAGAATCAGACCTGTGTGCTGATATTATGTGCCGATTGTGATGCGGATCCGCTGAGTGAAGCGCTCAGAAAGATCGGTTTTGAATATCCTTCGTACCAGTCCTTGGTGATTCCGAAACAGCGAGAGAAAGAGATTATTCGACATATCAATAACCGCAAGGGCAGAATCTTGGAGAATGAGAACAACATTAAATCTCTGAACCGATATAAGGCGCCTTTGGATTTCTTAGAAGACTACTATGTGATGAAGGCTGAACGGTATGCGGCTTTTGACGAAGCCTCTGTATCAAACAACACCTTTATTATGACCGGTTATATCGCTGAGAATGACGCGATCAAGCTCAAACATTATCTTGAAGAGCATTATGACGCGGAGGTCGAGCTTGAGGATTCGGATACATCGGATACCCCGATCAAGCTGAAGAACAACAAGTTCTCCGAACCGGTGGAGTCGGTGCTCGCTACCTACAGCTATCCCGACAGAAGAGAGGCCGATCCCACATCGATCATGGCGATCTTCTATTATATCTTTTTCGGGATGATGTTCTCAGACGCGGGATATGGGCTTGTGATGGCGCTTGCGTGCGGCATTCTGATCCTGAAGTTCAAGAATATGGAACCGGGGCTCAAGAAGAGTATGAAGATGTTCTTCTGGTGCGGTATATCCACATTTATTTGGGGGATGCTGTTCGGCTCATTCTTCGGCGACGCTGTGTCTGTTATCTCAAACACCTACTTCGGCGTTGCTCCGCCCGCTATCCCCGGACTTGTGGTGCCGATCTGGTTCAATCCCGTCACCAATCCGATGAAGATGCTGATGTTCTCGTTCCTGCTTGGTATCATCCATCTATTCACCGGCCTCGGTATCTGCGCGTATAACAATATCAAGCACAAGGACTATCTCGCGGTACTGTACGATGTGATCAGCTGGTATCTGCTGGTAGGCGGCGCGATCCTCGCTTTACTGTCGCTTGAGATGATGGGGAATATCGCGGGCTTCACATTACCGCCGGTGTTTTTGACCATCGGCGGCATCATGGCAGGTATCGGCGCGGTGATTATTCTCTTCTTCTCCGGAAGAGAGAGCAAGAACCCGATCAAGCGTCTCTTAAAAGGTATGTACGGTCTGTACGGCGCTACCGGATACCTGAGCGATATCCTTTCTTACAGTCGTCTGCTCGCCTTGGGTCTTGCGACCGGCGTCATTGCGCAGGTGTTCAACCAGATCGGATCGATGATGGGTACATCGGTCATCGGCGTGATTCTGTTCTGCGTCATATTCCTGATCGGACATCTCTTGAACATCGGCATCAACGCGCTTGGCGCGTATGTCCATACCAACAGACTGCAGTTTGTTGAGTTCTTCGGTAAGTTTTATAAAGGCGGCGGAAGAGAGTTCAAGCCGTTTAAAATCAATACAAAACATATTACAGTCAAGGAGGAAATATAAAATGTCAGATTTTTTAGCAAATAACGGTGGAGTTTTCTTCGCGCTCTTAGGCGCGGCGTTCGCGACATTCTTTGCGGGTATCGGTTCCGCAATCGGCGTCGGCAAAGCGGGTATCGCCGCGGCAGGCGTTCTGTCAGAGGATCCTTCCAAGTTCGGCAAAGTGCTGATCTTCCAGCTCCTTCCCGCTACTCAGGGCATCTATGGTCTGCTCGTTGCGTTCCTCATTATGTCGAATATCGGCATCATCGGCGATCCTGTTGAGATCACCGGCCTGCAGGGACTGCTGTATTTTGCGGCGTCGCTTCCGATCGCTTTCTCCGGTCTGTTCTCCGCGATCCATCAGGGTAACTGCTCTGTCGCAGCAATCGGTACCGTTGCGAAAAAGGAAGACCAGATGGGCAAGGCGCTGATCCTGCCCGCTATGGTCGAGACCTACGCGATCTTGGCTCTTCTGATCTCTATTCTTGCTATTTTCGGCATCAACGCAATGTAATCTGAGGACATTACTATGTCAGGAATCGAAAAAATTATTCAGGAGATCGATCATAACGCATCGTCGGTGTGTGATGAGATCCTTCATAACGCGAATCTGAAAGCGGAGAAGATCATCGCTGACGCTCAAGGTTCTGCTGATAAGATCCTCTCTTCTGAGAAGACGAAGACTGTATCTAAGCTTGAGGATATTGCCGCGAGAGCGGATTCTGCCGCTGCGCTTGAAGAGAAGAAGACGATCTTGCTGACCAAGCAGGAGATCATCTCGCTGATGCTGAACAACGCGCTTGAAAACATGAAAACGCTTCCCGATGACGAATACTTCTCTTTGATCGAGAAGATGATCATCAAGAATCATTCCGGCATCTCTGGCCAGATTTGCTTCGGTATGAAGGATCTCGGTCGTCTGCCCGACGGCTTTGAGGAGAAGATCAAGGATATCTCGAACGGGTCTCTGTCGCTGTCAAAAACACCTGTCGCGATCGACTCGGGTTTTATCCTTGTCTATGAAGGGATTGATATGAATTGTTCATTTGACGCGATATTCAGATCACAGTGGGAAGACCTCAGTGACAAAGCGTCAAAGATCCTGTTCTGAGAAAGGAGTAATTATGGCGCAAACAGACTATACCTATGCTGTTGCCCGCATCAGGTTCAAAGAAACCGCTCTGCTCTCCGATTCAGACTACGACATTCTTCTCTCGGCTTCGGATGCTCAAACTTGTATCCGTAACCTGAAAGATAAAGGTTGGGGAGGTAACGCTGAGAATGATTCCGCGGAGGATTTAATTTCTTTTGAAGAAAATAATCTTTGGTCTTTTATGACCGAGATCGTTCAGGACAAAAGCATATTCAACTTTATCTTAGTCAAAAACGACTTTCATAATCTGAAAGTCGCGATCAAGTGCGTCACACGAGATGTAAAGCCCGATGATATGTTAATCCAAAACGCTGTCACTTCTCCCGAGCTGGTCTTTGACGCGGTATCGAAAAGAGAATATCAGCGTTTACCGGAATATCTGAGTGAGACCGCGCGGTATGCGATGAGCACGCTGCTTTCCACCTCTGACGGTCAGCTTTGCGATATGATCGTTGACAGAATGTGTCTTTCTCATATATTTCATCTGAAAGAAATCTATGACAGCGATATCATTAAGCTTTTCTGTGAGCTTACGGTAGCGTCATCGGATATCAAGATCGCTGTACGCTGCGCAAAGACGAAGAAAAGTCTTGATTTTATCAAGAAAGCGTTGGTTCCCTGCGATTCGCTCAATATAGAGAAGCTCGCGCAGAGCGCGTCGAGCGGATATGACAGCATCATCGAGTATCTCTCGACCACTGAGTATAAAAGCGCGGTCAACGCTTTGAACGATTCTATGTCCGCATTTGAAAAATGGTGCGATGACTATATGACCGAGATTCTGAAACCGCAGAAGTGGGAGCCGTTCTCGATCGGCCCCGTGATCGGTTATCTTGTCGCAAAACAGAATGAGATCAAAGCGGTCAGGATGATCCTTTCGGCAAAGATCAATCATATAGATGATTTGCTCATCAGAGAGAGACTGAGGAAAAGCTATGTATAGAATTGCTGTATTCGGAGACAAAGAGAGCGTCTACGGTTTCGCGGCATTAGGGCTGGACACCTATTATACCGGTGAGCCCGACGAAACCATCGCTTCTTTCAAGAAACTATGCACAAATCAGAACTACAGTATCATTTATGTGACCGAGGGCGCGGCTGTCCTGCTTGAGAAAGAGATCGAGAAATATAAAGATCTGCCGTCTCCCGCGATCATTCTGATTCCGGGTGTAAAGGATAATACCGGCCAAGGGCTGAACGCTGTAAAGACCTCTGTTGAAAAAGCGGTCGGTATCGATATATTTAACCAAGAATAACAAAGAGACTTCAGCATTCTCTTTGTGACTGATGATAAAAGGATTGATGTATATATGAGTACAGGTATCATAAAAAAGGTTGCCGGACCTCTGGTCATTGCAGAGGGGATGAGAGACTGTAATATGTTCGATGTCGTTCATGTTTCAAAGCTCAATCTCGTCGGCGAGGTCATTGAGATGCACGGAGACAAAGCTTCCATCCAGGTATACGAGGAGACCTCGGGCTTAGGTCCGGGGGAACCGGTCGTATCTACGGGAGATCAGCTCTCCGTCGAGCTCGGACCCGGTCTGATTCAAAGTATCTACGACGGGATCCAACGCCCTCTGGATGATATTATGAAGGTATCCGGCAACAACCTGAGCCGCGGTGTCTCTGTACCGTCTTTAAAGAGAGATAAGGTATGGCAGTTTAAGGCGACTAAGAATGTCGGCGATAAGGTCTTCCCCGGCGATGTCATCGGTACCGTTGAAGAGACCGAGATCGTCCTGCACAAGATCATGGTACCCTTCAAGATCAGCGGTGTGATCAAATCGATCAACAGCGGAGAATATAAGGTAACCGACACCGTCTGTGTTGTTGAAGATGAAAACGGCAACACGCACGAGCTCTCGCTGATGCAGAAGTGGCCCGTCAGGATCGGCAGACCTTATCAGAAGAAGCTCTCTCCCGATATGCCGCTGATCACCGGTCAGCGAGTGATCGATACGCTGTTCCCAATCGCAAAGGGCGGCGTTGCCTCTGTTCCGGGGCCCTTCGGCTCCGGCAAGACCGTTGTTCAGCACCAGCTTGCGAAATGGGCTGAGGCGGATATCGTCGTCTATATCGGCTGCGGTGAACGCGGTAACGAGATGACCGATGTTTTGAACGAGTTCCCCGAGCTGATGGATCCGAAGACTGGTCACTCTCTGATGGAGAGAACGGTTCTGATTGCGAACACCTCCGATATGCCCGTCGCGGCGCGTGAGGCGTCAATCTATACCGGTATCACCATCGCCGAGTATTTCAGAGATATGGGCTACTCTGTCGCCTTGATGGCGGATTCTACTTCCCGATGGGCGGAGGCTCTCAGAGAGATGTCCGGACGCCTTGAGGAGATGCCCGGTGAAGAAGGGTATCCCGCGTATCTTGGCTCGCGTCTGGCGCAGTTCTATGAGAGAGCCGGCAGAGTCATCACCTTAGGCTCCGAGAACACAGAAGGCTCTCTATCCGTTATCGGCGCGGTATCGCCTCCCGGAGGTGATATCTCCGAGCCTGTCTCACAGGCAACCCTCAGGATCGTCAAGGTATTCTGGGGTCTCGATGCTTCTCTCGCGTATAAGAGACATTTCCCGGCGGTCAACTGGCTGACCTCCTATTCTCTTTATGTTGATACCATGGCTTCATGGTACAAGGAGAATGTCGCCGAGGACTGGATGGACCTGCGCGCAAGACTGATGTCGTTATTACAGGATGAGTCAGAGCTCGAAGAGATCGTCAAGCTGGTCGGCATGGACGCGCTCTCCAAGGGAGACCGCATCAAGCTCGAAGCCGCGCGTTCTATCCGCGAGGACTTTCTCCATCAGAACGCTTTTCATGAGACGGATACCTATTCTACATTGCAGAAGCAGTATAAGATGATGCAGCTGGTGCTCGCCTTCTTCGATATGTCTACCGCCGCGGTAGAGAAGGGAGCGAACCTGAACGCTCTCATCAATATGCCGATCAGAGAGCGAATCGGCAGATTCAAGTATGTCAAGGATGATGAAATCAATAAATCCTACGATGATATCCTCTATAACTTAGAGAAAGATATCGACCTCATTATCAGCAAGGGGGATGAATAATATGCCGAAAGAATACAGGACGATTCAGGAGGTAGCAGGTCCTCTGATGCTGGTCAAAGGCGTCACGGATGTCAACTATAACGATCTCGGAGAGATCGAGCTCTCTTCCGGAGAGGTCAGACGCTGCAAGGTCTTGGAGATCAACGGCGAAGATGCGCTGGTACAGCTTTTTGACTCTGCCGCGGGTATCAACCTCTCCGATTCCAAGGTCAGATTCTTGGGCAAGAGCATGGAGCTCGGCGTCTCGACCGATATGCTCTCACGCGTATTTGACGGTATGGGCAAACCCATCGACGGGGGTCCCGATATCCTTCCCGCGAAGCGCATGGATATCAACGGTCTGCCGATGAATCCGTATGCGAGAAACTATCCGCAGGAGTTTATCCAGACGGGTGTTTCTGCGATCGACGGCCTGAACACACTGGTCAGAGGTCAGAAGCTGCCGATCTTCTCCGCATCCGGTTTGCCGCACGCCCAGCTTGCTGCGCAGATCGCGAGACAGGCAAAGGTGAGAGGCGCCGATGAACAGTTTGCGGTCGTATTTGCCGCGATGGGCATCACTTTTGAAGAGTCAAATTATTTTATCGACAGCTTCAAAGAGACCGGCGCGATCGACCGCACGGTAATGTTCGTCAATCTTGCGAACGATCCCGCGATCGAGCGTATCTCCACCCCGAGAATGGCGCTCACCGCCGCTGAGTATCTCGCTTTTGAAGCGGATATGCATGTTCTGGTCATCATGACCGATATCACGAACTATGCCGACGCTCTGCGAGAGGTCTCCGCAGCGCGCAAGGAAGTTCCCGGCAGACGCGGCTATCCCGGCTATATGTATACCGACCTTGCGACATTATATGAGAGAGCCGGCCGTCAGAAGGGCAAGTCCGGATCCATCACCCTGATCCCGATCCTGACCATGCCCGAAGATGATAAGACACATCCGATCCCCGATCTGACAGGATATATCACCGAAGGTCAGATCATTCTCTCAAGAGAGCTCTACCGTAAGAACATCGCTCCACCGATCGATGTTCTGCCGTCGCTTTCCCGTCTGAAAGACAAAGGTATAGGGGAGGGGAAGACCCGCGCCGATCACTCCAACACGATGAACCAGCTCTTCTCCGCATATGCGCGCGGCAAAGACTGCAAGGAGCTGATGGTGATCTTAGGCGAGTCAGCGCTGACAGATATTGACAAATTATACGCGCAGTTTGCTGATCGCTTTGAGAAAGAGTATGTCTCCCAAGGCTATGATGCGAACAGAAGCATTGAAGAGACGCTCGATATCGGCTGGGAGCTCTTAAGGATTCTTCCCAGAAGCGAGCTCAAGCGTATCGATGATAAGTATCTTGATATGTACTATTGATATTCCTGTATAGGAGTAATGCTATATGGCAGTAACACAGGTCAACCCGACCAGAATGGAGCTCTCCCGGCTCAAGAAAAAACTGAATACCGCCACTCGCGGCCACAAGCTTCTCAAAGACAAGCGCGATGAGCTGATGCGTCAGTTCTTGGATCTTGTCAAGGAGAACAGGGCGCTGCGCGTCAAGGTGGAAGAAGCGATCAAGAGTGCGAATCTCAACTTTGTTCTCGCCAAAGCGATGATGAGCGACGAAACGCTCAAAGCCGCTCTTCTTGCCCCGAAGCAGGAGGTGTATCTCTCACAGTCCTTTCAGAATGTGATGAGTGTGGATATTCCGCGCTTCTCATATACGACCCGCACCCCCGATGAAAACGATATCTACTCATACGGCTTCGCATTCACATCCTCTGATCTTGACGATGCGGTCAAATCTCTCTCCGATATCCTTCCCGATATGATCAAGCTCGCTGAGATCGAGAAGTCCTGCCAGTTGATGGCGTCGGAGATTGAGAAGACAAGACGAAGAGTTAACGCCCTTGAGCATGTGATGATACCGCAGACACAGGAGCAGATCCGCTATATCACCAGAAAGCTCGACGAGAACGAGCGTTCCACCCAGACCCGCCTGATGAAAGTGAAGGATATGATGCTGAAAGAGGCGCACGGCTATTAATCATTCGATTTCAGAATAATTATTCTTTTTGTTGAAAAAATAGTAAAATGATATTGTTATCGTAAAAAAATGTGATATAATAAATTCTGATGTATTTCGACAAGTTTTTTAAGGAGAGACCAAAATGAGGAAGATATGCGCATTTATTTTACTGATTTCGATTTTACTTTTTGCGATGACCGGCTGCGGCTCGGCAAAGTCTGTTGATCTGAAAACCGTTTTGAGCGATATCAACACACAGTTTTCTGACGCTGTTGATGGGCTCAAGGAGCTTTCGGATGTTTCTGAGCTGCAGGCGTGTTATTCTATTTCACCGGATGATGTGAAGCAGTTTGCGGCTGAGATCAGAACTGACAGCTCACAGGCACCTGTTGAGATCGTTTTAGTAGAAGCTGCCAGCACCGACGCGGCTGATAATGTCAAGACAGCTCTTGACCGCCGCTACGGCTCTATCGTTAATCTTTATGCTTCATATAGCCCCGAGCAGTTAGCGCTTGCGAAAGAATGCGAAGTAACCGCTGTCGGCAATTATGTTACCATGGTTGTCGCTGAGAACTACAGCGGTATTATGGAAATCGTCGACGCCGCGATCAAATAATCTATTCAGGGTGAATGAGGGCTGATGAAGTGGATCGTTATGAATTAAAAAAACAAGAATTCTTTGAAAAGAAAAAGCGCCGTGTTATGCGTAATCGTATGATTATCGTCGGCATCGGCGCCGCGCTGGTTTTACTGATCGTTCTGATTATTATATTGATCGTTAATGTGGCAAAGGGCGCGTCAGATCAGCAGCAGACACTCGAGACAGTGTCCTCCCAGCCGGCTGACGCAACCGTTGAAGCTGTCACCGAAGCGCCTACCGAGGATCTCTTGTCAATCAACACCTATATTTCCGCGGATGTCGAGGATGACGGTACCGACGGCGTATATGACGCCAGCCAGTATGTGTGGCATAAGCAGGCGTTCTCTCTGTTCTACGGCGATCAGAGTACTGCGGAGCGCTATGCCCAGACGATGAACACTGCCGCAGAGACGTTTGGAGCGAATGTGAAGACCTATTCGCTGATTGCTCCCTTGCATACGGAGTTCGGCTTGCCCGAAAGACTCAGGGTAGGGGAGAACGCGATCGATAACTATTCTGCCGCTGAGTATTTGAAGAATTCTTATACCGCGATGAACAGCTCTGTGATTCCGGTCAATCCGTATAATATGCTGTCTTCCCATTGTGACGAGTATATTTACTTTAACTCCGATCATCATTGGACAGGTTTGGGAGCGTACTACGCTTACTCCGCTTTCGCTCAGACAGCGGGTCTTCCGGTATTGAATCTGTCTGACTGTACCGAGCATAAGATCGACGGCTTTAACGGAACATTGACCAAAGTCGTTTCCGCAGAGCTGGATTCAGATTCTGTATACTATTGGACATTTCCGTATGATGTCACCGATACCGTGACCGAAGAAAGCGGCGACACCTATGAGTATGACTCCTGCTACTATGAGTTTGCGGAGCCAGGGGATAATACCTACGGCGTATTTCTGATGGGGGATAAGCCGCTTGAGGTGATCCGCAGCTCGAGTGACGCTTCAAACGGAGAGAAAATCGTCGTGATCCACGAGAGCTACGGCAACGCGTTTATCCCGTATCTGACCTATAATTATGATGAGGTCTATTCGGTCGACTTCCGTTATTTTACGGGAGATCTGAGCGATTTTTGTGAAGAGAACGGTATTACAAATGTTCTTTTCCTCAACAATGTCATGAGTTCTGCAACTCTTACGGTATTGGAAACGATCGAAGGACTGCTGTAGAACTTGATTAACAGAATATTTACATTCGTTCACACTCACTTAACAGTGGGTGTGTTTTTTTGAAATATTTTTTTGTTATATTGCATAGTATACTAAGGGGTGAGTACAATGTCCTGCCGGTTTTCGGACCTTAGAAGAAAGGAAGTTATCAATCAGAGAGACGGATGCAGGATTGGAACGGTCGATGATCTTTTGATGGATACAAAGCACGCGAGAATTATATCGCTGATCGTATTCGGCAGACCGCGATTTTTCGGTCTTTTCGGTCATCGTGATGATTGTGTGATCCCTTGGGATAATATCCGTCTGATAGGCGAAGATACGATTTTAGTCGATTTTTCTGTGCAAAAAATGCCAAATAAAGCAAAAAATCGTAATAAATTTGTTACATTTTGTAACTGAAAATTTTTGTGCTTAATGGCAATTTGCACTACAATTTATTGTGTATTCTGTACATTTTTAACTAAAAATAATTCCAAGATAGAATCAAAACACAATTAATTTTCTAAAAAAGAATCAAAACACAAAAGTTACAAACTTGCAATTTTTGCCTTTTTGTGATTTAATATATCACGAAATGAAGCGCAAAGAATTTGATTTGGGCACATTTCGGTCGAATTTCTCGATAAACTACTATAAAGGAGGCTTGAATAGAGTATGAAGCTCAAAAGATTAACCAAATTTATTTTGGTATCACTGTGCATCGCTTTACTTATTACTAATACTTTTATTCTCGCGCCCGGCGTAGGAGCTGCAAGAGAAGCAGACAAAACAGAAACCGATAGTACTTCCATCAATTATAGAACTGATTCCGTCGAGCAGGAACTCGCTTTATATCGCGCGATCGCGATAGATGAAGCGAAGAAAGAAGCTCAGGCAGCTGTTGAAGAACAGCTCTCCATTATCGCTGAGGAACAGGAAAAGTCTTTGGAAGCGCAGAACGAAGCAACCGAAGAACCTGATTCTGAGGACGAGACCGAGAGCAACGCTGTTTATGAGACAGAAGCTGAGTATAACGACGAGTATCAGCAGAGCAGCTCTTCATCAAACGACGGCGCAGAACAAAGCGATTCCGGTTCATCCACAGTGCTCGGTTCGTCGGGTGGCGGATATCTGATGGATATCGACAACCCCGATCCCAACTATGTCGGTTACGCGATTGCTCTTTCCGACAGTGATCGAGACAAGGTTGAGCGTGTAGTAATGAGAGAGATGGGCTATTGCGGTTACACAGGAATGGCTCTTGTTGCACAGTGTATCAGAGACGCTTTTGTCAGAAGCGGGTTTACATCTGCCGATGATGTCATCAACACTTACGGTTATCAGGGTTCGCTTTCACTCGATCCCAGTTCCACCTGTAAAGAGGTTGTCAGCTACATCTTCGATCAGGGCGGATCTGCCGTACAGCATAGATTGATCTGCTATTATGCGACCAACTACTGCACCAGTGAATGGCATGAATCTCAGAATTTTGTCGTTCAGTACGAATACTCAAGATTCTTTGATACCGTTTACTAATGTAAGCAAGAAAATTATCAAGCATTTGGAGACAAATGCTTGATTTTTTTTATTTTATGTGTTATATTATATTTTGCGTCTGTATTGTTATCAGATATACAGATACAACGCACGCTTCAGGCTTGGCAGTTAGGTGTCATTCTATGATTTTTCTGTCAAAATACAAGGTCTGTTGCGGAGGTTTAACCTAAGGAGGTAAACTCAAATGGCAGTAGTTTCTATGAAACAGCTTCTGGAGGCCGGCGTTCACTTCGGTCACCAGACAAGAAGATGGAACCCCAAGATGGCTCCATACATCTTCACAGAGAGAAACGGTATCTACATCATCGACTTACAGAAGACCGTTGTCAAACTTGAAGAAGCGTATAACTTTGTCAAGGAAATCTCTATGGAAGGCAAGTCGGTTCTCTTTGTCGGTACTAAGAAGCAGGCGATGGAGAGCGTGAAGGAAGAGGCAGAGCGTTCCGGCGCGTATTATGTTAACGCAAGATGGCTCGGCGGTATGCTCACAAACTTCACTACTATCAGAAGAAGAATCGCGAGACTCAAGCAGCTTCGCACTATGGAAGAAGACGGCACCTTCGATCTGCTTCCGAAGAAAGAAGTCATCAAGCTCAACTTAGAGATCGAGAGACTTGAGAAGTTCTTAGGCGGTATCAAAGAGATGACCGAAATGCCCGGCGCTCTGTTCATTGTTGATCCGAGAAAAGAGAAGATCGCTGTTGCAGAAGCGAAGAAGTTAGGCATCCCGATCGTCGCGATCGTCGATACCAACTGTGATCCCGATGATGTCGACTATGTGATTCCCGGCAACGACGACGCGATCCGCGCTGTCAAGCTGATCGCCGGCGCGATGGCAAATGCGATCATCGAGGGTAAAGAAGGTCAGATGGGCGCTGCGGCTGTTGAAGAGCCCGCTGAGGATGTAGTAGAAGAATAATCATAATATTTCGAAAGGATTGATATATATGGCATTTACCGCACAGGATGTCAAGGCTCTTCGCGAGAAGACCGGCTGCGGCATGATGGATTGTAAGAAGGCGCTGACTCAGGCAAACGGCGATATGGACGCTGCGATCGATTTCTTAAGAGAGCAGGGTCTTGCGAAGCAGGCGAAAAAGGCTTCCCGCGTTGCCGCTGAGGGTATTGCTTTCGCAATCACAAATGATGATAACACTCAGGGCGTTGTGATCGAGATCAACGCTGAGACTGACTTCGTTGCGAAGAACGCGGATTTCCAGGCGTTTGTTAAGACTTGCGCGCTCACCGTTCTGAACAACTCTCCCGCTGATGTTGAGGCTCTGCTCGCATTAAAGGCTGAGGGTTCCGAGATGACCGTTGCCGAGCTCTTACAGGAGAAGGTTCTCACCATCGGCGAGAATATTCAGATCAGAAGATTTGAAAAGTTCGACGGCGCTTGCGTCGCTTATGTTCACGCAGGCGGCAAGATCGGCGTTCTGGTCAACTTCGATACCGATATCGATACCACCAACCCCGAGTTTGTTGCTTACGGCAAGGATATCGCGATGCAGATCGCTGCTTTGAACACACCCTATCTTTCCGAAGCGGATGTTCCCGAGTCGGTACTCGCTCACGAGAAGGAGATCATGGTCGCTCAGATGAAGCAGGATCCCAAGATGGCGAACAAGCCCGAGCAGGTTCTCACGAAGATCGTTGAGGGTAAGATCGGCAAATTCTATAAGGAAAACTGCCTTGTCGATCAGGAATTTGTCAAGGACAGCTCGCTGACAGTCGGTAAGTACACCGAAGCGACCGCTAAGAAGCTCTCCGGTTCTATCACCATCAAGAAGTTTGTACGCTTCGAGAAGGGCGAGGGTATCGAGAAGAAGCAGGATGACTTCGCCGCTGAAGTCGCTTCTATGGTAAAATAATCTTTGCTTTTCCGGCCTCCCTTAAAAAAGGGAGGCTTTTTTTATTTTCACAGAATAAATCTAAAATCATTGTTTACATTCCGTACAAAATTTTTGTGTATTATACTGCAAAATAAAAGGAAATATTTGTAGAGTTGTTTTGCTCATTTGACTTTACAAATAACCGATATTGTAGTATTATTATTTTGAATATTAATATGGGAAGATATGGAGTTCTTTCGTATCTCTCAGGAATGGAGTGTTATTGATGAAACCCAAATACAAGAGAATTTTGCTGAAGCTTTCCGGTGAGTCTTTAGCCGGAAATGATAAACACGGCATAGATTTTGACACCGTTCTTTCTTTCTGTCATCCGATCAAAAAATTAGTTGACGAAGGCGTTCAGGTCGCGATCGTTGTCGGCGGCGGCAACTTCTGGAGAGGCAGAACCTCGGGAGATATGGATAGAACCCGCGCGGATCATATGGGTATGCTCGCGACTACCATCAACGCTTTGGGAGTCGCGGATGCTTTGGAGCAACTCGGCGTTGATGTCAGAGTTCAAACCGCTATTGAGATGAGACAGATCGCGGAACCTTATATCAGGAACAGAGCGATCCGTCATTTAGAGAAGGGGAGGGTCGTGATCTTCGGATGCGGCACCGGCAACCCGTTCTTCTCGACCGATACCGCCGCTGCGCTCAGAGCTGCTGAGATCGAGGCTGAAATCATCCTAAAGGCGACTTTGGTAGATGGCGTATATGATTCCGATCCCAACACTAACCCCGACGCGAAGCGCTTTACACAGCTTTCGTTCTATGATGTCCTCGAAAAGGATCTCAAGGTCATCGATTCCACCGCTGCCGCTATCTGCAAGGATAACAATATCGGATTAGTGGTATTCAGCATCAAAGAGCCCGAGAATATCTTCACATCCGTATGTGACCCGTCTATCGGAACATTGGTGACAAACTGATTTTAAAATAATTATCATACTACATTTATATTTAGGAGGATTAACATGAAAGAAGTTTTAAAGAAAAATGACGAGCGTATGCAGCGGAGGATCGATCATCTTACCGCAGAATTCAAGACGATCCGCGCAGGCAGGGCGAACGCCGGTGTTTTAGACAAAGTATCCGTTGATTATTACGGTGTTCCCACACCGGTTAATCAGCTTGCGGCGATCTCAGTCACCGAAGCGAGAACACTGGTGATCCAGCCGTATGATGCGTCTACCTTAAGACCGATCGAAAAGGCGATCCAGATGTCTGATGTCGGGATCAATCCTCAGAATGACGGCAAGATTATCCGTTTGATATTCCCGCCTTTGACCGAAGATAAGCGTAAAGAGATTGCAAAAGACATTTCTCATATCGCCGAGGACAGCAAGGTTCAGGTCAGAAATGTCAGAAGAGATACCATCGAAAAGCTCAAGGATATGAAGAAGAAGGGCGACCTGACCGAAGACGACCTCAAGCAGGGCGAGAAGAAGGTTCAGGAAGCCACTGATAAATTCATCAAAGAGATCGACAAGATCGCCGATAAGAAAAAGAAAGAGATAATGGAGATCTAAGGGATGGCTCTTTTCAAGAAAAAAGATATTCCTCAGAGCATCGTCGACCTTTCATCGTTAAATCTTCCTACACATGTAGGGATCATCATGGACGGCAACGGCAGATGGGCGAAGAAACGCGGCCTTCCGCGTTCCGCGGGCCATACCGCCGGCGCGCAGACATTCAGAAAGATCGCCCGCTACGCCAGCAACATCGGCATCAAATATCTGACCGTCTACGCTTTCTCTACCGAAAACTGGAAGCGTCCCGGTGTGGAGATTAATGCTCTGATGAGGCTTTTCAAGGATTATCTCAACGAAGGTCTTAGAGATTTCAGAGATGATTCTATCGTGCTTAAATTCATCGGCGACCGTTCCGCTTTTTCGAAAGAACTGATCGAGCTGATGGATGAGAACGAGGAGATATCTAAAGACAGAGACGGAATGGTATGTAATATCGCCGTGAACTACGGCGGTCAGGATGAACTGATCCACGCATTTAAGGATATCTCTGAGCAGATTGAGTCCGGAGAGCTTTCACCCGAGGATATTACCAAGGAACTTGTGTCTGATCATCTGTATACTAAGGGTCAGCCGGATCCCGACCTGATTATCCGTCCTTCGGGCGAGCATAGGACATCAAACTTTCTTTTATGGCAGAGCGCGTATTCCGAGTTTGTGATCATGGATATTCTATGGCCCGATTTTAAAGAAAGCGATTTTGATCTTGCTTTGCAGGAGTACAACAACCGTAACCGTCGGTTCGGCGGCATCTAAATGATTTGATGATGGTTTTATTCACCATCGTATAAAGATTATTAACCGGAGAGTTAACAGCTAAAATGAAAACAAGACTTATTTCAGCAGGTATCGGCATTATTGTATGCGTTGCGGTCTTCTGGCTTTGTGAGCTGATCCCGTTCTTTATCTGTGCCGTACTTGCGATCGTCAACACATTATTATGCGGAGAGTATCTTTCCGCTAAGAATATCCAAAAGCAATTACTTTTGTTCATTCCTTCATTGGTTTTCGCTTTTTCCGCGCCGATGGTCGTTATTACAAATTTTGCTTTTATTCCGTTGTACATTTTTGCGCTCATTTTAGCAATTTTTTCCGTCGGGTTTCATAAGGATATTCATACCGATGACCTGATGTTTACTTTCGGCGGGGTTGTGCTGATCTCGCTGTCCATCATGTCATTCTCCTATACGGTATTTAC
>CAJOII010000017.1 GCA_905234535.1 uncultured Ruminococcus sp.
AAATAACGAGTCCTCGATCGAAGCGGCGTCAGAGAGGTATCAGGGAGCCGTCACGATCGGAGAGAACCAGCCTGAAGAAACAAAATTAATACACGCGATTGTGCGCTAAGGAGTTATTATGGAAGTAAAAGAGATATTAAGCAAAGTTGACCACACCCTGCTCTTGCAGGGCGCGACATGGGATGAGATCAAGGAGATCTGCGATGATGGCATCCGTTACGGCTGCGCCTCGGTCTGTATCCCGCCGTCTTATGTCAAACAGGCAAAGGAATATGTCGAAGACCGGCTGAAGATCTGTACGGTGATCGGCTTTCCGAACGGCTATAACACGACCACGGTCAAGTGCACTGAGGCAGAAGACGCAGTCTCAAACGGCGCGGATGAGATCGATATGGTCATCAACATCGGATGGCTAAAGGACAAGCGATACGAGGATCTCCTCTCAGAGATCAATGCGGTCAAGCACTCCTGCGACGGCAAGCTCTTAAAGGTGATCATCGAGACCTGTCTGCTGACGGTTGAAGAGAAGATCAGGATGTGCGAGATCGTCTCTCGCTCTGACGCGGACTTCATCAAGACATCTACCGGTTTCTCTACAGGGGGAGCGACGAGAGAGGATATCCGGCTGTTCGCGGAGAATGTCTCGGGAGATACCAAGATCAAAGCGGCGGGAGGCATCAAGAGCCTTGTTGACGCTGAAGATATGCTCAGACTCGGAGCGTCACGCTTAGGCACCAGCCGTATCGTAAAGATCGTGAAACAGCAAGAAGGAGGAACAGAGAATGGCAGCGAACAAGACACCTCATATTAATCTATTGGACGAAGAATTGGGCTTTGGGAGAACCGTGCTTATGCCGGGCGATCCTTTGAGAGCAAAGTATATCGCGGAGCATTTTCTCGATGCCCCCGTACTTGTCAACAATGTCAGAGGCGTCAACGGTTATACCGGCTTCTATGACGGCGTCAAGGTATCCGTGATGGCGAGCGGCATGGGAATGCCCTCGATCGGCATCTACAGCTATGAGCTGTACAAGTTCTTCGGCGTTCAGAATATCATGCGTATCGGTTCCGCCGGCGCGATCAGCAAAGATGTGGATGTCAGGGATATCGTCGCGGGTATCGGCGCCTGCACAAACTCGAACTTCGCCGCTCAGTACGGACTGTGCGGCACGGTCGCTCCCGTGTGCGATTTCGATATGCTCACTTTGGCAAAGAAGGTCAGCGACGAGATGGGCGCGGATCTTAAAATCGGCAATCTTTATTCATCCGATACCTTCTATGACGATACCCACGCGTCGGTCGACTGGGAGAAGGCGGGCTGTCTTGCGGTAGAGATGGAGGCGGCGGCGCTCTATATGACAGCACAGCGCCTTCATATGCGCGCGTTAGCGGTATGTACGATCTCTGATCTTGCGTATCCGCCCTTCACGGGACTCGACGCGAAGGACAGAGAGCAGTCTTTCACCCAGATGATGGAGCTCTCGCTCAAAACCGCCGTCGCGCTCGAAAATTTGCCTAAAAGAGAGCCGAGGGACTGATGATGAGTAAGCGTGTATTTTTGATCGTTCTCGACAGCTGCGGGGTAGGTTATATGCCTGACGCCGCTGACTTCGGTGATGTAGGCGCGAACACGATGCTCTCGATCTCAAAGTCAGAGAAGTTTCATCTGAACAGCTTACTCAGGATGGGACTTTGCAACATCGACGGCGTCGACTATCTCGGACATAACGATCACCCCGAAGCGGCTGTCGCGAGACTCTCTGAGCTCTCCCGCGGCAAGGACACCACTGTCGGTCACTGGGAGATCGCGGGCGTCGTCTCCGAGCGGCCTCTGCCGACTTATCCCGACGGCTTTCCACAAGAAGTAATCGATGAATTTATCAAGCGCACCGGGAGAGAGATCCTGTGCAACAAGCCGTACTCCGGCACACAGGTGATCTCTGACTACGGCGACGAGCATGTGAGAACCGGCAAGCTGATCGTCTACACCTCCGCTGACAGCGTCTTTCAGATCGCGGCGCATGAGGACATCGTCCCGATCGAAACGCTCTATGAGTACTGCCGTATCGCGCGTGAGATCCTCAGAGGAGAGCACGGGGTAGGGCGTGTGATTGCGCGCCCCTTCATCGGAGAGAGCGGCAGCTTCACCCGCACCTCCAACCGCCACGACTTCTCCTTAGAGCCTCCGAAGAAGACGATGCTCGATTATATCAAAGAAAGCGGTCTTGACAGTATCGCGGTCGGCAAGATCTTCGATATCTTTGCGGGACAGGGAGTCACGGATCATACCTTTACCAAAGGCAATACCGACGGCATGGAGAAGACCTTGGCCCTTGCAGATCGTGACTTTGAGGGCCTGTGCTTTATCAATCTTGTCGATTTTGATATGCTTTACGGTCACCGCAATAATGTCGACGGCTATGCGAACGCTCTGACGGAGTTTGATGTGTGGCTTGAAAAGTTTATCCCGAAGATGAGAGAGGACGATATCCTGATGATCACTGCCGATCACGGCTGTGATCCCGGATATATATGCAGTACCGACCACAGCCGCGAGCATATCCCGCTGATCGTTTACGGCAAGCATATCAAACCCGCAAACTTAGGCACCATGACCGGCTTCTGTAATATCGGCAAGACCGTCCTCGATTATCTCGGTGTTGAGAACGATATAGCTGGAGAAAGCTTCTTAGGTGAGATCTATGACGGATAAAGAACTGATCAGGCTTGCGTTCGACGCGATGGATCGCGCCTACGCGCCATATTCTCTTCATAAGGTCGGCGCCGCTTTGCTGACAAAGTCCGGCAAAGTGTATCAGGGGTGCAATATCGAGAACGCCGCCTTTTCTCCGACGGTGTGCGCCGAGCGGTCGGCGTTCTTCAAAGCGGTCTATGACGGCGAGCGTTCATTTGAAAAGATCGCCGTCGTCGGCGGAAAGAACGGCGAGGTGACTGACTACTTCTATCCCTGCGGTGTATGCCGTCAGGTGATGAGTGAGTTCTGTGGGGACGACTTTTCTGTCATAATAGCAAAAAGTGAAGACGATTATTTGGTGAAATCTCTGAACGATTTGTTATCTTGTCGATTTTCTCCACAACATATTGTGTAAATCTGACAAATTATTAATAGATATTGAAATTCGGTGACAAATTTGTTATTATATAGATAGCAAGTTTTGCTCAATAAACGGGGATAAAAACCCAAGAAATTTTTAGGAGGAAAATCTAAATGAAAAAAATTCTTGCACTGATTCTTGCTGTGCTGATGGTAGCGGCTCTTGCAGCCTGCGCAAGCACAACCGAGACAACTACCACCGTTGATACCGATACTACCGAGGCAGCCGAAACGGCTGACTTCTCTGTCGCGATGATTACCGACTACGGCGACATCACCGACCAGTCCTTCAACCAGACCACTTATGAAGCCTGCAAAGAGTACTGCGACGCTAACGGCGTTGACTTCAAGTACTACAAGCCCGCTTCTGACTCCGATGAGGACCGTGTCGCTATGATCGATTCCGCGATCGACGAAGGCTTTAATGTTATCGTTATGCCCGGTTACGCGTTCGCTCCCGCGATCGCTCAGAGCGCTCCCAACTATCCGGAAGTTACTTTCATCGCTCTGGATGTCTCTGAGTATGATCTGACCTCTGCCGGCCTTGAGACCCTTCCCGCCAACCTCTACTCCGCGGTTTATCAGGAAGAGCTCTGCGGCTATATGGCAGGCGTTGCCGCTGTCAAGCTCGGCTATACCAAGCTCGGCTTCTTAGGCGGTATGGCGGTTCCCGCTGTTATCCGTTACGGCTACGGCTTTGTACAGGGCGCTGACGCTGCTGCTGCCGAGACAGGCGCTGCCGTTTCGATCAACTATGCATACGGCAACCAGTTCTACGGCGATGCTGACATCACCGCTGCGATGGATACATGGTACAAAGACGGCGTAGAGGTTGTCTTCGCTTGCGGCGGCGGTATCTTTACATCCGCTGCTGAGGCTGCTGCGAAGGTCAACGGCAAGGTCATCGGCGTTGATGTCGACCAGGCCGGTACCATCGACGGCACCTACGGCGAGGGTATGACCGTTACTTCCGCTATGAAGGGTCTCGCTCCCACTGTCAAGACCATGCTCACCGCTGTTGCGGAAGGCAAGTTCGAAGGCGGCAAGGTTGAGAACCTCGGTCTCGTTTCCGAGAATCCCGACGAGAACTATGTTCAGCTGCCCACAGCTTCCACACAGTTCGGCGACGGCTTCACCGTTGACGATTACAAGGCGTTAGTTGCTGACATGTTCTCCGGCAAGATTACCGTGAACAACGATATCACGATCGCTGCTGCCGACAACGCTAAGACTGTTACCGTAAACGACCTCGGCAACATTAAGTAATCTGCTGTTATTACAGGCAAATACGAATGAATGAGACAGCCTGCCAAAAGTTTATACTCTTGGCAGGCTTTTTCTATAAAAGGAAGTGATATAAGTGGCAAGTGAATACGCGATTGAAATGCTGAATATCACCAAACGCTTTCCCGGTATCATCGCGAACGATAATGTGACGCTACAGCTCAAAAAGGGCGAGATCCACGCGCTCCTTGGAGAGAACGGCGCCGGAAAATCCACCCTGATGTCCGTTCTGTTCGGTCTGTATCAGTCCGAAGAGGGGGAAATCAAGAAGGACGGCGAGCGGGTAGAGATTAAAGACCCCAACGACGCGAACCGTCTGGGCATCGGCATGGTGCATCAGCACTTCAAGCTGGTCGAGTGCTTCTCGGTACTTGACAACATTATCCTCGGTGTAGAGCCTAACAAGATGGGCTTTCTCAAAAAGGCCGAGGCAAGAAAAAAGGTCAACGAGCTCTCACAGCGCTACGGTCTGTCAGTCGATCCCGACGCGCTGATCGAGGACATCACTGTCGGTATGCAGCAGCGTACCGAGATCCTCAAGATGCTCTACCGTGAGAACGAGATCCTCATCTTCGATGAACCCACCGCGGTTTTGACGCCGCAGGAGATCACCGAGCTGATGGCGATCATGAAGAATCTCGCGAAAGAGGGCAAGTCGATCCTCTTCATCTCTCATAAACTAAACGAGATTATGGAAGTCGCCGATCGTTGCACCGTTCTCAGAAAGGGTCGCTATATTGCTACGGTCGATGTGGACAAGACGAGCGTAGAAGAGCTCTCTTCTTTGATGGTAGGCAGAAATGTCAGCTTCCATATCGAAAAGCCGGAGCCCAAGATCGGCGATATCGTGCTCAGCGTGCGCGATCTCACGATGACCTCGAAGATTCATAAGAAGGATGTCGTCAGGGATGTATCCTTCGATGTACGCGCGGGTGAAATCGTCTGTATCGCCGGTATCGACGGCAACGGACAGACGGAGCTTGTACATGGCTTGACGGGCTTAGAAGCCGTCAAAACGGGCAGTATCTCTCTGTGCGGCAAAGAGATCTCTCACAGCTCTATCCGCAAGCGCAGCACCTCCGGCATGAGCCATATTCCGGAGGACAGGCACAAGCACGGCTTGGTGCTTGACTATTCGCTGGAGAACAATTTGGTCTTACAGCGGTATTTTGAATCTGATTTTACAAACAAGCTCGGTTTTCTCAAGAAGAAGAACATCCGCGCATATTCTGACAGGCTCATCGAAGAATATGATATTCGTTCCGGCGAGGGTTCCGTCACGATCGCTCGCAAGATGTCGGGCGGCAACCAGCAGAAGGCGATCGTCGCCCGCGAGATCGATAAGGATCCTGAGCTTCTGATTGCGGTCCAGCCTACGAGAGGCCTCGATGTCGGCGCGATCGAGATGGTGCACAAGGAGCTCGTCCGTCAGCGTGACGAGGGCAAGGCGGTACTCCTCGTATCTCTTGAACTCGATGAAGTTATGGATGTTCCCGACCGCATCCTCGTGATGTACGAGGGCGAGCTGGTCGGCGAGTTCGATCCCAAGCAGGTCACCGTAGAAGAGCTCGGTCTGTATATGGCGGGCGCGAAGAGAGAAGAGGTGCGCGTATGAAAAAGATCCTGAAGAATGAAGGCGTGCAGTCCCTTCTCGCGTCGCTCTTGTGTATTATCCTCGGTCTTCTGATCGGATATATCGTTCTGTTATTTATCAACCCTACAGGCGCGTTTGAAGCGATCATTGATGTTATCAAGAATTTCTTCAATTATGCGAAGCTGAATCTGCAGCTCAAGAACCTCGGCAACACCCTGGTCAAGACCGCGCCGCTTCTGATGTGCGCGCTGTCGGTATTGTTCTGCTACAAGGTTGGTCTCTTCAATATCGGCGCCGCGGGTCAGTATGTCGCCGGCGCGTGTGCGAGTCTGTACGCAGCGCTTGCGTGGGGATGGGGCTGGCTGCCCTGTCTGCTGTTTGCGATCGTCGCGGCGGCGCTGCTCGGCGTGATTGTCGGTTTGCTCAAGGCATATTTCAATGTCAACGAGGTCATCTCGGGTATTATGCTCAACTGGATCGGGTTGTATACGGCGAACATGATCCTGACGAATGTCAAGGAGACCACCAGCCCGTATACGCTTCATCTGCGTACCGCGAACCCTTCGGCGATTTTGCCGGCGATGGGGCTCGATAAAGTGTTCAGCGGCAACCTGTATGTTTCGATTGCGATCCCGCTTGCGATCGTTGTCGCGATCGTGATCCTCGTTCTGCTCGAGAAGACGAAGTTCGGCTACGAGCTCAAGGCTACCGGCTTCAACAAGAATGCCGCCAAGTATGCCGGTATGGCGGAAAAGCGCAATATTATCCTCACGCTCGCGATCGGCGGCGCTCTTGCCGGTATGGGCGGCGCGCTGCTGTATCTGACCGACTATGAACAGTGGATGTGTACGGTCTCCTCGGTTCCCGGAATGGGCTTCAACGGTATCGCCGCGGCGTTCCTCGGCGGACTTAACCCGATCGGTACGATCTTTGCGTCATTCTTTATCCAGCATATCACATCAGGCGGTGCGTATGTCGACAAGACGATGTACTGCTCTCAGATCTCCGATCTGATCTCATCGATCATCATCTATCTGTGCGGCTTTGTATTCTTTATCAAATACGCGTTTAACCTCTATCTCTCAAAGAAAGAGAATAAAGTGGATACTCGTTTCACAAAGAAAGAGATGGAAGAGATACAGGATGTTCAGAACGCGAAGGGAGGTGACGAGGGATGAGTTTGCTGATTCAGTATACACTTATTTTTGCGTCAGTTCTTACCCTGGTCGCCTTAGGCGGATGCTTCTCGGAGCACTCCGGCGTGATCAACCTCGGCTTAGAGGGCATCATGGTGATCGGCGCCTTAGGCGGCGCTTTGATGATGCGGTATCTTCCCGCGAATCTCTCACCGTTCTTGATGGTCGCTCTTGTGATCTTAGGCGCGGTCGTTTTCGGCGTCGTTTACTCTGCGCTGCTCGCGTTTGCCTGTATCAACCTGAAGGCTGACCAGACGATCGTCGGTACGGCGCTGAATATGCTCGGTACCGCTGCTGCGACCGTTGTCGTCAAGGCGATCAACACCGCGGAGAATCCCGACGATGTCTCTTCGACCATCGCGTATGTGCAGCCGAAGAAAGCGTTTATCATCAATATCAACGGCTTTGAGTTCAACTGGTTCATGCTGATCGCGATCGTGATCCTGATCGTCGCGTTCATCGTGCTGTATAAGACGAAGTTCGGTCTTCGCATGATGGCATGCGGCGAGCATCCCCAGGCGGCGAACTCTGTCGGTATCAGTGTCTATAAGATGCGCTGGGCGGGCGTGCTGATCTCAGGCGCGCTCGGCGGATTAGGCGGTATCTGTTATATTCTCGCCGGCGTTTCCGAATGGAAGTTTGAGAACGGCGTCGCGGGCTTCGGCTTCTTAGCGCTCGCCGTTATGATCTTCGGTCAGTGGAAACCGCTTCGAATCGCTCTTGCGGCGCTTCTGTTCGGCTTCTTCAGAGCGCTGTCGAATGTCTACTTCGGCTTCGACTTCTTAGCCTCACTCAATATCCCGAGCGCTGTATACAATATGATGCCGTATATCATCTCGCTGCTCGTGCTCGCGTTCACCTCCAAGAGATCGCGCGCGCCGAAGGCAGAGGGTATCCCATACGACAAGTCGATGCGCTGATTACATTTTCTTTTGAAACCTTTCCCGCCCACGGCAAGGTGAAGATCTTTTCGTGGGCGGAAAGGTGAATGGCTATGGATGTTTTGCTGATCGGTATCGCCGGCGGCTCCGGCTCGGGCAAGTCTACCCTGACCGAGAGGATCATGGAGCGATTCTCAGATGATGTAACGGTGATCCTGCACGATGACTACTATAAGTCTTTCGATGAGATCGAGTTTGAAGAACGCGTGAAGATCAACTTCGATGAGCCGAGCTCTTATGATACCGCGATGATGGTAGAAGATCTGCGCGCGCTCAAAGCGGGCAGGTCGGTTCAGATCCCCGTGTATGACTACTCGACCTATCTGCGTACATCAAAGGTGCGCGCGATCATTCCTACCAAGGTCGTATTGGTAGAGGGTATATTGGTGCTAAGTGAGAAGGATCTCAGTGATCTGTTTGATATCAAGGTGTTTGTCGATACCGATCCCGATATCCGCATCATCCGCCGTATCAGGCGCGATATGAAGAACCGCGGACGCACCTTTGAGAGTGTGGTCGATCAGTATATGAAGACCGTCAAACCGATGCACGAGCGCTATGTCGAGCCGTCAAAGAAGAATGCCGATATCATCGTGCTCGGCGGGGGAGAGAACCCCGCTGCGCTTGACCTGCTCTATCACAAAATCAACAGTCATATCAAAGGAATCTAAAATGGCAAAACTATATTTTAAGTACGGCGCGATGGGCAGCTCAAAGTCCGCGAACGCCCTGATCACCAAATTTAATTACGAAGAACGTGGGATGAAGGTATGGCTCATCAAGCCTTCCACTGATGACCGCGACGGCGCTTCGCATATCCGTTCAAGGATCGGTCTCGACGCGGTAGCGGATGTGATCTATCCCAATGATGATATCAGTGAGCTGCTCCGCTCTCAGACTGATGTGGATGTGATCATCTCCGACGAGTGTCAGTTCTTCTCGCCGGAGCATATCGATCAGCTCAGAGACATCGTCAATCTCGATGATATCCCTGTTCTGTGCTTTGGACTTCGAACCGATTTCTTGACCCATCTTTTTCCGGGCAGCAAGCGGCTCTTCGAGGTAGCGGATTCGATCACCGAGATCAAGACCATCTGCGCGTGCGGCGCGAAGGCGATCGTCAACGCGCGTATCGATTCTGACGGCAAGATCATCACCGAGGGAGAGCAAGTGCTCTTAGGCGGCAACGACAGCTATATTGCGATGTGTCACAAATGCTGGTCAGACGTGATCAGAAAACAGAATAACAAGTAGACAGTAAGAAAGCTACCCCTCTGAGGGTAGCTTTTTTGATCATATATGGATGATTTGATTTATAGCTTCGCATATTTTTTGATCAGATGTTCTAAAGCAACGCCGTTCTCGAGTTCTCGGAGCATATGCTCCGCGGGACATTCGCGGCGTTCGATACGATGGTAAAGAGGCTGGAGATATCCTCTCTCGTTATATCCGCGTTTTTGCAGTCCGTCATCCGCCAGATCGACGATCTGTCTGAGCAGGATGTACAATTGGTCGGCATTGATGAAGTCCGGAAGCGTTCTTCGTGTGAGCATCTGTCTCAGCTGTGCGGGAGTGTAGCCGTGTCCGTATAGCACATCGTCATTTTTGAGAAGCTCTTCCAGCGCGTCAAGGTTCTCGGATAATCCTGTGTGAAACGCGGGCAGTGCCATCGCGTCACGGATCGGTCCGGTACAGGCGGAGCGGTATTCGATCGTGCCGCGATAGGTCAGGTCCTCAAACTTGAAGGTCCTGAGATAGGAGAGATCTTCTATCTTAGGCTCAACAGTGATCCTATGATATGTTCCGCGCTCAAAGTATTCTCCCTCTATCGTGTCTGCACAAAGATAATCTACAATATTCGTCGGTCGGAAGTTGATATATTTATCACCGCGCTCTACACAGTAGATAGAGGTGTCAAAAATATAGTCAAGGATATCGTCGGCCGTGTGGAATTCGGTATCATACATCCCGATATTCTTCTGATTGATGCCGTGGGTGCTCTTCTCCCAGAATAGATCTCGACAGCACAGCAGATCGGGATCATAGTCCGTCAGAACCGAATTGCTGAACAAAAGCGCCTTGAGGGGTTCCAGACGGTTCATCACATTCAGCGTCTGCGGCAGCTTCTCAATATTTACATCCAGCTGTACCTGCGATGCGGACGAGAAGGTGCCGAACTCAGGAAAAGGATGAAACTCCATCAGCCCCTCATACTTCTGAAAACTGTGCAGATGATGAAAGAGCATACGGTATCTGCCGTTCGGAACAGGAAAGTTACGGTTATACTTTCGATAAGGGTTGACGCCCATTCCGGTCATCGTATAACGGTGCGGGCGGAGAAACTCCTGAATAAATGAATAATACCTTCTGAATCTGCTGTCGATGATATTGAGGTCTGCTTCTCTTCCGAAGGAGAGCTCGAGATTATTGTAGGAGCAGTCGTAGGAGAGAATATCGCCCGTTTCTCTCTTCTCAGCGGAATAAGTATTCCCCTCATCATCGATACCGGTAACAAAGAAGCCAAAATGTGCGCAGAATTCCTTTGTCAGCATATGCACGACATCAAAGTCTACCGCCTGACGGTTCAGATTGACAATGGGCATCTCTATCTCAACGCCGATAAACTTTCCGTGATTCTTCTCCGTCGGCAGAATGTATTTTTCATACAGCTTTTTGCGGATATATGTTTTTGTCATAAAGATCACCTTGTACGGATTTCCATCTGTTCGATCTATTACAGACCGGAGAATATCTGATACAGGAATTTCATCTGCTCCGGGTTCTCGATATACTCGTTACCGTGGTTGGTACCTTCTCGGATGAGCTTCCCGTCCCGAAAAGCAATCAGCGTTGTAAACGGTACCGGTTCCCATTTTTCCTTTGTGAGTGGAACGGTAGAAACAAGAACTGTGTTATCTTTGACGAGATAGTACAGCGTATCTCTGCAGTTTGTATGGATATACATATTTCGGCCGTCACTGAGTAAGAGGTTGAGCTTGTTGTCCTTAGACATATCGCTGACGATCCCGTCGAGAAGCTTAAACCGCTCGTCAAAGCTGAGTTTGGATCCTTTTATCTTCTGTTCTTCGTTGATACGGTCAAGAAGGTAGAGGAAAATACGCTCAGAGTCTGTCTCGCCCTTTTGGATTTCGGTATATTTGGAGAGGGCGGAATAATCAAAGATGGTTCCGTTATGCGCTTGGACCCATCTTCTGCCGAGGTTGTCAGTGCCCGAGAACGGATGACAGTTTTTGTACTCTACATTACCGACGGTCGCGTAGCGGATGTGAGCGATCAGAAGGCGTTCCTCGATCGGCTCGCTGAGGCGCTCTTTGAGATAATGGCTCTTTGACGCTTCGATGCTTTCCTTCTCGATCACCGCGCTGTCACGGCTGATGACCGCAAGTCCCCATCCGTTCGGATGCTGAGGAGAGTTCTTATAGAACGCTTTGAGATATTCATTTGTCAGATAATCATCACGGGAGCTAAGCCCGAACAACATACACATATCTAACCTCTATATGATTTTGCAAGTCGCAGACCGTCCCCGATATAATCATCGAAGCGCTCGCGTACAAGTTCTGCGTATCGTTCGCCGCTGAGTTTCTTTTGCTGATAAGCGACATCCGGCAGGAAAGAGGGAGCATGCTTCTCTGCGAAGCGGTGAACCTCATCGAGAATACGCGCGGCGGCTTTTTTGATCGAGACAGATCGATGATCCCATACGACAGTATTTTCAATATCATTGTACAAGGATGCATTCTTGATATTCTCGATCGCGACTCTCTGTGCTTTTTCATCCAATACGGTGTCATCGAGGCTCATCAGATACAGGATCAAAAGATGGATGAAGCGAATGTCTTCCTTAAAAATGCCGACAGGGGACAGGGGATTGACATCCAGACATCTCAGCTCGATATGATTGATACCGTTTTCTTTCAGCTTATCAAGTGAGTTTTTGCCTCTCGGTTTTAATCGAAGGGGATAATACAGCTCTGACGCGGCATACAGCAGCCCGCGGTCGATATAGCTCTTAACACTTGCGGTATAGCTTTCTGTATCGGTAAAGTTCAGAATCGGCAGAAAATCGTTCCAGTATCCGACCTCACCGCAGCGGAAAGAAGCGTAGCGGTAGCGATCAGATGATGTCATTCCGCTGAGTCTCAGAAAGTTCTCATCTATCAGCGGACTTGCCGCTGTCAGATAGACGATCAGCCAAGTATACCTGAGCAGTTTTCTCCCGAGCTCCATATATGCAGCGTTCTTGAAACAGAGAAAGTCTTCCTCGTCGGAGAGCCCGAAAGCCGCCTTGAGCAGTCCATCGGAGAAGGAGAAGTTGAAGTGGATCCCGGAATAGAGCATTTTTGCCTTTCCGTATTTTTCCGAGAGATAGTTTCGGTAGATTTCCCGCTCTTTGAGTTCTCCCTCGAAATGTGCGATCGGGATGTCATCGAAGGACTCCACGATCGGAGGATTTGAGAACGGCCACAGCAGTTCGTTAAGTGACTGTAGTTTGTTTCCGACTTTTTGGTGAATCTTTTGAAGCTCATCGAAAAGCGAGTCGACATCACGATGAACTGATGAGATCATCTCTGTCTGATTCTCACAGAAGTCACGGTCGATATAGGGTTCCGAGAATGGATGCGGCGTATGCGACAGCCTGCCGTCCGGTGTGACCCTGAGACTTTCTTTCTCAACGCCGAACTCGGCAGATGTCATATACGGCTGAAGTCTTGTGTCAGAAAAATTCCAGCTCATAACAACCTCAGTATTTGAAGTACTCATCCTCACACGAACGCATGGCGAGGATCGTTTCTTTGATCAGCTTATCAAGTTCCCAGTCGAGCATATCGGCTCCGCGTTCGATCACCTCGCGCGAACATCCCGCGGCAAAGTTCCTGTTCTTATACTTTTTCTTGACGGATTTGAGCTCCATATCCTGTACGCTTTTTGACGGACGCATCAAGGCGCAAGCGCCGATCAGTCCCGACAGCTCGTCGATTGCGTAGAGGATTTTTTCCATCTCATGCTCAGGCACGGTATTGACCGTCAGAGCGTAGCCGTGAGAAGCGGTCGCGCGGATGATCCGCTCGTCGATGCCGTATTCTCTCATGATCTCCTGTTCTTTGATACAGTGTTCATCGGCATACATCTCAAAGTCGAGATCATGCAGCAGTCCGACGATTCCCCAGAGGTCTTTCTCGTTCTTATAGCCGAGCTGTTCCGCAAAATATTTCATGATTCCCTCAACGGTAACAGCGTGACGGATGTGAAACGGGTCTTTGTTATATTTTTGTAAAAGCGAGAATGCCTCGTCGCGGGATGGAATAAAGCCCATACGCTCAGCCCCTTAATATACCTGCCTACTATTCTGATAGGTTAATATTATCATACTATTCCTGATATATCTTGTCAATCGGCGAAAGAGCATAAATTCTGCCCTTGACACACAGAAAATTTAGTGATATAACCTACTTGTTGAATAGGTTGATACTTTTTTCGTCTTGCTCTTCTGATGAAGATTTGATAGAATAGGTATTAGGTGATGAAAATGTTTGATTTTGACAAGATAAACGACAGGCATACCGCCGGTGATATCAAGTATGAGCCGGTGAGGGGTGCGGACGATGTAATCCCGATGTGGGTCGCGGATATGGACTTCAGGACCGCGCCCTGTGTTGAGACTGCGATCGAAAGAACCGCCCGGAAGGGGATCTACGGATATCAAAGCGTTGACGATGAATATCGTCTTCTGGTTCGATCATGGTACAGCCGACGATTCTCTTTTGAGATCGGGGACGAGTGGATCCTGCCTTCTCCCGCGGTGATGCACTCTATTGCCTGTGTGATCCGCGCTTTGACCGATGAGAATGATGCTGTTCTGGTTTTTGAACCCGTTTATTATCCTTTCTCGGATGTTATCAGATCGAACCGCCGCAGGCTGATCATATCGAACTTAAAGAATACGGAAGGGTATTTTGAGATCGACTTTGATGATTTTGAGAAAAAGATCACAGAGAACGATGTCAAGGCGGTGCTCTTCTGTTCACCGCATAATCCTGTCGGCAGAGTATGGAAGCGAGAAGAATTGCTTTGCTTCGCTGAAATATGCGAAAATCACGAGCTGATCATCATTTCCGATGAGATCCATTCCGATTTGGTCTATACGCCGCACCGTCATGTCCCGATAGCCTCTCTGTCAGAGAGTATCGCCATGAGAACGGTCACCTGCGTCGCTCCGACAAAGACCTTCAACCTTGCCGCGATCGAAGCGTCGAACATCATCATCCCGAATGACCGTATCCGCTTAGAGGTTCGCAGAGAGATGCAGAGAAACTGTCTGATGGGCATCAACACCTTCGGTATTGCGGCGACAAAGGCGGTATATACCGATGGTGAAGAATGGCTCGATGAACTTCTCCTGTACTTGGATGAAAGCCGCAGGATCCTCAGCGACGCCTTCCCGCATGACGGCAGGATCTTTATGAATATCCCCGAGGGCACCTATCTTGCGTGGCTTGACTGCCGCGGGCTCGGGCTCAGTGATGAAGAGTTGTATGAAATGATGCTGTATAAAGCGGGTGTTCGTCTGCATAAGGGGAGCGCCTTCGGCACATCCGGAACGGGTTTTATGCGCTTGAATTTTGCGTGTCCTCACAGCGTCCTCGTTGAAGCGATCGAGCGGATCCTTCGGCAGATCGGCTGATGCCGATTTCAGATAATTGCTTATTATATAGAAATGACCCCGATATCTTACCCAGAACGGTATGGATATCGGGGTTTGGTTATATTATATTGAGTGCTGTTTGATCCTGTACATCAAAACGCCGCATCTCATCAAGGAGATCACATGATCTTTCTGTAGAGCGCCTTGAGTTCCTCAATGTTGGTATCTCTGGGATTACCGGGACGGCAGGCATCCTCATAGGCGTCGCGCGCGAGGATATCGAGGTCTTCTTCTCTGACCTTGTCGTTCTTGGTCGGGATGCCGACATCTACAGATAGCTGTCTGACTGCGTCGATCGCGGCTTTTCTGTATTCCGTCTGACTCATTTCATCTACGCCTTCGACGCCCATCGCGCGGGCGATCTCGCGGAACTTCTCACCGGTGTACTCCTGATTATACTCCATGACGATCGGGAGCATCATCGCGCAGGCAACGCCGTGAGGCGTATCATAATGCGCGCCGAGGGTGTGCGCGATCGAGTGAGCGATACCGAGACCAACATTACTGAATCCCATGCCCGCGATATACTGTGCGAGCGCCATGCCCTCTCTGTCTTCGGGTTTGTTCTCGACAGCGCCTCTTAGGTGCTTCGAGATCAGCCTGATCGCTTCCAAGTGGAACATATCGGTCATCTCCCATGCGGCGAGGGTGGTGTAGCCTTCGATCGCGTGGGTCAGCGCGTCCATGCCGGTGGAGGCGGTCAGTCCCTTGGGCATACTGCTCATCATATCGGGATCGATCACGGCTACCTCGGGGATATCGTGCTCATCAACGCAGACGAACTTGCGTTCCTTCTCCACATCGGTGATAACATAGTTGATGGTGACCTCTGCCGCGGTGCCGGCTGTGGTGGGGACAGCGATGGTCGGAACCGCGTGATTCTTCGTAGGCGCCACACCTTCTAAGGAGCGGACATCCGCGAAATCGGGATTTGTGATAATAATGCCGATCGCCTTTGCGGTGTCCATCGCGGAACCGCCGCCGATGGTGATGATCGAATCAGCTGAGCACGCCTTGAACGCTTCGACGCCCTCCTGCACATTCTCGATGGTGGGGTTGGGCTTGATACCTGAATACACGGTATAAGCAATGCCCGCTTCATCAAGCAGATCGGTCACCTTCTGCGCGACGCCGAACTTCAGAAGATCGGGGTCAGTACAGACAAAGACATGGGAGAACCCCTTTGCCTGAGCGATGGGGACGATCTCCTTGATCGCGCCCTTACCGTGGAAGGATTGTGTGTTGAGTATGATTCTGTTAGCCATAATGTACCTCCTGTTGGTTTTTCTTTTAGTATATCATAACGGTGAAATATTACAATGAAATTTTTATGAATTCATAATGATTTTCTTTGAAATAAGGTTCTATTTGATTTGATAAGTTTTACTTATATATTTTTGTCACAGATAAGATTGATTGTAACAGAAAACTTTGCTATACTGATGATAGTTTAATGAAAGTGAGGCGGTCTGTATGAGAAGATTGATTTCATTTATGCTGGTATGTATATTGGTATTCGCGCTTGCCGGCTGCGCCAGCGGGAATAACGCGCCTACCGACAGCGTCGGTGTTACAACAAATGATCCAACGATACTGCCGGAAGAATCTGATGGAACAGAAGCAGAAGACAGTACGGTTTCTGCTGACAGTAAGACGCTTGTTGTATATTTCTCCCGTGCGGGAGAGCAGTACGGCGTCGGCGTGATCGAAAAAGGCAATACCGCGATCGTCGCGGAGATGATCGCTGATGAAACCGGCGCAGATGTCTTCGAGATTCTTCCGAAAGAAGATAACTATCCGACGACTTACACTGAGCTTACCGATTTCGCAAAGGAGGAGCAGAATAATAGCGCCCGCCCCGAGATCGCTTCTGCTGTTGAATATTTTGACAGCTATGATACGATATATTTCGGCTATCCGATCTGGTGGGGCGACCTTCCGATGATCTGCTATACTTTTCTCGAGAGCTATGATTTCTCAGGAAAAACGGTGATCCCGTTCTGTACCCACGCGGGTTCCGGCAACGCCGGCACACAGAGTAAGATCCTATCAGTGATCCCGAACACGGATGTCAGAGAAGTTCTCGCGATCCCCGGAACAGACGCGCAGAATGATCAGGACAGCGTCAGACAGCAGGTTGCCGAATGGCTGAAGTGATTTGAAATTGAGGTAACATATGAGACAAAATCTATTTTTCCCTGAGATCAACGGCAACTTTGCCTTCGGCTGTATGCGTCTGCCGATGAAAGGCGGTAAGGTCGACTATGACGAGTTCTGTCGGATGGCGGACGCATTTATCGACAGCGGCTTCAACTATTTCGATACCGCCCACGGCTATATCAGCGGTCAGAGCGAGACCGCGATCCGTGACTGTGTCTCAAAACGCTATGACAGAAGGCGGTTCGTTCTGACGAACAAGCTGACGAATTTTTATTTCAAGAAAGAGAGTGACATCCGCCCTTTCTTCGAGAAACAGCTGAAGCTCTGCGGGGTAGATTACTTTGACTTCTATCTCATGCACGCGCAGGACAGCAATAACTACAAACAGTTCAGGGACTGCTGCGCGTATGAGACCGCCTTTGAACTAAAGAGTGAGGGCAAGATCCGGCATGTCGGTATCTCCTTCCACGATAAGGCGGATGTGCTCGAACAGATCCTGACCGACTTCCCCGAGATCGAGGTTGTTCAGATCCAGCTCAACTATGTCGACTATGAGGACAAGGGCGTTGACAGCAAGAATGTCTATGAGGTCTGTGAAAAATTTCATAAACCCGTGCTGGTGATGGAACCGGTCAAGGGCGGCAGTCTTGTCAATCTCCCCGAAGAGGCGAAGGCTGTTTTTGATGAGTTAAAGGGCGGTAGCTACGCAAGCTACGCTTTGCGCTTTGCGGCGGGATTTCCGAATATCTGTGCGGTGCTGTCGGGGATGAGCAACATGGAGCAGATGGAAGATAACCTCAGCTTCATGATGGATTACAGGCCGCTCGACGATAGGGAACAGGCTGCTGTCAGAAAGGTGTGCGATATCTTTAAGCGCCAAAACATCATTCCCTGTACCGCCTGCCGCTATTGTGTGGACGGATGCCCGAAGAAGATCCTGATACCCGATCTGTTCTCGTGCTATAACGCAAAGGTGGCGTTTAACAACTGGAATCAGGACTATTACTATGAGAATGTGCTGACGACCAGAAACGGCAAGGCGTCCGACTGTATCCGCTGCGGTAAGTGCGAGAAGGCCTGTCCCCAGCATCTTGAGATCCGCAAGCTGCTCATGCAGGTTGCCGAAAAATTTGAGAGGTGAACAAAATGACATCAACATATGCAAAACCGAAATTATCCGTTAAAGCTCAGACGCTCGCGACCGTAGGCGCTGTCGCGGCGGCGGTCATTCTGCCGCAGGTGTTTCACCTGATGGGAGCGCTCTCAGGACTTGGTACCGCTCTCGGAGAAACCTTCCTGCCGATGCATCTGCCGATCATCCTCGCGGGACTGCTTGCAGGGCCGTATGTCGGCGCGATATCGGGTATCCTTTCTCCGCTGATCAGTTTCGCTTTGACCGGTATGCCGATGTCGGCGATGCTGCCCTTTATGATGATCGAGCTGTGCATATACGGTCTTTCGGCAGGACTTCTTCGAAATGTGAATATGCCGACGATCGTTAAGGTCGTGATCGCGCAGGTCGCGGGCAGAGCTGTCCGCGCGGCAGCGATCCTGATCGCCTTCTATCTGTTCCACAGTAAAGCTGTTCCTGTCGCTGTTATCTGGAACAGTATCGTGACCGGCATTTTCGGGCTTGTGCTGCAGTGGGCGCTGATACCGCTTGCAGTTTATCGCATGGAGAAACGAGCATGACGGATGATATGACTCTTGCGAAAGAACTGCTTATAAGAGATCGGAATACTCTGGTGGTCTGTAAAAACGGGAAAGTATATATCAGCAAGGACAGAGGAATCAGACCGCTTATTGATCTGATCGAATCTAAAGAAGATCTGAGAGGCGCTGTCGCCGCGGATAAGGTTGTCGGAAAAGCTGCGGCGCTGTTGTATGCACTGATGGGCGTCAAAGCGGTTTGTGCCGATACTCTCGGCGAAAGCGCCGTCAAAGTTTTTGAGAAACACAGCATTGGATATCATTACAGGACTCTGACCGAGAGCATCATCAACCGGCAGAAAACGGGTCTGTGTCCGATGGAGCAGACGGTTCTCGATATCGATGACCCAAAAGCCGCGTTATCCGCATTGAAACAGAAAGTGGAAGAAATGAGAAATGGATGATATATTTGCTTTTCAGAATGCGTATAAAGCGATGTATTCCGCTATGATCGAAAAGGACCGTTCCGGGTTGGAAGATATCCTCGATGACAGCTTTGTCCTTGTACATATGACCGGTATGCGGCAGAACAAAGGCGAATTTATCGACGCGGTACTCGACGGTACGCTGAACTATTACTCTGCTGTTCATGAGAATACGCCTGTTCATATCACGGGCGACACTGCGATCGTTACCGGTCAGTCCTATGTGCAGGCGGCGGTTTTCGGCGGCTCAAAGCACTCTTGGCATCTGCAGCAGAAATGCAGTCTGAAAAAGTCAGGCGGCAGATGGAAAATCACAAGAAGTGTCGCTTCGACCTATTAATAAATCATTTAGCAGCTTATTCCAGCGACAAGAAACATCTGATCAGCAGGAGATAATATGAAAAAATTCAGAATGATAGTCGACCTTGTTATGGTGATCACTTTGCCGTTTCTGATGGGATACTCCCTTGTCGGAGAGCTGTATCACGAGATCATCGGTGTGTCGATGATGTTGATATTCGGCGTGCATATCGCGCTCAACCGAAAGTGGTTTTCTGCGCTGTTCAAGGGCAGATATACTGCAAGACGCGTTGTCACGACTGCTATCAATTGTCTTTTGATGATCTGTGTGCTCACATCGATGGTCAGCGGTATTTTCCTCTCTAAGCATCTCTTCCGCTTTTTGGGGATCAATGTGCCCAGCACACTGATGCGCACACTGCATATGCTTGCGGCGTACTGGGGACTGATCCTGATGAGCCTTCACGCGGGTTCACACGGCGCTTCGTTTCTGTTGAAGCTAAAGAAAAAACCGCTCAGATATTTTATATCGACGGTTCTCCTGCTGATAGCGTCTTGTGGCGCCTTCGCTTTCTTCAGACGCGGTTTTGCGGATTTTATGTTCGGGAAAGTAATGTTTGTTTTCTTTGACTATTCCGAGCCGTTTGTCTTCTATTATCTTGACTATCTGGCGGTCATCATCCTGTTTATGACGATCGGGTATTTCTTGGTGAAATTTTTAAGCATACTCGAAAGAAAACGAGATCATACCGCCAAATCATAGGAGTACGATATGCACTTTGTACAGGCAAAATCGCTGTTGACACGATACAACGGGATGAACATCTACCGCGGCTGTTCACACGGCTGTATCTATTGTGATAGCCGCAGCGAATGTTATCAGATGAAGCACCAGTTCGAGGATATCGAAGTCAAGGAGAACGCTCCCGCACTGCTCGAAAATATCCTTCGAACCAAACGCAGGAAGATCATGATCAGCACCGGTTCCATGAGCGATCCGTATCAGCACTGTGAAGAACAGCTTCTTCTTACAAGGAAATGTCTTGAGCTGATCGATCGGTATGAGTATGGCGCGTCAGTCATCACAAAGTCGGATCTCGTCACGCGTGATATCGATCTGTTTGACAGCATCAACCGAAAGTCAAAAAGCGTTCTGCAGATGTCGCTGACGGTCGCGGACGACAGACTCAGCAAGCTGATCGAGCCCGGCGTTTGTACCACCTCGCGCCGCTATGAGGTGCTCAAAAGCTTTCAAGAGAGAAACATCCCAACAGTGGTTTGGATGACGCCCCTGCTGCCGTTCTTGACAGATACAGAAGAGAATATCCGCACGATCCTCGATTACTGTATCGATGCGGGCGTGAAGGGGATCGTGTGCTTCAATATCGGCTTGACCCTGCGGCAGGGCGACAGAGAATATTTTTATCAGGCGCTTGATAAGCATTTCCCGGGACTCAGCCGCGATTATCAAAAACGATACGGCAATGCTTACGAGGTCAACAGTCCCGACAACGCGCGGCTGATGAGGCTTTTTCATACTACCTGTGAACGGTATGGGATTATCTATACGCCCGATGAGTGCTTTCGCTACATTGCTCTGATGCCTCAGCGGGATGATCAGCTGTCACTGTTTGATATGACGGAATAAGGAATATACTATGAAACATGAAACAGATCATAATATTGAAGTCATGCGCGCCGAAAAAGAATGGCAGAGAGCGGGCGCGTATTATGTCCGCATACATGGGATGAACCGACAGCACGGTATCTCTCTGCGCGAAGAGTTTGACATACACGACGGAGACGGGACAAGATATATTGTCCTGCTGGACGACGGATATCCGATCGCTACTTGCAGGTTCTATGAATTGGATCAAAACAGTGTGGTGCTTGGCAGGGTCGTCGTGCTGCCCCGGTATCGCGGCCGAGGATTAGGATGCAGAACCGTTTTGGAAGCACAACAGTGGATCAAAGAATCCGGGTATAGCAAGATCGTGATCGAAAGTCGTATCAGCGCGGTCGAGTTTTACAGCAAGCTCGGCTTTGTGAAAGTGGACGATAAAGTTGTCAAAAGCGGCAGCTTTGACTGTGTCCGTATGGAAAAGGTGTTATAATTTGTTTTTAATGTGATAACATAATTTCTGAGGAATATAGGCAATGAAAAATTTTAAGCACAGTTTGGATAAAATACGCACGCCGAAAACAGAATACAAGCTTAGCAGAAAGGTGCTTTTCTCAACGCTTGCTTTTCTGTTCGGCTTTCTGATGGGGATGCTGTCAAAGCGTCTTGATACCACCGCTGTCAACATACTTCCCGCGATCTTGCAATCGCTTGATCTCGGAAACTTTTTAGGGATGCTGTCGGGATGGGCGCTGATGGCGGTGATCATCGCCGTGTTCAGCCGTTCACCGCTGAGAGCAGGTCTCAATGTCTTTCTGTTCTTTGCGGGTATGCTGCTCAGCTACTGTATATTCTCGGTCGTGTTCGGCGGTTTTATGCTTGATACCTCCTATCTGATGATCTGGGTCGCATATACGATGATCTCACCGCTCTTTGGATGCGTCATATGGTACGCGCGGGGCAAGGGCGCCCCCGCGATCATCCTGTCCGCCGTCGTCATCGGGTATTTTATCCTGCAGGCATTTACTTTTTCACCGACATTTGATTATTTTGATCTTTCGTATCAGTGGATCGGGGTTGTGGTGCTCGTCATCGGTATCGCGGCACTGTATGTCCGTTTGAAGCAGACACTGATCTCAGTGGGATTAGCGATCGTGATCGCATATCTTCTGAATCTTTTGATCAAAGTGCTGCCGTTTTCGGTTCCGGTACTGTCTATTTGATTTATAATGATGTTTACCGCATAGTATTGTTGATAAAGAGAAGAATACCCTGTAACCAAGCGCGGTTACAGGGTGTGTTATATCATATGAATCGAGAGTCCGCTTGCTTTATCTGATAAAGTGTGTCGGTATCCACGCCTCTTGCTCGGGAAGACCGATCTGCTCTTTTCCGAGCGCGATGCTCTTTATCAGAAACGACATATTGTTCGCGAGGGTACGCATCGTCTGCAGACCTTCCGCGTCTTCTTTTGCTTCGCCCTGTTCTCTGCCGTGAACGCTGTTCCAGTACTGGCTGGAGGCGATGGGCATGGAACAGATGGTGAAATACTTGTTCAGCTCATCAAAAGTAGAGGAAAGACCGCCGCGCCTTGCGACAACCACCGAAGCGCCGACCTTCATCCGTTTGTCAAAATGCGTGGAGTAGAAGAGCCTGTCAAGAAACGCGATGAGTGTGGCGTTGGCGGAAGCGTAATAGACGGGGGAGGCAATCACCAGTCCGTCTGCTTCTTCAAACTTCGGCGCAGCCTGATTGACCTCGTCGTCAAATACGCACCGCCCCTTTTCAAAGCAGCTTTTACACGCGATACATCCGCGGATCGCCTTGTTGCCGATATGAAGTATTTCTGTCTCAATGTTGTTTTTCCTGAAGACATTCTCCATTTCGCTCAGCGCGATTGTCGTGTTGCCGTTTTTGTGCGGCGAACCGTTGATTATCAATACTTTCATAGTGGTACCACCTTCTGTTGTTGATATCAGTATTTTAACATTTATATTGATATTTGTAAACGATTATTTGGCAGAATGAGCTTTCGCTTTCTATTTTTCCTATATAGAATAATCGTGTTCACTGTATGATTATAGACATAGCTGTGTTTCTTTGGCATAATATTCAATAGTAGTCTGATATTTCAGGAGCTGAAGAAATGATAAAATTGGTAGATGTGCGTCCGGAACATAAAGAACTGTTATGGAATATCCATCAGAAATATCTCTATGAAATGACAAAGTTTTATCCCGATGAAATGGATAAAGCAGGAAACTATCACTATGGATATTTTGATAGCTATTTTACGGATCCTGAGCGTAACGCGTTGTTAATATATCATGATTCCGTGCTTATCGGTTTTGCGGTGATCAATCCCTACTCTTATATCGACGCGGATCCGGATTATGTGTTGGCTGAATTAACGATTTTTCCCGCATATCGGAAGAATCACTTTGCATATGATGCGGCAGAGTGTATTTTCCGAAAGTATAAGGGGCATTGGGAAATCAAATTTAATGAGAACAACATAGCTGCAAAGAACCTTTGGAATAAAGTTACCTCAGCGTATTCGCCTACTGTCCATTGCTACAGTGATTGTGAGACGGTATTGTCTTTCTATATTCAAGACTGATTCTCATTATTTTAGTTTGTTCTCGACTTTATCATCCGTCACGCGCCGAACGCCGTTATAAAGTGAGACAAGTTGATGAAACTTGGTAAAGTAGTATCCAGAGTAAATTGTCTCAGTTATCCAGTTAATAACAAAGAAATAATCCGAACCTATCTCTAAATTGAGTTAGGTTTGGATTTGATTTTTTGGGTTAAGACTAAAGAAATAATACAATTTTAATATCCGGTCTATGTGTGACGCAATTTTTAATAGGTGTTACGCTGTAAAAGTATTATCGGTCTATGAAACCGATCTCTGTGTCCTTTTTTGCGTCACTATCCATCGTATAAGGCAGGCAAGATGAATATATCGGAGTTGGCAAGGGTTTGCGCTATGAGCAGGACAACCGATTACAAGTATATAGATATTTTGGAGAAAAAAGAGTGGGGCGACTTGCCCCACTCATAAATATATACAATCTAATTCTATAAAGTAAAACTGGTCAATTATCTCACTCTCGGATAAATTGCGACTTTACCATCAGCATAGGCGATAATGACGTTATTGTTACCCTTTTCAAGACAGTATATACCTTCTCCTAATTCCATATTAGCATCAGTAAAGCCATCGCTCTTAAGGGATGCAACATATTTATCAACGTCTGATGCTTCGCAATAATAATCATACATTGACCAATTGTCCTTACCATCTTCCGTTTTGTCAAGCTCTATGTTTGTTACGCTTGTAAATGTTGCTACGTTGGTGCCAGTATAGTATTCCACTTTTGGCTCATTGTTTCCACATGCTGTTATACTGCAAACAAGAATTAACAATAATACCAGTGGGATAATATGCTTCATTATTTTCATAATTTGTTACCTCCATTAATAAAAAAACATCTTTCAGTTTTCTTTTATTTGTCTGAAATAGTAAAGTTGCTATCGTCCATGAATGGTCCGTCATTTTCACAACCATTAGGAGCTTTTATAAATTTTCCGCTTGCAGATACTTTGAAATCATAACCATCATATTTATTCCATTGTGCATTAGTTATCTTGTTCGTGCTAAAAGATACGTGCCCAAAATTATCGTCTACAACCTTGCAAATATAGGTATATGTTATCCTGCTGTATGTTATATCTATACCAATCGCATTTTCAATTTTATATTCATCTGTAACAAAGTGAGCGTTCTTCATACTGATTGTGCCTTCAGTAATTTCTGATATAGTACCCACTATTTGTATTCTATCACCAGTATTCAAATTCATTATTTCATCAGAAGTCATTTCTGCACGTAAGTAGCAAGAACCATAACCGCTTAGTGTAATAGTATCTGATGCTATTTCAGTAACACAACCCCACACAGTATATGTATTATCAACATATGTACTTGAAGCTCGCGCTATATTACTGTCTGCTTCTTCAGATATGTTTTTTATACTGGTTGGATGTGATATATCCAGTAGTTCTTCTTTTGTCATTGAAGTTTCACTACTTCCTCCGCAAGCCGCGAGGGACAGCACCAAAACCAGTGCCAAGATTAATGCTAATCCTTTTTTCATTTGTTTTTCCTCCTTAAAATAAAAAGTGTGTAACTCCAATCCGGAGTTACACACCGAAAAACGCGTAACTCCGATTGTTGCTACACAAATCCTTGTCGCCCACATGGGAACGCAAAGCGGAGTGGGCGTTTTTACCAAAGGAAAACGCCTACCCATATAAGCGACAATATCGATTTGTGTAGCAATATTATTCTATCATATCTTTTCTTTCATTTCAATCCCTAAACTACAAATATGCTACACAATTTTATGTAACACATAGACCGCTTATGTAAGTGCATAGACCACTTATCCCCAAAAGTGTAACTCCCTGATTAACCGGTAGTATGTAAAAGCCGGATAATCAGGGTGTTTTTATGCCTATTCGATTTATAATACAGTCGAGTTAGTTACAGAAATGGCTTATATAAGTAAAAAACAAAACCGCTGACATTGTATCAACGGTTTTGTCCTGATTTGGTGCAGGTAACAGGACTTGAACCTGCATGAAATTGCTTTCATACGGACCTGATGCTCGCGTCACGTCGGTGAACTCCGATTTTTCCCATTCCCAAGCCGTATAAATGTTCACAGTTTAGCATAGGCGCTAAAGAAAGTCAAATGATTGTTTTTTCTCCCTCAATCAAATTTAATTCTATCCTCTGCCGAGCAATACGATACTATCATGCAGTATAGTCGAAATTTCTGCTTCGATGTGTCACTGTTCAAGTCGTTTTTGTGTCCGGCTATTTGAATAACAAGCAATTTTTTTCTTATGCCTTGAAAACGTCCAAATCATATGATAGAATTATGAAGAAAATGGGAATATATTCATAATCTGAATAATCTATTGTATAACCGACTATTCAAGAGTAATATAAGACCTTTTAGAGATTGTTAATTTGTATTTGATGCTTTTATATAAGGACGAGACTTCCAAGTTTTCATTAGCCAATGATTATAGCTTCGGTTGAATGGACAGAAATGTTGAATTAGGTAAGATAACAGTGACTTATCTCATCTTGAATATCATGCTAGATTAACCAAAATGGAGAATGACTATTGATGATAGATAAACTATAATATAATAAATAAAGTAAATTCACAGTGAGGGTACTATGCGTAAAAGAGCTTTTCTTCGTATTCTGTGCACAATAATTGCTGCGGTATTTCTGATCGAGATGCTTCCCCTAGGCGCTTCGGCTGAGAGCGAGATCATCACGGGACAATTTA
>CAJOII010000018.1 GCA_905234535.1 uncultured Ruminococcus sp.
CAATTCTCTTGTCTAGCCAAAATTTGCGGCACTTCTTAATTATTACATTGTAAATATTCTTTTAATTATTTCTCTGTCCTCTTGACGGGGTGCGGTTCACTATTTAAGCGCGGCAGCCTTTCTTTGTTATCTTTGCTTGTCGGTTTTCAGTTTTAATCTGTAGGGCAAGGCGCCCTGCAACTCTATGGAACGCCTTACAAATTCAGGTGTGGGCGGAGCCCCCCACCGTTTATCATTCATCATCTATCATTCATCATTTTTTATACGATCACGCCGCCGCCAAGAACGATATCTCCGTCGTAGAAGACCGCCGCCTGACCGGGGGTGATGGCTCTGACCGGCTCATCGAACACCAGCCGAACGCTGCTGTCCGTCAGCGGATAGACCACCGCATCCGCTTCCTTCTGGCGGTAGCGGGTCTTCGCCTTACAGCGGACAGAGCTCGAGGGCAGATCTCCCGAGATCCAGTTGACATCCTCGACAAACGCTTCTTTTGAGAATAGCTCGTCCTCATCGCCCAAGACCACCGTGTTGTGCTCGGGGTCGATTTTTACCACAAAGATCGGCTTGCCGAGCGCGATTCCTAAGTGCTTTCGCTGGCCGATGGTATAGTGCGTGATGCCCTTATGAGTACCGATCTTCTCCCCCGTCGAGAGGAGAAAGTCGCCCTTCTTCAAGGGCTCGTCCGTATATCGCTCGATGAAGGAGGCATAGTCACCGTCGGGCACGAAGCAGATGTCCTGGCTGTCGGGTTTTTTGGCGTTTATAAAGCCGTTTTCCTCAGCGATCAGCCTGACCTCGTCCTTCGTAAGCTCTCCCAAGGGAAAGCGGATATGAGCGAGCTGCTCCTGCGTCAGCGAATAGAGTACATAGCTCTGGTCCTTGTTCTGATCCTTCGCCTTCTTGAGCCGGAATTTGCCGTTTTCCCGATCGATGCGGGCGTAGTGACCTGTCACGACGAGGTCGCAGTCAAGCTCCACGGCTCTTTGAAAGAGCTTCTCAAACTTCATATAGCGGTTACAGTCGATGCAGGGGTTCGGAGTCATGCCGCGGCGATAGCTGTCGACGAACTTTTTGATGATCTTCTGCTCGAAGTCGTCCTTGAAGTTGAAGACATAGTATGGGATCGAAAGGCGATAGCACACACTGCGCGCGTCATCGACATCTTCTAAGGAACAGCAGGAGTTCGGACGACGCTCTTTCTCCTCGTCATCCTCAAACAGCCGCATGGTGCAGCCTACTCTGTCACAGTCCTTCATCAGATATGCCGCGACGGAGCTGTCCACTCCGCCGGACATCGCGATCAGTGCTTTCATTTTATCGTACCTCTTCACACTTACTTCTTTTTTACAGCTCTCTGAGCATCCGTTTCTTGATCTGCGCTTTATCAAACGCGAGCGCGATCAGGATGAACGCGAGCGCGGACGCGACCGCCTGGATCGTATTCTCGGGCATCTTCCACAAAGCGTTCGCGAGCGCCTCGGGAAAGTCTCCGCCCGCAAGCAGCATGCGAATCAGCTTCGACGCAGAGTAGCCGACCACCGTCACAAGACCCGACGGGATCGTCATCAGCGCGTTGCGTTTGGAGAGGATCTTCTCGCCCTTCGAGGAGAAGAAGACCGCGTTGACCGCTTTGATGATGACGGTATAGACGATGGTCTCGGGATATACCAGCAAATCGGCAAGTCCCCCGCCGATCGCGGACGCGAGCACCGCGTACGGCAGCGGCAGGAACGACGCGGTCAGATAGATCATCGCGTCGCCCAAGTGGACATAGCCGCCTGTGGGCGTTTTGATCTGGACAAACGCGATAAGCACCGCGGTCATCGCGGAGAACATCGCCGCAATCACGATATGGAGCGTTCTGTCAGACGCTTTGTTTTTCATAATAACCTCCCCGGCGTAAGCCGTGTTCAACATATTGTATCATATCTTCTGTGATATTTCAATCACATTCGATAGCCTGACTATAGAAAACAGCCTCGGATCTTCATCCGAAGCTGTCATCTCATAAAGTGTTGTCAGTCCTGAAAGAGTGCGGTGGAGAGATAGCGGTCGCCGGTATCGGGCAGGAGGACGACGATGTTCTTGCCCTTGTTCTCTTCTCTCTGCGCGAGCGAGATTGCCGCATACGCCGCAGCGCCGGAGGAGATACCGACCAGAACGCCCTCTGATTTTCCGATGAGCTTGCCGGTCTCAAAGGCGTCTTCGTTCGACACCGCGATGATCTCGTCGTAGATATCGGTGTTGAGCACATCGGGGACAAAGCCCGCGCCGATCCCCTGGATCTTATGCGCGCCGGCGACGCCGGTGGAGAGAACGGCAGAGGTGAGCGGCTCTACCGCAACGATCTTGACATTCGGATTCTTCGATTTTAAATATTCACCCACGCCGGTGACGGTGCCGCCGGTGCCGACGCCCGCGACAAAGATGTCGACCTGTCCGTCGGTATCCTCATAGATCTCGGGACCGGTGGTTTCGAAGTGCGCCTTGGGGTTCGCGGGGTTGACAAACTGGCCGGGGATGAAGGAGTTCTCGATCTCACTTGCGAGCTCATTCGCCTTTGCGATCGCGCCCTTCATGCCCTTGCTGCCGTCGGTGAGCACCAGCTCGGCGCCGTATGCCTTCATCAGCTGTCTTCTCTCGACAGACATGGTCTCGGGCATGACGATGATGATGCGATAGCCCTTCGCTGCGGCGATCGCAGCGAGGCCGATGCCGGTGTTGCCGGAGGTGGGCTCGATAATAACAGAGCCTTCCTTGAGCAGACCCCTCTCTTCCGCGTCGTCGATCATGGACTTCGCGATCCTGTCCTTGACGGAGCCTGCGGGGTTGAAGTACTCGAGCTTCGCGAGGACGGTCGCGTTCAGGCTGAGCTTCTTCTCAATATTCGATAATTCCAACAGAGGGGTCTTGCCGACCAAGTCGGACGCGGTCTTATAAATGTTTGACATAATAAAAATCTCCTTTAATCATATTCAGATTGTGTATGCGGTTTACTCAGAAGCGTCTTCGACATCGCAATGAGATATCAAACCGGTATTTCTTCATAATTTATCCTCCAAATATAACCTACTTACCCTGTGGGTTGGTATTATAATATCACAGAAAAAGCAAAATGTCAATAGCAATTTTCATAAAAATCTATTGACTTTCTTAGACAGAAGTGCTAAACTACTTGACAGTTGAATATACTTTGAAAGTATAGAGTAGGCTTGACCGCCTGCTCTTTTTTGTACGCTGAATCGCGAAGCCCTACGGTGAGCGACGACGAAGCGTGATAGCAACATTACAAGGGGGTTTTTATGGCCAAGAAAAACACCGTCGCGGTGGTGGACGAGATCGTCCGTCCGTATGCCGAAGAGCTCGGGCTCGAGATCTGGGACATCCGCTACCTGAAAGAAGGATCCCAGTGGTTCTTGAGGATCTTCATCGACAAAGAGGGCGGCGTGGACATCAATGACTGCGAGCGTCTCTCCCGCGCGATCGACAAGCCGCTCGACGAGAAGGATCCCATCGACACGGAGTATATCCTCGAGGTCAGCTCCCCCGGCATCGAGCGCGAGCTGATCAAGGATGAGCACTTTGAGAAGTTCATCGGCGCCGATATCATGGTCCGCATGATCCGCCCGATCGACGGCATCGGCAGAGAGTTCAAGGGCGTGCTCACCGCCTACGCGGATGGCAGGGTCACCGTCACCGACCACTCGGGAGAGAATCAGGTGACCATCAACAAGAAGGACGCCGCGTATATTAAGCTGGATGATTTTGACTGATTTTCCTGCTGAAAACTGACAACTGACAACTGTAAACTAATCTATAGAAAGGTCTGATCCACAAAATGGCAAGCAACAAGGAACTGTTTGAGGCGTTGAGGCTCCTCGAAAAGGAAAAGGGCATCCCCGTTGACTATATGATCACCCAGATCAAGAAGGCGATCGTCACCGCGTGCAGAAACCTCTACGGCGGCAACGAGAACGCGGAGATCAAGATGGACTCCGAGAAGAACACCTTCTCGGTCAAGCTCAATAAGACAGTGGTCGAAAAGGTAGAGGACGCAAACTTTGAGATCTCTCTCGAAGACGCGCTCCTCATCTCGAAGAGAGCCGCTGTCGGCAAAGAGGTCGGCATTCCGCTCGACCCGAAGGACTTCGGCAGGATCGCGGTACAGACCGCCCGTTCCGTCATCAGACAGGGCATTCGCGACGGCGAGAAGGATCAGATGCTCGTCGAGTTCCAGTCGAAGGCACAGGAGATCACCACCGCCACCATCGAGCGCGTAGATCCCGCTACCGGCAACGCCACCCTGAAATTCGGTAAGGCGGAGGCTGTCCTCCCGAAGTCCGAACAGATCCCGAACGATATCCTGAGAGAAGGCAGCACCGTCAAGGTGTACATCGCCGGCGTCAAAGAGACCGAGAGAGGCCCGCGTGCCATCATCTCGAGAACCCACCCCGACTTTGTCAAGAGACTGTTTGAGAAAGAGATCCCCGAGATATACGACGGGATCGTCGAGATCAAGTCCATCTCGAGAGAAGCGGGATCCCGCACCAAGATGGCGGTCTTCAGCGAGGATTCTGAGGTAGACGCGATCGGCTCGTGCATCGGCTCCCGCGGCTCGAGAGTCAACACCATCGTCGAGGAGCTCGGCGGCGAGAAGATCGACATTGTGCTCTACTCGGATGTCCCCGAAGATTTTATCTCCGCAGCGCTGTCCCCCGCAAATGTCGTCAAGGTAGAGATGGCGCCTGACGGCTCCAAAGCCTGCAAGGCGACCGTCCCCGACGGTCAGCTCTCCTTAGCGATCGGCAACAAGGGTCAGAATGTCCGCTTAGCGGCGAAGCTGACCGGCTACAAGATCGATATCCGTCCCGAATCAGGCTTCTGGGGCGAAGACGAAGAGGAAGAAGAAGCGCCGAGCGCCGAAGCCCTCGAATAACGACTGACAAACCGGGACTGCCCGGAGGACACAGAGTGTCCGCAGGGTGGTTGGGTTTGTGGGAGTTATGCGAGGAGCAGCGCAGGCGAACGAGGCGTGACAAAGAAGCGCCGAGCGCCGAAAAAACTGCAGAGGAATAAAACTTTACATCAGAGAAATATCAGATCAACAGGAGTGATACGATGGCAGAACGCAAGATACCTTTGAGAAAATGCGTCGGCTGCGGCGAGATGAAGGACAAGAGAGAGCTCAGAAGAATCGTCAGAAACAAAGAGGGCGAGATCTCGCTTGACACCACCGGCAAGAAACCCGGCCGCGGCGCGTATATCTGTAACAATCAGGAATGTCTCATAAAGGCGATGAAGGCACATAAGCTCGACAAAGCGTTCTCAGCCTCTGTCTCTGAGGAGATCTACGAGAAGCTCAGAGAGGAAATCGGGCATGACTGACAAGATCCTCTCCCTGTTGGGGCTCTCAAGAAGAGCGAACCGGCTCGTCTACGGGTTTGACCCCGTTCAAAAGGCGATCATCGAGAAAAAAGCAAGGCTCATCCTCACAGCGTCCGACTTCTCTCATAACAGTGAGAAGAAGATCCGGGCTTTCGCAGAAGAGAGAAACATCACGATCCTCTCGCTCCCGTATGATAAAGAAGCGCTTTCCCGTTCTGTCGGCCATCACTGCGGTGTGGTCGCGGTGACGGATGATGGATTCTCAGACAAACTGCAGCAACTGATAACAACGGCTAACGACGAAATATAGAAGGAGGACAACAGTATGGCGATTATGATCAAATACAAAGTCAAAGAGGTCGCGACCGACCTTTCTGTTACCACAAAAGAGATCATCTCGGTGCTCAAGGAGTACTGCGGTGTTGATAAGAAGGCGATGACCGCGCTCACCGAGGATGAGCTCAACATCGTATTCGACTACTTCACTCAGAAGAACGCGCTCAAAGACTTCAACGATTACTTCTCTGTCAGAGAAACAGCGATCGAGAAGCGCGAAGAGGAAGAGAAGAAGAGACGGGAAGAAGAGAAGAAAAAGCGCGAAGAAGCGAAAGATAAGCTCAGACCCGACTCCGCGAAAAAAGCGAACAAAGCTCCTCAGGGCAAGTCCGCTGACCCGAAGAAAGCTCCCGAAAAGGAGATCGACCTCAAGTCGGAGATCAAGTCCAAGCGCGGTCAGGGCAGAGTGATCGACACCTCCGCGGTGGAGATTAATGTCGACCGTTATAACCAGAAATATGACGATCTTGCTCTCGATAAGGTGAGAAATGAGAACAATATGTCCTCGAAGAAGCAGAAGATCAACCAGCGCTCGAAGCAGAAGGGCCGCCGCATGGGCAAGCGTGAGACCGAGCGTGAGAGACTCGACCGTATCGAGAAAGAGCGCAAGGCGAAGAAGATGACCATCCTCATCGGCGACGAGATCTCTGTCGGCGACCTTGCGTTGAAGCTCAAGGCGACCGTCGCAGAGGTCGTCAAGAAGGCGTTCCTCATGGGTACCATGGTCACCGCGAACGATGTCGTCGACTTTGACACCGCCTCGCTGATCGCGATGGAGTTCCACGCGAAGGTCGAGAAAGAGGTCGTCGTCACCATCGAAGAGCGTATCATCGACGATTCCGAAGACGCGGATGAGAACCTCGTCGACCGCGCGCCGGTCGTCGTCGTCATGGGCCATGTCGACCACGGCAAGACCTCTCTGCTCGACTATATCAGAAACGCGCATGTCACCGCGACCGAAGCGGGCGGCATCACCCAGCATATCGGCGCCTACCGTGTCGATATCGACGGCAGAGACATCACCTTCCTCGACACCCCCGGCCATGAAGCGTTCACCACCATGAGAGCCAGAGGCGCTCAGGTCACCGATATCGCGATCTTAGTCGTCGCGGCGGATGACGGTATCATGCCCCAGACGGTTGAGGCGATCAACCACGCCAAAGCGGCGGGCGTCTCGGTCATCGTCGCCATCAACAAGATGGATAAGATCGGCGCGAACCCCGAGCTGGTCAAGCAGCAGCTGACCGAATATGAACTGATTCCCGAAGAGTGGGGCGGCGATACCCCCTGTGTTCCCGTATCCGCTAAGACCGGCGAGGGCATCGACAACCTCCTCGAGATGGTGCTGCTCGTCGCCGATATGAAAGAACTCAAAGCAAATCCCGACCGCGCCGCGAAGGGTACGGTCATCGAAGCGCGTCTTGACAAGGGCAGAGGCCCGATCGCCTCGATCCTCATCCAGAACGGTACACTCCACACCGGCGATGTGGTCGTAGCGGGCACCGCTGTCGGCCATGTCCGCGCGATGACAGACGACAAGGGCAACCGTGTCACAAGCGCGGGCCCCTCGATCCCGGTCGAGATCACCGGTCTCGACGATGTCCCCTCGGGCGGCGACACCTTCAACGCCGTCACCGATGAGAGACTCGCGAGAGAGCTCGTTGAGCAGAGAAAGCACGAGCAGAAGGAAGCCCAGTTCAATGCCCAGACCAAGGTCACGCTTGACAACCTCTTCGATCAGATGAAGCTCGGCGAGATCAAGGAGCTCAAGATCATCGTCAAGGCCGATGTGCAGGGCTCTGTCGAAGCGGTCCGCCAGTCGCTCGAGAAGCTCTCGAACGACGAGGTCAGGGTCAACATCATCCACGGCGCTGTCGGCGCGGTGAACGAGAGCGATGTCATGCTCGCGAACGCCTCTAACGCCATCATCGTCGGCTTCAATGTACGCCCCGACGCCACCGCTCAGGCGAACGCCGAGAGAGACGGCGTGGATATGCGCCTGTACAGGGTCATCTACGACTGCATCGAAGAGATCGAGAGCGCGATGAAGGGTATGCTCGCTCCCAAAACGAGAGAAGTCATCCTCGGTACCGCCGAGGTCAGAAATATCATCCGCATCAAGTCGGTCGGCAACATCGCCGGCTCCTATGTCAAGTCCGGTAAGATCCAGCGCGGCGCGGGCGTCAGAGTTGTGCGTGACGGCATCATCATCGCTGACGACAACATCGGCTCTCTGCAGCGCTTCAAGGACTCTGTCAAAGAGGTCAACGAGGGCTATGAGTGCGGTATCGGCTTAGAGAAATTCAACGACATCAAAGAAGGCGATATCTTCGAGGTGTTCACCATCGAAGAATACCGCGAGGACTAAACTATGTCAGGACATAAATTAGGACGGACAACCGAAGATATCAAGAGAGAGCTGACCGCCATCTTCCGTGAGCTCAAGGACCCGAGAGTGAACTCCTGTTTTCTCTCCATCGTCAGGGTCGAGGTCACCAATGACCTGAGCTACTGCACGGTGTATATCAGCGCCTTGGAGGGTCTCGATCAGGCGAAGGTCGCCGCGAAAGGCCTCAAAAGCGCTCAGGGCTTCATCAGAAGAGAGCTCGGGCTCAGGCTCAGGCTCAGACATGTGCCCGAGCTGATCTTCACCCCCACGGATTCGATCGAGTACTCCGCGGAGATCTCGAGGATCCTGCACTCACTTGATATACCGCACGACGAGGAGGACGAGGATGAGATACATCACGCTTAACGAGGCCGCATCGCTTCTGTCGGAACACGACAACTTCAGACTGCTCACCCACTCCTATCCCGACGGAGACACCTTAGGGTGCGCCTACGCGCTGTGCTTTGCTTTAAGAAAAATCGGCAAAAAGTGCAACATCGCGGTCGACGGCAAGCTGCCCTCAAAGTTTCGCTATCTCGACAAAAACTACAAGGATCAGGACTTTGAGCCCGCATATATCGTCAGCGTGGATGTCGCCTCGATGCAGCTGCTCTCTGACTCCGTCATGAAGGGCATCAAAGACATCGACCTGTGTATCGACCACCACCGCACAAACTCGGTGCTCGCTGAGAACATCTATGTCGATTCTTCCGCCGCGGCGGCGTGTGAGATCATCTATCAGATCATCGAGATGATGGAGATCCCCCTCGACGAGGACATCGCCGCAGGCATCTATACGGGCGTTTCCACCGATACCGGCTGCTTTGTCTATACCAACACCACCCCGAGGACACACCGGATTGCAGCCTTGGTCATGCCCTACTGTGACTGGAAGAATATCAACAACATCAACTTCGTCGTCAAGTCGATCGCCAAGGTGAACATGGAGCGGATGATCTATGACACCATGGAGTTCTACGCCGGCGGCAAGTGCGCGATCGTCTACACCACCATCGCCATGCAGATCGCCTTGGGCGCGGGTGACGACGAGATGGAGGGGTTAGCGAATATCCCCCGCCAGATCGAGGGCGTGATGATGGGCATCACCATGAGAGAGAAGACCGGCGGCGTCTTCAAGATATCTGTCCGCACCAACGACGGTATCGATGCCGCGAAGTTCTGCAAACAGTTCTCAGGCGGCGGTCATCCGGGAGCCGCGGGATGCTCGATCGAGGGCACCTTGGGCGAAGTGAAATTAAAGCTCATCGAAGCGGCTGAGAAATACCTATGAACGGCATCATCGTCATCAACAAACCGAAGGACTTCACCTCCTTCGATGTCGTCGCGTTAGTCAGAAAGTATACCGGCGAGAAGAAGGCGGGACACACCGGCACCTTAGACCCCGGCGCGGTCGGCGTGCTGCCGATCCTATTGGGGTCAGCCACCAAAGCGCAGGACATCATCCCCGTATCGGACAAGAGCTATATCGCAGACTTCGTCTTCGGCAAAGCCACCGATACCTTGGATATCTGGGGCAAGGTCTTAAAAGAGCGGGAGAGCCATGTCACCGAAGAAGCGCTTCGTGCTGTTTTACATGACTTTGAGGGCGAGATCGAACAGCTCCCCCCGATGTACTCCGCCGTATCTGTCGGCGGCAGGCGGCTCTATGAATACGCGAGAGCCGGCATCGAGGTAGAGAGGAAGAAGCGTAGGGTCACCGTCTATTCGATCGAGCTCTTATCCTTTGACGAAGAAAGTCAGAGCGGTTCTATCGCGGTCTCATGCTCAAAGGGTACCTACATCCGCACCCTGATCGCAGATATCGCCGAGCGTCTCTCCACCGTCGGCTGTATGACGGGGCTCGTCAGAACAGCCGCCTGCGGCTATACGCTCAAGGATGCGATCACGCTTGACGAACTCAAAGAGCTCTCTGAGAAGAACGAGATCGTCCCGCGTACGGTAGAAAGCCTCTTTACGGTCTATCCCATGCTCACGGTCTCGGACAAGCAGGCGCACCGCTTCAAAAACGGCAACCCGCTCGACCTTAGCCGCCTCAAAGGTGTACCGCGCGAGGACGGCGCGATCTGCCGCGTCCACGACCGAGAGGATCACTTTCTCTCCCTCGGCGTCGTTGACACCGAGAAGGGCGTCTTAAAACTGTATAAATATTTTTAGCCGCCTGCTTATACGCAGACGGCTTTTCTCATGATAACGGCTCCCTATCTTTCATATAGGGAGCCGTTTTCTTAATCTATCTTTGCTTTGAGCGTGATGGTGTAGTTATAAAGTGTGACTTCTTCAAAGGTATCGGGGGATGTGCTCTTGAGCCTGTTGACCGTTTGATAGCCGTCGACCGAGCACTCCGCTGTGAAGCGGATCTCCTTCTTCGATACAGCGCCGTTATTGAAGGTGACCTCCACCGTCATCACCACATCCCTGAACATCTCGTTGTAATAGTCCTCGTTGACTTTGATGAAGAGATCCTTATCTTCGAGCTTATCCCCCGAGAATCCGCCGTTCATCGACGAGAGACTCATCAGCTTCTCAAGAAGCTCCCTGTCGGTGCTTTCGCGGTAGTCGTGACGGACGAACCACATCACGCCGTCCCCCTCGGAATCCATGAAGCCCGCGCTGCCCTTGATCGGGTCGGCGCTGTCATAGCTCAGCGCGCTGTAGAAGCTCTGCCCGCCCTCGACGAAAACGCCCTCCTCGGCGCCATAGTAGCTCTCGGTCCTGTCATCAAACGCGGTGAGCTTTGAGCTCAGATCATCGGGTACCATGAACTTGCCGTTGTTCAGAGAGACCCTGACCTGCTTGACATTCTCTCCCGCGATATCGAGGTTATAGTACGCGCCGAGGAGCATATACGCGTCGTCCGGCAGATCCTTGAGCCTGCCGTTCTCGTCGAGGATCTCCTCTTCCTCGCCGTAAAGCCCCGAGAAATTGAGGAAAAGACTGCCGCCGGGAGCGCCGGTCATCTGCGCGACGGTGACGAACTCCTTGTCGCTGAGCTCTGAGACCGTATCCGCCGCTCTCGCCAAGATCGAGAAGCTGTGCGCGCCGAAGGGCCTGAACAGCACGAGGGTGAGCACCGTCACGGCGACCAGCGCCGCGGCGATTACGGGGATCCATCCGCGCTTTGAGCGAAGGGATCTCTTCTGCTTCTTTGCGGCTTTTGGGTGTTCTTTCATCTTACGGATCGTCTTCTCCGTCAGCTCTGAGGACGGAGAGATCGGATCCATCAATTCTTTGTATTCTTCTTTAAGCATAATCTTCCTCCTTCATCCATTTTTTGAGTGCGGATCTGGCGCGGGAGAGCCGTGTTCTGACCGCCGCGCCCGATATGCCGAGAACGGACGCGATCTGCTCACAGCTCATGTCCTCATAGTAGAACAGGTGGACGACCTCGCGGTACTTCGGCTCGAGCCGCATCAGTTCACGCTGAAGATCGTACTGCTCGGGGCTGTCAAAGACGATATTCTCGCTCAGTCCCTCGGTGTTTCGGTTCCAGTAGGACGCTTTGAGCGTTTTGGCACAGTTGACGGTGACCCTGATCAGCCATGACTTTCGGTGTTCCTCCGAAGAGAAGGAGGGCGCCTTCTCCATATAGCGCAGAAACACCTCCTGAAACACATCGTCGGCGTCGGCTCTTGATCCCGTTCGCGCGTAGGCGAGCTTGTAGACCATATCCGCATATCGCCTGACGACCGCCTCCGGGGAGTCCGTCAGGTAGGTTATCGTGCCCATGGTATCATCTCCTTTCACCTATAACACTTCTGAAAGAGGCGGAATGTGACAAAAAATTTCAGAAAAAAGGGAGGGCTCTCACCCTCCCCTATGTCTGTCAATATGGCGGTATGTCCGAAAAGATCAGAACTTCACGCCCGCTTTTCTCAGGCGGATGACCTCTTCGATGACCTTGATGGACTTGCTCGCCGCTTCCTCGCGCAGCTTCATATAATCGACGAAGCGGTATTCGTCAAAGTCGTCGGAGATGCAGCGGATTACGCCGAACGGCACGCTGTTGCGGTAGCAGACCTGACCGACAGCGCCGCCCTCCATCTCGCAGGCGATGGCATTAAACATATCCTTGACCTTCTGGCGTCTGTGGCGCTTTGAAAGGAACGCGTCGCCGGTGGCGATCCTGCCTCTGACGACCTTTGTGTCGGTGAGCACCGCGCACGCCTTCTCAAGCAGATCCGCGAGCAGTCTGTCAGCGGGAATATCCACTCTCTTCTCGTCATGATACCAGATCTGTCCGGGCGGGTCTCCCATCTCGGTGCCGTCCATATCATGCTGGACACAGTCGTTTGCGATCACGATATCACCGACAGAAATGTCTCTTGAAAGCGCGCCGGCGATACCGGAGTTGATGATCAGCTCGGGGTTGAACTGATCGATCATCACCTGGGTGGACATCGCGGCGTTGACCTTGCCGACGCCGCACTCGACGCACACGACCTCAAAGCCGTCGATCGTACCGGAGTAATATTCCATCGCGGCTTTCTTGAATACCTGCGGATTCTCCATCAGGCTTTTGATCCCCTGAACCTCGACATCCAGGGCACATATCAAACCAATCATTGTCAAAAATCCTTTCTGTACTGTATTTTACCTCCGCTTAAGGAGGAAGAGTCCGTATTTGCTTCCCCTGCCCTAAGGGGAGGCTTTTTTCTATTCAAGGTTTCCCGTCAGCAGCATCACGGCGCACAGCGCGGCTATGGGCGCGGTCTGAGCGCGCAGGATCCTCTTGCCCAAAGTCGCGACCCTGACGCCCGCTTCTCTGAGCCGGTCGATCTCTTCTTCTTCAAAACCGCCCTCGCATCCGGTGATCAGCGCGATCTCCCGGTCATCCTCTTTGATGAGCGCCGAAAGCGGCTCGCCGCTGCACTCGTAGAAGACGACCGCCTTGTCAAAGGAGCGCAGCTCGTCGGGCAGCTTCTTGATGTCGATCAAGGGACAGACCGTTGGGATTACCCCGCGGCGCGACTGGGAGGCGGCGCTCTCTGCGATCTTCTGCCAGCGGGCGATCTTCTTCAGCATCGCCTTCTCATCGGGACGCGAAACGCACCTTTTCGAGAGAATCGGCGTGATTGTTACAGCGCCCAGCTCGATCGCCTTCTGCACCACATCGTCGATCTTATCGCCCTTCAAAAGCGCGACAAACAGGTGGATCTTTACCGTGGGCTCCTGCTCACAGACGGTGGACGAGAGCACCCTCACCGTGACCGTCTCTCTGTCTATAGAAGTGATCTCACAGCTGTGGCGTCTGCCGTCCTCGGTGCAGAGGGTGAGCGCCTCGCCCTTCTTCATCCGAAGAGACCTCGTGATGTGCTGAGCATCCTCGCCCGAGATGGTATAGTACTCGCCGTCGAGCTGTTCCTTTGTGAAAAACCAAGCCATATTCTCCACCCGAATCATTTCTTCGTTTTTATCTTAGCAAAAAAGAAATCAGATTGCAATAGATAATGATAAGTGGTAGAATATTATTTAGTGAAGGATTAAGAGCTAAGAGTTGCGGGAGGACATCTTATGACCGGACAGGAACTGATAAAACTTTTAGAACACAATCATCTGACAGAGGATATCTTGGCGAAAAAGCTCGTCAAAACGCTCAGAGAAAAAGGGCTCAAAATCGCAACAGCTGAGAGCTGTACCGGCGGGCTGGTCTCATCAATGATCACCTCGGTGAGCGGCGCGTCAGAGGTGTTTGACTGCGGGGTATGCTCTTACTCGAACCGCATCAAGCATCAGCTCTTAGGCGTGAAGGACGAGACCCTCAGCACCTTCGGCGCGGTATCCGAAGAGACCGCGAAGGAGATGGCGGCCGGGGTCAGGCGGCTCTCTTCCTCTGACATCGGCATATCCACCACCGGTATCGCGGGGCCGACGGGAGGTACCACCGAGAAGCCCGTGGGACTTGTCTATGTCGGCGTCAGCGCGAGAGACACACTCTTTGCCGTCAGGCTCATGCTCTCGGATGTCGCAGACAGCCGAGAAGAGGTCAGGCGCCTTGCGGTTCTCGCGGCGTTATATCACGCTTTGAAAGAAGCTGGAAAGGCCTCATAATATTTCTGTTGATAAAAAATTTTCCCATACGAAACGCCGTATCGAAATTCCCGAAATATTCTTCGGGAATTTTTTGTTCTGCATAGTGTATTTTTTCTTAAAACGGTTGTAATTCTTCCCTTTTTATGATAGAATGCAATTGTGTATGAGCTCTATTATTCCGCGAGGTCGGACAGCCCGCGGTTTTATAACAAATTTAATATCTTAAGATAAGGAGTTGATTTTGTGGCAAGAGTTGCAGGAATACTCATGCCGATAACCTCCCTACCCTCTCCCTACGGTATCGGTACTATCGGCAAAGACGCGAGAAAGTTCGCCGACTTTCTCAAGAAAGCGGGACAAACTGTCTGGCAGATCCTGCCCGTCGGTCCCACCAGCTACGGCGACAGCCCCTACCAGTCTTTCTCGGTCTACGCCGGAAACCCCTACATGATCGACCTTGATATCCTCATCAAGGAAGGTCTCCTAAAAAAGCGCGACATCACCTCACGCTATCAGGTTGCTGATGAGCATGAGATCGATTACGGCGCGATCTACTACAGCCGCTTCGATATCCTCAGGGTCGCTTTTGAGAACTTCAAGGCGCAGGATCAAAAGGCGTTCCGCTCTTTCAAGCGCAAGAATTCCAAGTGGCTCAAGGACTACGCCCTCTATATGGCGGTCAAGCTCTCTTTTGACAACAAGGCATGGACCGAGTGGCCCGATGAAGAGATCAAGATGAGAGATGAGAAGGCGGTCAGACGCTACGAGAGAAAGTTCAAGGACGATATCGAGTTCTGGAAGTTCTTACAGTTCAAGTTCTATGAGCAGTGGGAGGATTTTCGCTCCTATGTCAACGGGCTCGGCATCAAGATCTTAGGCGATATGCCCATCTATGTCGCGATGGACTCCGCCGATACATGGGCAAACCCCGACATCTTCTGGCTCGACGAAGAGAGAAAGCCCGTCTGCGTCGCGGGATGTCCGCCCGATTACTTCTCCGAGACCGGTCAGCTGTGGGGCAACCCGCTCTATGACTGGGCATATCTCAAGTCTACCGGCTATGAGTGGTGGATGAACCGCATCGCAGCGGCGTCCAAGCTCTTCGATATCACCAGGATCGACCACTTCAGAGCATTTGATACATACTATGCGATCCCCTTCGGCGCTGAGAACGCGATCAACGGCGAATGGAAACAGGGCCCCGGCATCGACTTCTTCAATGTGATGAAGGAGACCTTGGGCGAGATCGAGATCGTCGCAGAAGATCTGGGCGAACTGTTCGACTCGGTCAAGCAGCTGCTCTCTGACTCCGGCTATCCCGGCATGAAGGTGCTCGAGTTCGCCTTTGCAGATGACGAGAAGAACGCGTTTTTGCCGCATAACTACACCAACAACTGTGTCGTCTACACCGGCACTCACGACAACGATACCGTCATGGGCTGGTACTCTCAGGCAAAGGGCTGGGAGAAGAAGCACTGTGATCAGTACTTAGGCATCAAAGAGGGCGATGAGGTGAACTGGAAGTTCATCGAAGCCGCTTATATGAGCGTCGCTGACTACGCGATCGTCCAGATGCAGGATATCTTGGGCTTGGGGAGCGAGGCAAGGATCAACACCCCCTCTACCTTAGGCGGCAACTGGGCATGGAGAATGGACAAGAAAGCGACAGATAAAACGATCGCCGCGCGCCTTCATGAGCTCGCGGTCAGATATTCACGATTGGAGGATAACTAACATGGCAATCACAATGGACCAGATCACTGCTATTGCGAAGAGCGCCTACTGTAAAAAACCGAAAGAGCTAACCACCGAACAGCTTCATCTCGTCATCGGCAAGGTGGTCATGGGCGAAATCGCCGACAACTGGCAGAAGAGCAAGAAGGCTCACGCAGAGAAACGCCGCGCGTACTACTTCTCCGCAGAGTTTCTGATGGGCAGAATGTTCTATAACAACCTCTACTGCTTAGGTCTCTTAAACGAAGTCAAGGATCTTTTGAAGAGCAAGGGCATCGATATCAACCAGTTTGAGGATATCGAAGACGCCGCTCTGGGCAACGGCGGTCTCGGCCGTCTCGCCGCGTGCTTCTTAGACTCTGCCGCGACTCACGAAGTCCCCTTGGACGGCTACGGCATCTTCTACCGCTACGGTCTGTTCAAGCAGCTGATCAAAGACGGATATCAGGTCGAGGTCGCCGACAACTGGCTCAAGTACCCCGATCCGTGGTGCATCCGCCGCGTGGATCAGGCAGTGACCGTTCAGTATGCCGACAGCACCGTTGTCGCGGTTCCCTACGATATGGCGATCATCGGCTACGGCACCAAGAATGTCAACACACTTCGTCTCTGGCAGGCTGAGCCTGTAGACGACTTTGACTTCTTGGCGTTCAACGACGGCAAGTATGACGACGCTGTCAAGAACAAGAACAACTGTGAGAACATCTCTAAGGTTCTCTATCCCAACGACAGCTCCTATGAGGGCAAGATCTTAAGACTCAAGCAGCAGTACTTCTTCTCCTCTGCTTCTCTGCAGGATATCATCCGTAAATATAAGAAGAAATTCGGCACCGACTTCTCCCACTTCGCGGAGATGACCGCGATCCAGCTCAACGATACCCATCCGGTCGTATCCATCCCCGAGCTGATCCGTCTGTTAGGTCTTGAAGGCGTCGACTTTGATCAGGCGTTCGATATCGCGCAGAAGACCTTCTCCTACACCAACCACACCGTCATGAGCGAAGCGCTGGAGAAATGGGATGTCGGTCTGATGAAGATGATCATCCCCGAGGTATATGCGATCATTGAAAGAATCAACGAGCGCCAGTGGCACGACCTCAAGTATAAGGGCGTAGACGAGTACAACATCAACGCGATGCGTATCATCTGGGACGGCAAGGTCCATATGGCGAGACTCGCGATTTATGTCAGCAGCTATGTCAACGGCGTCGCTTGGATCCACACCGAGATCCTGAAGAACGATGTCCTCAAGGAATGGTACTGGGTCTATCCGGAGCGCTTCCAGAACAAGACCAACGGCATCACTCAGAGAAGATGGCTCGGCCTGTGCAACCCGGAGCTCGCGTCCTTCATCACCGACCGCATCGGCTCAGGCTGGCTCAAGGATATGAGCAAGATGAAGGCTTTGAACGACTACATCGACAGAGAGTCCGTCAAAGAGTTCAACAAGATCAAAGCCACCAAGAAGAAACAGCTCGCGGCCTACATCAAGAAGATGGACGGCGTCGAGATTAACCCGAAGTTCATCTTCGATATTCAGGTCAAGAGACTCCACGAGTACAAGCGTCAGCTCTTGAACGCGTTCTCCATCATGTGGATCTACTTCCGCATCAAGAGCGGTCAGCTGCCTGACTTCCAGCCCACCTGCTTCATCTTCGGCGCGAAGGCGGCTCCCGGCTACAAGAGAGCGAAAGCTATCATCAAGTACATCAACGAGATTGCGAACCTTGTCAACAACGATCCCGACACCAAGGATAAGCTTCAGGTCGTCTTTGTCTCCAACTACAATGTTTCTTACGCTGAGAAGCTGGTCGTCGCGGCGGATGTCTCCGAGCAGACCTCCACAGCGGGTACGGAGGCTTCCGGTACCGGCAATATGAAGTTCATGTTCAACGGCGCGGTGACCTTAGGCACCTATGACGGCGCGAATGTTGAGATCGCTCAGCAGGCAGGCGAAGAGAACGAGTATATCTTCGGCGGCAGAGTTGAGGATATCGAAAGGCTCAAGAAGGACGGCTATGACGCCCGCGCTCTGTATAATAACAACCCGATGATCAAGCGCGTCGTCGATACCCTGATCGACGGCACCTTCTCCGACAACGGCGCTCAGGGCGAGGGCAGCTTCGCGGAACTGCACAACGCTCTGATCAACGGCACCAACTGGCACCACGCGGATCATTACTTCCTCCTCTACGATCTGCCGAATTATGTCGCCACCAAGCTGCGCTGCAATGTTGAGTACAAGGATCGCATCGCCTTCGGCACCAAGTGCCTGAAGAATGTCGCGAACTGCGGCGAGTTCTCCTCCGACCGCACCATCCTCCAGTACGCAAGCGAGATCTGGAAGGTGTAAGAGCTCGCGCTCGAAGCCCGAGGATAACGACTCATACAAAAAGACCTGCTTTTAGGGTGTACTTCGTAAGGAAGTTACACCCTAATCGGCGGCTCTTGTAAAATCTTATGTATTAAACTACGGCACGGCTTTACGCTATGCCGTAGTTTTTTGTTATGCAGACTTTTGTCTGCGCTGTTTCATTTTGGCTTGGAAGCCTTTTTCAAATTCTTCAGGCGTTTGGATATTGATGATACCAACGCCTTTGTAGTGAATGTCTATCAGTTGATACCGTTTGCCGTCGAGATAGTGTGGTGATGATACGACTATCTTTTCAATAAATTCGTTGACAAGCTCAGGCGTTAATTCCGTTGGGCACGTAACCTTCTTCACTTTGGCAATGAATTTCTGCAAGTTATCGGTCTTATCGGTTTCAGTTGACAGATAGGCTTCAAGCTCAGGTATCTTTGCCTTTAGCTCCCGCTGTTCGGCTTCATATCTTTTGCTGAACACTTCAAAGCGTTCATCGGAAATTTTCTTCGACACATTATCTTCGTATATCTTCAAGATAAGCTCATTTATTTCAGATATTCGCTTTTGGGTTTTGTTCAGTTCTCGGCGTTTCGCCGCCAACTCTTTGCGTTTCTCCTCGGTGTAGCAATTCATTTGCTTTCGGGCAAACTCTTTTTCGTAGGCTTGAACATTCAGAAACACTCTCTGCATATTTTCCAGCACCAACGAGTAGATCACTTTTTCTCTAATGTAGTGGGCTGAACATACGTCGGAGTTTTTGCGATAGGATGAACAGAAGAAGTACGCTTGATTTTCCTTATAGTTGTTGGTTGCGCTGTAATACAACTTTTCACCGCAGTCGGCGCAATAAACCAATCCCGAAAACATACTGACGATTCCTGTCCTTGTCGGCTTTCGCTTGTTCTTACGCAGTTCCCTTACAAGTTCAAAGGTTTCTCTATCAATAATTGCCGGGTGGGTGTTTTCAAATACCAACCATTGTTCGGGCGGAAGCTCAACCTTCTTCTTGTTCTTGAAGGACTTGCGTTGGCTACGAAAGTTGACCGTATCTCCGCAATACTCCTGCTTACTAAGAATGGAAGCAACCGTGTCAGAACACCAATGATACGATACGCTCGGTGGCTTGCCACAGTTCCTGCCAATGCTGATCCAGTATTCCGTCGGAGTCATCACTTTGTCTGCTTTTAGCTGTTTTGCAATCTGCGACGGTCCCATACCGGATACGCACATCTTGTATATACGCCTGACAATCTCGGCAGCCGGTTCATCTATGATCCATTTGTCTTTGTTGTCGGGGTTTTTCATATATCCAAACGGTGGATTGGTGGTCAACGGCTTTCCTGATTCGCCTTTGCTTTTGAATACCTTGCGCACTTTATCGCTTGTATTCTTTGCGTGCCATTCATTGAATAAGTCCTGCATAGGTACAAGGTCGCTGATTCCGTTTTCGGTGTCGATGTTATCCATAATGGCGATATAGCGAATGCCCATACGGTCAAATTCTTCTTCCATCAGAGCTCCGACTACCAAGCGGTTACGTCCGAGACGGGAATGGTCTTTAACGATCAGCGTTCCGATTTTACCTTCTTCTCCGAGCTTCATAATCTCATTGAAGGCGGGACGGTCAAAGTTTGTGCCCGACCAACCATCGTCCACAAACAAGCGAGTGTTCTTGAAACCGTTTTCAATGGCATAGCGTTGTAAAATATCTGTTTGATTTTTGATTGAACCCGATGCACCTTCATTCTCGTCATCACGGGAAAGTCGGCAGTAGAGGGCTGTGATTTTGTCTTTATCTGACTGTTTACTCATTTTGCTCCTTTCCACAGTCGGATATGTCTTTGTAGGATAGTAATATCATAACATATCTGACTACTAAATTCAACACTTTAAAGCGATAAATTATATAGCTTTTGATGTGATTCTCTCAACCGTATCATAAACGGTTAAGTTTGAATTATCGTTAAAGCTTGTGCGAACAATATAGATTGTATTATCAATCTCTTGCGTATACTTTAACGGTTTGATATACATTCCTCTGGCATACCAAGCCATCCGTTCCTCCGGAGTCATCTTGTCAAGCTTGTCATATAGCTCGCCAAGCATATCGTTTAATTCGGTACGAATATTTAGCTCGTTACCTTGATCATCATAGTATTTCATTAGTTTTTTACCTTCTTTCTTAATAAACGGGTTTAGGGTGTCCCTATTGTTCTGAACTGTTTTTGCGCGGCAGGAGTAAAAACAGTCTGCTTGTTTAGATGTGACATGGTTATTTTGTATTTTCATAGAACTGTAAACAAACCTGTCACCCTAACACAATTTATGGTTGTCTATGATTGCGAATTTCAATGATCCTTCTTCGGTAAGTACGTCGAAAATCTACATCAATACCGCTACTGCAATATAATTCAAAAGAAAACTTATTGAGTAGTTTAGTAACTGTATTCGGCGGTGTAGTCGTATCGTTCATTTCGGTAAGTAAATCTGTTGCTGTACCCATCCAATAATGCTTGTCAACCATAAATGCTCTTAACCTTCCGAAAAAAGGATGATTCTCCGTAAGTTTTGGATACCCCTCGCGGTTGGCTTTGCCCAGTGTCATAGCAACAATTAGTTGTCCTTTAGTCATATGATTTCCTTTCCGTCACTGACAATAGTGACTGTTTTGTTGTAGTTTTTGGCATAACAAAAAGCCAAGTTGCATAAGGCTGTTTCTCAATTTGAAAGGGTACACTACCCCCTTGTTATGAGAAAGCCTGATGAAACTTGACTCTAAATTATTCAGTCCTCTTTTGATAATTCAAAGTGCTTGTTTGTAATGCCTGCAGGATTATTTCCTGCGACTGTTAGCTCTTTAAACTCATAGGTTTGTCGCTATTCAGTTTTTTATACACAGCCTGCGAGCAGTTCCGTGTACGGTTATAATTATAAAGTGTGACGGTTAAGTTGTCAATTAAAATCGTTCGACATATTACGACGGCGAGATGATGTCACGACTTTACAAGCAGTGCGTTTTTACTCCTATAGGTAAAAACACGCTTTTTAGGGGCACCCTAAGACCTGTAAGTTGCTGTTGCCAATATGCTGTTTTCGTGGTAGAATTGTTTTGTATTAATAAGCTATGAAGATTGTCGGGAGTGGATTAAATGGATAATATTAAAACATTTGAAAATCAGCCTATTCGCACAGCTTGGGATGAAGAAAAAGAGGAATGGTATTTTTCAGTTTCTGATGTAGTCGAGGTGTTGTCCGAGAGCAAGGATGTAAAGCAATACATAAAAAAGATGAGAAGCCGTGATCCTGAGCTAAATTCCAAGTGGGGTACAATTTGTACCCCTGTTCGAATGATGACCTCCGACGGCAAATACAGAAAGATTAACGCCGCCGATACAAAGGGCGTTCTCCGCATCATTCAATCTATTCCGTCTAAGAAAGCAGAGCCGTTCAAGATGTGGTTGGCACAGGTCGGCAGCGAGCGCATAGAAGAAATCATCGATCCCGAATTAACCATAGAAAGAGCGTTGGAAACCTACGCTAAGAAAGGTTATCCTGCCGATTGGATCAACCAGCGATTGCAGACTATCCGCGCTCGCAAGGAGCTGACAGATCAGTGGCAGGCTCACGGTGTAGAGAAAGGCAAGGAATACGCCATTCTTACCGATGAAGTCACTAAGGCTTGGTCGGGAATGACGACACGCCAGTATAAAAACCTCAAAGGACTGAAAAAAGAAAACCTCCGTGATAATATGAGTACGCTTGAGCTTGCGCTGAATATGCTCGCTGAAGCGACTACCACTGAGCTTACCAAAACGCATAATCCTCACGGCTTGCAGGAAAACAGAGCGGTCGCACAAAGCGGCGGTAAAATCGCAGGCGACGCAAGGAAGAATATCGAAGCGCAAACAGGCAAGCCTGTTATTACCTCCGATAACGCCGCAAGGCTGAATGAGGTCGTTACGGGAATGATAGAGGGCGTTGTTAATAACGAGGAAGATAATGAATAACGGCGATTTAAAACTAATCGAATCTACAACCGAATATGCAGAACAAGTATGGCAATTCCGTCGGGAGGTCTTTGAACATGATCCCGATGACGGCAACCGATTCGCAGGCTGTATGTCGATTGAGTCTGCCAACTCCGCCGAAGAATGGATAAAAATGTGTCAGATGAGACTGAGTGATGCAACCTGCAAACAAGCGGGCGTCGATGTGCCGTCAACCACCTATTTTGCAATTCGCAAAAGCGATAACAGGTTAGTCGGTGTGATTGATTTGCGCCACCACATCAACCATCCGATTCTCGGTACTTGGGGCGGTCATTGTGGTTATACAGTTCGTCCTTCTGAACGAGGAAACGGATACGCAAAAGAAATGCTGCGGATGAATCTTAATAACGCTAAAGAACTTGGAATCAATAGAATCCTTGTCACCTGCTATCCCGATAACAAGGTGAGCGAAAAGGTGATACTTGCAAACGGCGGCATTTATGAAAATACGATTATTATTGACGGAACTGAGATAAAAAGGTATTGGATAGAAGTTTGAGGTTTAACAATGGAAATACATACGTTATGTGATGAAATACAATTACAGCCAGAAATCAAATCCCGTGTAATCGAGTTTGCAAATGGTTTTGATTTAAGTTCTGTAGATAAACAACTTAAGTTATTTCGCAATTACGAAAGGATGTCCGAAGCGTTATCAGAGCTTCAAACGATACTCGGCGAGGATACCGATAATATCAAAATTCTTGCCAGTATGCTGAAAGCGTCTGCTGATGTGTACGAGGTCTACAAAGACAATGGTATCAGCGACGAAATTTATTTCAACACTATGAAATGCTACACCCGCTTTATTGATGAAACCTATCGTATTATAGGCAAGTTATACTTTGACCGCTATTGGTGGACAACTCGTCAAGCTGGCTGTCACCTGTTCAGAATCGGCGAGTTGGAATTTGAAATTAAACACATTGACAGTGATATTGTCATTGGTATTCATATTCCTTCGGACGTTGATTTCTCACCTTCTGCGATTGATGATTCTTTAGCAACCGCAAGGCATTTTTTCTCAAATCATTATCCCGAACTGTCAAATGCTGAATACCGTTGCCATTCTTGGCTATTGGATAGACAACTCAAAGTAATGCTGAATGAAAATTCAAATATACTTAGCTTCCAAAACCGCTTTGAGATATTTGATGAAGGCGAAGTTGGTACAGATTTTATCGAATGGTTGTATAATACGAAATCAACAGATTATGCTGCATTACCTGAAAACACCTCTTTGCAAAGAAATATGAAAAAGCATATTCTTTTCGGTGGTATAATCAGAAATGCATATGGGAGGTTGAAGCTATGACTCATAAAATGAATCTTAACCCCGAACCGTTTGAAATGATACGCACAGGGCAAAAGACTATTGAGTTGCGACTGAACGACGAAAAACGGCAGAAGATAAAAGTCGGCGATATGATAGAGTTTACCCAAACTGAAACCGGACAAAAGCTGATTACAGAAGTAATCACTTTACACAGATTCGATACCTTCACAGAATTGTATCAGGAATTACCTTTGCTGAAATGCGGCTATACCGAGGCGGATATTGCTACAGCTAAGCCCGAAGATATGGATTTATACTATACTCCCGAAAAGCAAGAAAAGTATGGAGTATTAGGCATAGAATTGAAAGTACTTAACCCAAAAAGAGCATTTTATGAAACTACCAACAATTATTGAAGCAGAAAAATTATTTAACGAAGCAGAACAACGCAACCCCGGCGCTTGGATTGGTCACAGCAAAACCGCTGCCTTTTGTGCAAAAGTGATTGCGGAGCATTGTGACAATCTTGATGCCGATACCGCCTATGTATTCGGTTTGTTACACGATATTGGCAGGCGTGAGGGTATTACCGATATGCGGCATATTATTGACGGCTACCATTTTATGACCTCTCTCGGCTATGATGCTTGCGCCCGAATTAGTCTGACACACTCGTTTCCTTATAAAGATTTTTTCTCCTATAATGGACAAAATGACTGCACAGCAGATGAAACAGAGTTTATTAAAACCTTTATTGAAAAAACCGAGTACAACGATTACGACAAGATGATTCAGCTCTGCGACGCGCTCGCTTTGCCTGATGGAGCAACCTATATCGAAAAGCGTCTTGTTGATGTGGTTATGCGCAGAGGCTTTAATAATTTGACTATCCCGAAATGGAGAGCGTTCCTTGATTTGAAAGACTATTTTGATAAGAAAACGGGAACAGATATTTATACGCTGATTGGAGTTTAATATGCTGAACCAATTACCCGCTTGGGAAAGACTCGCAAAGGAAATCATCTGGCAGCAACTCGGAGAATTGAAAGGGGAATCAATCCTTGACTTCGGAAGCGGCACAGGAATTACCGCTGATCATTTCTCCGCTGATAATCAGGTAACTGCTATTGAACCTTCTGAGGATATGCTCGCTCAACAAGTGAATAAGAACGGCTATCGGCAAATTGTCGGAAGAACGGACGAATTAAAAAAGTTGCCAAGCGATTCGTTTGATTATATCTTCTGTCATAATGTTTTGGAATACGCTGATGACAGAGAGATAATCGTCAATGAGTTCCATCGACTGCAGAAGAAAAACGGCAAGCTTTCAATCGTAAAACATAATCGCAGTGGCAGAGTAATGCAGATGGTTGTCTTGCTCAACAACTTTGATGAAGCAAATAATCTCCTTAACGGTCAAAACAGCAACGCTCAACAGTTCGGTACAATCAATTACTATGATAATAGCGATATTACAAATTGGTGCAGCGGGCTTGTTCTGCAACAAACTTATGGATTGCGTACCTTCTGGGACTTACAGCAGAATCAGGAGATCCAAAAAGATGAAGAATGGCAGAAAAAGATGATTGATATTGAAATGAGAGTTTCACAAAACCCTGATTTTCAGCGGATAGCGTTCTTTCATCATTTGATATTTGAAAAACGAGGATAATATGGCTTATAAAATTGAAAACTGCAAAGACGGTGAGGCGGATTATATCATTGACAGACTTATCGAGTACAACCTCTCTCAAGTTCCCGCCGAGCAGAAGATACTGTTTGATACGCTCGATAAAAAGATAACCGACGATAACGGAAAGATTATCGCCGGTTGTGTTGCAAGAATGTACTGTTGGAATGTTGTTTACATAGATACGCTGTGGGTTGATGAAAACTATCGTGGTAAAGGCTTAGGATCGAAACTGCTTTCAGAAGTTGAAAAAACAGCTAAAGATAAAGGTTGCTATCTGATACACCTCGATACCTTTGATTTTCAGGCAAAAGAGTTTTATGAAAAGCAAGATTATAAGATGTTTGGAGTACTAGAGGATTGCCCGAAAGGGCATTGTAGGTATTACTTGATGAAAAAGATATGATGTGTTTATATGCTGATTTCAAATTTGTTTCTGGGGTGTTTCGTTGCGAGAATTCTTTAGCTAAAAAACCTTTTGGGATTTACAGTAGAATCAAGAGATTTAAAATGATATGGATTAATAGAAAACTATGATTAGTATTGAAATCATTGTTTCACAAAATCCCGACTTTCAAAGGATTGCTTTCTTACATCATTTGATATTTGAAAAAGAAAAAAGATAATTACAATTGAATAACTATCGTGATACCGTTCTAAACACATCAGGACGGTATTTCTTCTGTGGAATAATAATGAAATGTTCACAAAATTGTATATGAAATTTAGTGCTACTTCGACAAATATTGACAAATATTTTTTATATTCAAATGTATTCAAATGTAAGCTCAAAGATGCTAAAATATTATTGGTATTATTTAATACTAATATTCAATTAAACGCTTTAATAATCCAATCTCTGGCAGTAATGCTCGTAATGGTGTGTGCAGAGATACTGCGGATAGTATCACTCAAGCG
>CAJOII010000019.1 GCA_905234535.1 uncultured Ruminococcus sp.
ATTTTTGAAGATCCAGTTACCAAATTAAAAGTCCTCCTTTCTCAAATAATAAAAAAGAAAGGAGGTGTGAATCTGAAAAAATTCAAAAAATTCATCATCATATTTTTAGCCGTGTCGCTGATGATGTCATCGGCGGTTTACGCAAATGCAGAGACCAATGACCGCACACTCATCTTAGGCGGTATGCCCTTCGGGATGAAGCTGTTCTCAAACGGTGTGATCGTCGTGAATGTGGATGATTCATTCAACTCCCCCGCACTCAGGGCGGGGATACAGGTCAACGATATCATCACAGAAGCGAAGAGTGAGAAAATCACCACCAACGAACAGCTCAAAGAGATCATCGAAAACAGCGAGGGTGAGGATATAGAATTATCCGTTTTCAGGGGTAAGAGCCCTATATCCTTAACGATCACCCCGCAGAAGGATGACGATGAAGGGTATATCGCCGGAATGTGGATCAGAGACTCTACCGCGGGCATCGGTACCGTGACCTACTTCGACGAGCGGACGATGTCCTTCGGCGCTCTGGGTCATGGTATCTGCGACAGAGATACGGGGCTTTTGATCCCGCTCTCAAAGGGTGAGATCTATGAATCGACGATCACGGGCGTGAACAAAGGCAGGCGCGGCTTTGCAGGCGGACTGACGGGTTATATGGGCGACGATCCGATCGGAGAGATCACCCTGAACAACGACTTCGGCATCTACGGAAGATATCATCAGATCAGGACAGACCGCAGGATCCTGTGCGCAAACGACAGCGAGATCAAAACAGGAGAAGCCTCGATCTTTACCACTATCGACAATGCCGGCGTCAAAGAATACACGGTCAATATCGAAACCGTAAACCCGTCCGATGTCACAGGACAGAATATGATCATTCGAGTGACCGATCAAAAGCTGCTCGAAAAAACCGGCGGGATCATCCAGGGGATGAGCGGCAGCCCGATCGTCCAGGACGGAAAGCTCATCGGCGCCGTCACCCATGTCTTTGTCAACTCCCCCGAGAAGGGCTACGGTATCTCTGTATCTAATATGCTCAAAAACTACGAGACTTACGCAAAATATTAAAAAGGGCGGGATTTTTCCCGCCTTACATATCTCGGAAAATGTCGAATGATTCGGTGAAAAAATTTTTTTAAAAAATTTTCTGTTTCCTATTGCCAATTTTACCAATTTATGGTAATATGGGTTTACATTAAAAAACAGGAGATGTAAAAATGGCTGAAAAAATCAAACTTTTGATGACTCAGGACACCGCCGAAAATATCACAGAAACACAGAATGCTTTTTCAAAATATGACATCATCACCTCTTTCTGTACCAAGGACGGCGAGGAACTGATATCGAGGATCATGTCCGACGCGCCCGATGTCGTGATCATGGATCTGTTCATGACGCGCATCGACTCCATCGGCGTGATGCGCACCATCCGACGCAACAAGCCCGAGAAGATGCCGATGTTCGTGGTCTACTCTACCTTCGACAGCTCGGTGCTCGAAAGGGAGGTCATGAGCTCAGGCGCTACCTACTTCGTCTTAAAACCGTTCAACACAGACGATCTTGCGGAGAATATCCTGCGCTTTCTCAAACGCTCAAAAATAAAGGTCAAGGGCGGCATCCACTCAGGCGGCATGGAAAACTATCCCATCGAGCTCAAGGTCACCGAGATCCTGCATCAGATCGGCGTTCCCGCGCATATCAAAGGCTATCACTACCTGCGCGATTCGATCATGATGTGCGTGGATAAGCCGGATATCATCAACGCTGTTACCAAGCGCCTCTACCCCAGTGTCGCGAAGAAATACGAGACCACCTCTTCGAGAGTCGAGAGAGCGATCCGTCACGCGATCGAGGTCGCGTGGGACCGCGGCGATGTCGAGGTGCTCAACTCCTACTTCGGCTATACCATTCAAGGCTCCCGCGGTAAGCCCACAAACTCCGAGTTCATCGCGATGATCTCGGATAAGCTGAGACTGCAGATCAAAAACGCAAGCTGATATTATGCCGTAAAGCCCCGCGCTTTGCGGCTTTTCTTATTGACAGATCTTTTTCAAATGTTATAATAATATTATAATCAGAAAAGGCGGTGTTACGATGGCTTTTGATACTTTTGACGAAGGCATTTCCTTAGGCGGAATGAGAAGCAAAAGCGAGATCAGGACCCTGATCTGTTATATGCTCAAATCTGTCTCCACTCCGATGACAAAAGAAAATGTCATCTCCGCGCTGATGGAAAAGGGACTTGCGAACTACTTTGAATGCGGCTCCTGCTTCGAGGATCTCCTGAGAAACAACAATATCGAAGAGGTCGAGGAGAACAAGTACACCATCACTAAGGCGGGCGAGCTGATCGCGAGAGAATTAGAAGATACCCTTGCGCCCACCGTCAGAGAGCGGGCGGTGCAGTGCGCGCTGACGCTGATCGAGAGAGAAAGAAAAGAAAAGGACAACAAGGTCACGATCAAGAAGGGTGAGAACGGCTACACCGTCACCTGCACCATCTCGGGCGGTGATATGGATTTGCTCTCGTTCTCGCTGTATGTACCCGATATCACCCAAGCGCGCCTGATCAGAAAGAACTTCTACAAAAACCCGACCATGTTCTACTCCGTCATCATCGCCATGCTCACGAGGAACAAGCGCGATGTCTCGGATATCCTCCAGGAGCTCGGCGCGGTTATTTAAAAAGTTTGAAAGATCAGAAGCCTTCTGCTCCGGCAGAGGGCTTCTTTTTTGCACACTATCAGATCATCGAGATCATCACGAGCAGCGCTGTACCGGGAATACCGCCGAACGCGCTGACCGCTGTCGACAAGGTTGTTACGGGGATATAGACCGAGGTCAGCGGGGAGAGCAGGTTGACAGCGCTCAGGCTGAGAAGCCCTAACATAACCGAAAATAACGCTCTTAAGAACGGTCTTTTGCTCCTTGCCGCAAAGTGGATAAATGAAAAAACGACGAATGCCGCGAACAATATCAGGATCAGCGTCAAGCGGAAAACTCCTATCTTCTGACAGAATCAAAAAGGACTACCGGAAAACTCCGATAGTCCATTTTATGTGTTCAATCAAAAAAATATGAATCAGGAGAAGAACTTCGCGATGATATTCAGCGCCAGAACAACAACGACAAAGCCGATCGCGACCCACTTGGTAGCTCTTGCGAAAACAGCGTCATAGGTGCGCGCCTTGTTCTTAGAGAAGAATGTGTCAGCGCCGCCGGAAACAACGCCGATGCCCTGCTGGTTACCTTCCTGCAAAATGATGACGATGATCATGATAACGGAAGCAATGATCAGAAGCGCTCCTAAAATGATTTCTAATGCGGACATATCTATCTTTCCTTTCAATTCTTAGTATCAATCAAATGCAACGATTATTTTAACACATAATTCTGAAGAATGCAAGTATTTTTTTACATTCTTCAGAGAATCGAGAGCTGGGTCGCCTCGTCTTCACTGCTCGGCAGCGCTCCCGCGGCGGGAAGGGTGCGGGTCCTGTAGCGAGAGGGCTTCGAGAATCTCCCCTCGGTATACGGCTCGATCGACATCACGCGGTGACCCTTCTTGAGCTTCATCACGGCGACGCCCTGAGTGTTCTTGGTAGACTTGAGCGAGATGGCGCCCGAGTGGAGCAGCAGCATCCTGCCCGCAGACGAGGTGATGACGAACTCCTTGTCCTCTTTGCAGTAGCCGATACCCGCGAGCGGAGACTTGTCGGAATAGGCGTTGATAAGCTTCTTTCGGTTCGTCTTGGTCTCATAGGACTTGAGGTCGACCTTCGCGACCTTGCCGTTCTCAAACGCGAAGAGCAGATATCCCGAATAATCCTTGGTCTTCAGGACAAATACAGCCCTCTCCCCTTCGTCCATCGAGAGTTTCGCGGGGATATAGTCGCCGAAGACGGACGCCTTGGTATCCGCAAAGTCAGAGACCTTCGCCTTATACACCTGGCTCATATTCGTGAAGAATAAGAGATCCGTGTTGTTGGTGGTCTCGGTGGTATAGACGACGCGGTCGTCCTCTTTGAGCTTCTGCTCGCTGCTCATGCGAAGCGACTGCGGGGTAATCTTTTTGAAATACCCCTCAGCGGTGAAGAACAGATGCACCGGATAGTCGGGGATATCTTCTTCGACATTATAGTCTGTCTGTATCTCGGAGACATGAAGCAGCGGACACTTGCGCTCTCTGCCGTATTTGGCGGCGACCTCCTTAAGCTCCTTGACGATGATGGTCTTGACACGCGCCTTAGAGCCGAGGATCGCTTCGAGCTCGGCGATATCCGCCTCTAACTGTTCAATCTCGTCGGTGCGCTTTAAGATATACTCACGGTTCAAGTGTCTGAGCTTGATCTCCGCGACATACTCTGCCTGGACCTTGTCGATGCCGAAGCCGATCATCAGGTTCGGAACGACCTCCGCTTCTTCGTCGGTCTCTCGGACGATCCTGACCGCCTTGTCGATGTCGAGGAGGATGAGCTTCAGGCCCTTTAAGAGATGGAGCTTGTCCTTCTTCTTATTCAGATCGAAGAAGGTTCTCCTCCTAATACACTCGATCCGAAACGCAATCCACTCGTCGAGAAGATCCTTGACACCCAGCACCATCGGCACACCGCCGATCAGCACATTGAAGTTGCACGAGAAGCTGTCCTCTAAGGTCGTGAGCTTGAAGAGCTTGAGCATCAGCTTCTCGGGATCGGTGCCGCGCTTCAAGTCGATCGTGATCTTGAGGCCCTCGATACCGGTCTCGTCGCGGATATCGGAGATCTCCTTGATCTTGCCGCTTTTGACAAGGTCGATGATCCTCTCGATGATGATCTCGATGGTCGTGGTCGGCGGGATGTTGGTGATATCGATACAGTTCTGCGACTTGTCGTAAGCATAGACCGAGCGCACCTTCAAAGAGCCGCGGCCCGTCTCGTAGATCTCGCGGATGGCTTCTTCATTATAGATGATCTGCGCGCCGCCGGAGAAGTCGGGAGCCGGCAAGGTCGAGAGAATATCGTGATCGTGGTCTCTGATGAGCGCAGCGGTCGTCTCACAGATTTCTTTTAAGTTAAATGAGCAAATGTTGGACGCCATACCGACAGCGATACCGGTGTTCGCATTGACGAGCACCGACGGAAAGGACGCCGGAAGGAGGGTGGGTTCCTTCATCGTGTTGTCATAGTTATCGACAAAGTCCACTGTGTCGCGGTCGATGTCCTTGAACAGCTCGTTACAGATGGGATCGAGCTTCGCCTCGGTATATCTTGACGCCGCCCACGCCATATCGCGGGAGTAGAACTTACCGAAGTTGCCCTTTGAGTCGACATAGGGATGTAAGAGCGCCTCATATCCGCGCGAGAGCCTGACCATGGTGTCGTAGATCGCCTGGTCTCCGTGGGGGTTGAGCTTCATCGTAGCGCCGACGATGTTCGCGGATTTTGTACGGGCGCCGGTGAGCAGACCCATCTTGTACATCGTGTACAAGAGCTTTCTGTGAGAGGGTTTAAAGCCGTCGATCTCCGGGATCGCTCTCGACATGATGACGCTCATCGCGTAGGGCATAAAGTTCGTCTCGATGGTGGAGGCGATCTTCTGCTCTACGATATCTCCCGCTCCGGCGATCACGCCGTTAGAGAGCGGTTTGAATGACGGTTGTTTCGGTTGTTTTTTCTTTGGCATAATGGTTCCTTGATTGATTCGTGATTACTCTGTTGATTCTTTTTAACCGTTCTCAGCTGACATCGAGGTTGTCGGTATAGTCGGCGCCGTACTGAACGATGAAGTCCTTTCGCCCTTGGATGTTGTCGCCGATGAGGATATCGAAGATCTGAGCGGTCTTCTCGATATCGTCGGGCATCACCTTGATCAGTCGGCGGGTAGAGGGGTTCATCGTCGTCAGGCTCATCATCTCGGGCTCGTTCTCACCAAGTCCCTTCGAGCGCTGAACGGTGAATCTGCCGCTGCCGATCTCCTTGATATACTGTTCCTTCTCCGCCTCGGTATAGGCGAAGTAGACTTTGTCCTTTGAGGTGATCTCATAGAGCGGCGACTCTGCGATATACACCTTGCCCGCGTCGATCAGATCGGGGGTCAGGCGGTAGATCATGGTCAGCAGCATCGTGCGAATATGAAATCCGTCGACATCCGCGTCGGTGCAGAAGATGATCTTGCTCCAGCGCAGGTTGTCGATGTTGAAATTCGAGATCTCTTTCTTTGACTTACCCTTCGTGTTCACCTGCACGCCGCAGCCCAACACCTTGATCAGGTCGGTAATGATGTCGGACTTGAAGATGCGGTCGTAGTCCGCCTTAAGGCAGTTTAAGATCTTGCCCCTGATCGGCATAATCGCCTGAAAGTTCGGGTCTCTCGCCTGGATACAGGCGCCCATCGCGGAGTCGCCCTCCACGATGAAGAGCTCTCTCTCCTCGATCACCTTGGAACGGCAGTCGTGGAACTTCTGCACCTTGGAGGTAATGTCCATATTCGCGGTGAGGTTCTTCTTGATCTTGACTCTGGTCTTCTCGGCGTCCTCGCGCGAGCGCTTGTTGATTAGCACCTGCGCGCCGATCTTCTCCGCGTCGAGCGGATTCTCGATGAAGTAGACCTCGAGCTGTTTTCTCAGAAAATCAGTCATCGCGTCCTGAATGCCCTTGTTGGTGATCGCCTTCTTCGTCTGGTTCTCGTAGGATGTGACAGACGAGAAGGACGAGATCACGATGACGAGACAGTCCGAGACATCCTCAAACTTGATCTTACTTTCGTTCTTATTATATTTATTCTGCTGTTTTAAGTAGTTGTCGATCTGATAGACAAAGGCAGATCTCACAGCTTTGTCCGGCGCGCCGCCGTGCTCTAAGAAGGAGGAATTGTGATAGTATTCCGCGAGGCTGACCTTATTAGAGAAGCCCATCGCGACATTTATCTTGCACTTGTACTCGTCCTTATCGTCGCGGTCGCGCACCTGACGCTCTGTCTGCCAGTACTGAACAGCGGTGATGGACTCTTCCCCCAAGATCTCTCTGACATGGTCGGCAATGCCCTCTTTATAGTAGAACTCTTCTGTCTCGAAGGATCTGCCCGCCTGCCTGCGGAAGATGAACTTGACGCCCGGGTTGACGATCGCCTGACGGCGGATCATCTCGGTGAAGAACTCGGGCTGCATATCAATATCGGTGAAGACCTCTAAGTCAGGCTTCCAGCGGATCTTTGAGCCGGTGTCTCTGCCTGCGTACTCGACTGATGACAGCCCACCGATGTTCTCGCCCTTCTCGAAGTGAAGGGTATACTTCATATGATCACGCTTGATCTCGGCGTCCATATACTCCGACGCGCACTGGGTAGCGCAGAGTCCGAGGCCGTTGAGACCCAAGGAGAACTCGTAGTTATCTCCCTCGAGGTTATTGTACTTGCCGCCCGCGTACATCTCACAGAACAAGAGCTTCCAGTTGTATTCGTTCTCATTCTGGTTGAAATCGACGGGGATGCCTCTGCCGTGATCTTCCACCTCGATCGAGCCGTCGGAATAGACGGTGAGGATGATCTCCTTGCCGTAGCCCTCTCTCGCCTCATCAATCGAGTTTGAGAGGATCTCAAAGACCGAATGCTGGCATCCCTCGATGCCATCCGAGCCGAAGATGACCGCGGGACGCTTGCGCACTCTGTCGGCGCCTTTCAGGGTGGCGATACTGTCGTTGCCGTATTCTTGTTTTTTCTTTGGCTTTGCCATATGGTTTACTCCTTGATGTGGTTAACGAACGCTCGTTTACAGGAAGCGATCGTGACAGCTTTTCAATTATGATTGATACTTTGTGAATTACGAATTGATGATCACTTCTTACCCCTGAGCTTCTTGATCTGATCTCTGAGAAAGGCGGCGTGCTCAAACTCCAAGAGCTTCGCGGCTGCCTGCATTTCTTTGGTCAGGGACTTGATCATCTCGACGCGCTGCTCCTTTGAGAGTCTGCCGACATCCTTGAGTTCGTCATCCGAATGGGTCGAGATCTCGATGATGTCCTGAACCTTCTTCTGAATGGTTTGAGGAACGATACCGTGAGCCTCGTTATACTTCTGCTGGATAGAGCGGCGGCGGTTGGTCTCGATGATGGTATTCTTCATCGAATCGGTGACCGAGTCCGCGTACATGATGACTGAACCGTCCGCGTTTCGGGCGGCTCTGCCGACCGTCTGGATCAGAGAGCGTTCCGATCTGAGAAAGCCCTCCTTATCGGCGTCCAAGATCGCGACAAGAGAGACCTCGGGGATATCAAGACCCTCTCTGAGCAGGTTGATGCCGACCAGCACATCAAACTTGCCGAGTCTCAGATCTCTGACGATCTCCATCCGCTTGACGGTGTCGATATCGTGGTGCATATACCGTACCTTGATATCCATGCTCTCGAGATACTCTGTAAGATCCTCCGCCATCTTCTTCGTCAGGGTCGTGATCAGCACACGCTGATCCTTTTCGACGCGCATATTGATCTCGGAGATCAGATCGTCGAGCTGACCCTCAACGGGACGCACGGAGATCTCGGGATCCAAAAGTCCGGTGGGTCTGATGATCTGCTCCGCGACCGTCTTGGAGCGCTCAAGCTCAAAGTCGCCGGGCGTCGCGCTGACAAAAACCGCCTGATGCAGTCTTTCGTAGAATTCATCGAAATTCAGCGGCCGGTTATCATACGCCGACGGCAGACGAAAGCCGTAGTCGATCAGCGACTTCTTGCGCGCGTGATCGCCGGCATACATACCCCTCACCTGCGGCAGAGTAACATGAGACTCATCGACAAAAAGCAGAAAGTCCTTCGGGAAATAATCTAAAAGCGTATAGGGCGCGGATCCCGGCGCTCTGCCGGAAAGCACGCGCGAATAGTTCTCAACGCCGGGACAGATGCCGATCTCCTCTAACATCTCGATATCGTAGCGGGTGCGCTGTTCGATCCGTTGCGCTTCTAACAGCTTGCCCTTAGAGCGAAAGTACTCGAGCCGCTCTTCAAGCTCGCGCTCAAGCTCCTTGAGCGCTCTCTCTTTCTTCATCGAGTCGACGATATAGTGGGACGCGGGATAAATCGCCGCGTGGCGCAGGGTCGCAATCAACTCTCCTGTCAGCGGATTGATCTCTGTCAGGCGGTCGATCTCATCGCCGAAGAACTCCACCCGGATAATCCTGTCGGAGGACGCCGCGGGAAAGATCTCAACGATATCTCCCCTGACACGGAACTTATCGCGGATAAAGTTGATGTCGTTTCGCTCATACTGCAGCTCGACGAGCTTTCGGATCAGCTCATCTCTTGACTTCTGCATACCGGGGCGCAGCGAGATCACCATGTTGCGGTAGTCAATCGGGTCGCCTAATGAATAGATACACGATACCGAAGCGACGATGATGACATCGCGCCGCTCGGAGAGCGCTAAGGTAGCGCTGTGGCGCAGCTTATCGATCTCGTCGTTGATGGCTGAATCCTTCTCAATATAAGTATCCGACTGAGGGATATACGCCTCAGGCTGGTAGTAATCATAATAAGAGACAAAGTACTCCACCGCGTTCTCGGGGAAGAACTCCTTGAACTCCGAGCACAGCTGCGCCGCTAAGGTTTTGTTGTGTGCGAGAACAAGTGTCGGCCGATTGACCCTCTCGATGATATTCGCCATCGTAAAGGTCTTGCCGGAGCCGGTAACGCCGAGGAGAGTCTGCTCTCTGTCGCCCCGGTTGATGCTCTCAACGAGCTTTTCGATTGCTTCAGGCTGGTCGCCTGTGGGCATATAATTCGATACAAGCTTAAAATTCATAATTTCAGAAAAGAATAATATTAGTATTTCATAAAGCCGGACTGCAAGAGAGAAACACACTCTCCGTCGGCGACGATGTAGTGATCAAGAAGGTTAACGCCCACCAAAGAGAGCGCGTCGTGGATGTTCTTGGTGGTTACCAGATCCTCCTGAGACGGGATTGCGAATCCGCTCGGGTGGTTGTGGGCGATCACGGCGCAGGTAGCGTCATAGCGCATGGAGAGATCAACGATCTTGCGAACGGGAATCGCGGTAGAGTTAATGTTGCCCTTTGAGATTATCCCGCAGAAGAGCTCCTTCTGCTTAGTATCCATCAAAAGCAACAGCATATTCTCCTCAACTCTGCCGATGAACTTGGAGGTAATGTAGGACGCGATCGTAGAGAAGTTGATGATCTTATCGGCGTTGTCGTGCTTATCGCTGATATACAGACGCGCGCAGTCGGGAAGTAATTTGAGGAAAGTAGCCTGATTCTCGGTCAACCCCGCTTCTGTCAGAACATCAAAGGGAGCGTCAAGGATCGCGGAGATGGAGCCGAACTTTGAGAGCAGCATATGCGCCAACGCGTTCGTGTCCTTATAGGGGACAACATAGAAGAGCATCAGCTCAAGCGCCTCATGCGGCTCAAAGACATCAAGCCCGTGATCGAGGTACTTCCTTTTTACGCGTTCCCTGTGACCGCTGTGGACATTTTTCTCAGGCACTCTGCTCACCTCCCAAAACACCATATTTAGGCATTTTACCGGATAATTTTAGCATAAATTGTGGTCAAATGCAAGATTTATGACAGTCTTGAAACTGTTATATCTTTGACAGAAAAATAAAAGACCGGCTGCGTCGGGCAACCGGTCAAAGGTAAGTCAGTATCGGTAATAAGTGTAGTTATAATAGCGGCTGTTGTTGTATTTTTTGTAGCCGGAACGCTTATGCATCGAACAGCCTACCTTCAAGAAACCAAGGATCTTCGAATCCGCAAGCTTGATATTCTGCAAAGAGCGCTCGATATCGCCGTGAGTGGTGATCTTCTCTCTGACGACCAGCACATAGCCGCCGACGAAATCCTTTAACAGAAGTGTATCCGCAACGACACCCAGCGGCGGGGTATCGAGAATCACATAGTCATATTCGTCCTTCAGGCGCAGAATCAGCTGTTCAAAGTAGTTAGACGCCAAAAGCTCGGACGGGTTCGGCGGGATCGCGCCGGAGGTGAGCACATCGAGGTTTGCGATAACCTCTCTGTGTACAGCGGTATCAAAGTCAGAAAGCTGTCCGATCACTTCGGAAAGACCCGCTTCGTTCGAAATCTTCAAGAGGTTGTGGACATTCGGACGACGCAGGTCGGTATCAACCAGAAGAACCTTCCTGCTCATCTTCGCGAAAGAAATCGCGATATTGACGGTAGCCGTACTCTTGCCCTCGCCCTTCGACCATGAGGTAATCGCGACGCAGTTATTGTCCTGCGCGGTGAGCGAGAATACCAGATTGGTTCTCGCGATCTTATAGCCTTCGACAATGGCGAATTTTGAGTCCGCGGTGAGGACATTCTTCGATTTTTCGGAGGACTCCGCCATCTCGTGCTTTTTCATCGCGGTATTGTCGTTTCTCAGTTTCATCGTTTCTTTCCACCGCTTTCTACTTCAAAATCAATGATCTCCGCAAATACGGGAATATCATACATCTTATACAGATCGTCACCGGGGCTGATAGTCGTATCAATGATCTCGAGCAGGAACGAAATAATCAAAGAGATCACCAAGCCGATGATAAAGCCGATCAGAACATATCTGAGCTTATCCGGTGACGACGGAGAGGACGGGATCGACGCCTCATCAACGGTATCCACCTTGCCCGCGTCTCCGAAATACTGTGTAAATACTACGGGCGCCGTCTGCGCGACACGGTTCGCGATATTCGCGGCGGTGTTCGGATCGGGAGAGGATGAGGTGATCCTGAGGAAGTAGGAGTCCTCAACCGGACGGATCGAGACAGACGCGCCGGAAATGATGCTCTTCATCTCGGGAACCTCGGTAAACAGCACCGCGCAGGTGTTGGCAAGCTCAATAGAGGATGTAATGCTTCCGATCTCCACCTTCTCGGAGTTCAAACTCGTCGATGTATTATCAGATGCAAAGCTCGCCTGCGACTGTACAAGAATCAGCGCCGATGTGGAATAAATCGGCGTAACAAAATAGGTTACATACAAAAAGGCAATCAATGTACCGACCAGCGTCAGAATGATAATCAGCTTGATATGCGCCAAAAACATCTGGAATAAATCACTGATGGTAATCTGCTTCGTCTGTTTTGTCATAATAACCTCCTTTTTCACTAAGAATACAGTTTATATTATATATCACAGTACTTCGTGATAATTCTTTAAAAGAATGATTACAACATTTTCACCAATGGTTCCTCCCGTCTATCGGGAAGGTTTATCAGTATCATCCTAAAATGCTCATCAGAACGCCCGCGGCAACAGCGGAACCGATGACGCCGGCGACATTCGGACCCATCGCGTGCATCAAGAGGAAGTTGCCGGGGTTCTCCTCCTGACCAACCTTGTTCGATACCCTCGCCGCCATCGGCACAGCCGACACGCCCGCGGAGCCGATCAGCGGGTTGACCTTGCCGCCCGAGAGCTTATACATGATCTTGCCGAAGAGAACGCCGAACGCGGTACCCATACAGAACGCGAACAGTCCGAGCGCGACGATCCCCAAGGTCTTGGGCGTCAGGAAGACGGTACCCGTGGCGGTAGCACCGACGGTAACGCCTAAGAAGATAGTAATGATATTCATCAGCTCATTCTGCGCGGTCTTACTGATACGATCCACAACGCCGGACTCCTTGAAGATATTGCCGAGCATCAGCATACCCACCAAGGGAGCCGCGGAGGGCAGAAGGATCGCGACGATGATCACGACCACGACCGGGAACATGATCTTCTCGAGCTTAGAGACAGGGCGAAGCTGCTCCATCACGACAGAGCGCTCTTTCTTGGTGGTGAGCGCCTTCATGATCGGAGGCTGGATGATCGGCACCAGCGCCATATACGAGTATGCCGCTACCGCGATCGGACCCAAGAGCTCGGGAGCGAGCTTTGAGGTAACATAGATCGCGGTCGGGCCGTCAGCGCCGCCGATAATACCGATCGCGCCCGCCTGAGCGTCTGTGAAGCCCAAGAGGATCGCGCCGATAAAGGTGATGAAAATACCGATCTGCGCCGCAGCGCCTAAGATAAAGCTCTTCGGAGAAGCGATCAGGGGACCGAAGTCGGTCATACAGCCGATGCCTAAGAAAATCAGCGGCGGATAGATGCCGAGCTTGACGCCCTGATAGAGATAGTAGAGCAGTCCGCCGTAGGTGGGGACATTATAGTAGGTCACACCGTTCAGGGTCGTCGTCGCGTAGCTGATGACCTGACCCTGATGCGCCGCTTCATAGACCGAGCATTCGATCATCTCGGTCGCAGGCGGCGCCATGATCGCGGGGAACAGGTTGACAAGCAGCATACCGAACGCGATCGGCAGCAGCAGAAGCGGTTCGTACTGCTTCTTGATCGCCAAGAACATCAGAAAACACGCCACCGCAAGCATCACATAGTTCTGCCAAGTCAGCGAGGTCAGTCCCGAGTCCTCGAAAAGTCCCTTGAGGGCGTCTAAGAATCCGTTTAAAATCGTCATCGTATCGTACCCTCCTTAAAATGGTCTGATGTTATCAGACAGCCCCGCGTTCTTCCAAGCGTTCGACTTAGATGAAGAGCGTCTGATGCTTTTGATTTTGACACTGCCTTTTTCATACATCGAATAAACAGCCGCAGAGATCACCGCGATCAGCTCATTCTCGTCCGTCTGATCGTCAGACTCAATCAAAGCGACCGGTTCTGTAGGATCAGCCTTGGGATCCGGCTCTTTCTCTTTCTTTGTCTGTTTCGGTTTATTCTGGATGTTATAGACAATCGTTCCGTATAATTTGATAATACCGATCAACAGCAGCAGCACGACAAATACAACGACAAAACCCGTCAGCAGTACCGTCAGCGAGGTTATCAGTTTATCTCCCATAGAATACCCTCCGTTTCGAAAGCGTATGATCATACGCCCATCTTTATCCATTTTGTATTATAGACTAAAATGAGCGAAAATTCAATAATAATCGCAAAAATTTTCACGCTAATCTCCTTTCACAAAAAGAATCAGGCTCCCCTTTTGGGAAGCCTGACAGATAATCTTTTGCTCATTCAAAACAATAATTCTTCTATAGAATAATACAAATCAATCCGTTACAGCCGTCGTTGATGATCTTCTCGATCGTCTCCCCTACCTTTCTTCTTGCCTGATCGGGCATACGGTAGAGCTTGTTATGTAATCCCTCATTGACGAGATCGGAGACCGACTTGCCGAAGATATCGGACTCCCAGATCTTCTGAGGACTTTCCTCGAATTCTTTGAGCAGATAGTTCACGAGCTCCTCGCTCTGCTGCTCCGAACCGACGATCGGGGTCACCTCGGCGGTGGTATAAACCCGCATCATATGGATCGAAGGCGCCGACGCCTTCAGCTTGACGCCGTACTTGCCGCTCTGCTTGACGATCTGAGGCTCTTCGAGCGAGAGCTCCTCCATCGTGGGCATCACGATGCCGTAGCCGGATGAGAGCACATCGTCATATGCCTCTGAGATCTTATCAAACTCGCTCTGCTTCTTTGAAAGCGCGCACAAGGTCTCGAAGAGCGCACGTTCGTTTTCTATCTTCATACCGGTCTTCTCGGAGAGCACCGAGTAGAAGAGGTCTCGATCAAGGCTGATCTCGATATCCGCTCTGCCTGTTCCGAGGTCCATCGACTTGACCGATGCCGCGCTGATATCCTCACACTCTTCAATCTGAGCCGCCGCGTCGGATGCCTCACGGATCTTCTCAATCCCCTCGGCGCTGTCGCGGATCTTCGAGAACAGCGACACGCGCAGAGGATTCTCTCTGTCTAAAGACTTTACCCATTCGGGGAGCCTGATATGCACCTCCTTGAGCGGAAACTCGAACAGAAGCGACGCTAAGATCCCTTTGATGGTATTTTCATCGAGCGAGTAGCAGTCTGCCGGGATCACCGGGACCTGATAGCGCTTAGAGATCGAATCGCACAGACCTGCCGCCTGCTCAGAGCCGGGATCGGTCGTGTTGAGCAAGACGATGAAGGGCTTGTTAATTGCTTTGAGCTTTTTGACCGCCTTCTCCTCTGCGTCGATAAAATCCTCTCTCGGGATGTCACCGATGGAGCCGTCGGTAGTGACTAAGATCCCGATGGTAGAGTGATCCTCGATCACCTTGGTGGTGCCGATATCCGCCGCCTGCCGAAACGGAAGCTCCCGCTCATCCCACGGGGTCTTGACCAGCCGCTCGGCGTCTTCTTCCATATATCCCATCGCGGAGTCCACCACATAGCCGACACAGTCGATCATTCTGACCTTCAGGTTCGAGACATTGTCAAGGCTGATCTCAACGCCGTTCTCGGGAACGAACTTCGGCTCGGTCGTCATGATGGTCCTGCCCGCACTGCTCTGCGGCAGCTCATCGTTCGCTCTCTGACGCTCGTTCTCGTCCTCGATATTCGGCAGAACAAGCGTATCCATAAAGCGCTTGATAAAGGTAGATTTGCCTGTCCTGACCGGTCCCACCACACCGATATAGATATCGCCGCCGGTGCGCCGTTTGATATCCTGATAGATGCTTCTCTCTTCCATAGCTTCCTCCGTTGTCTTTTCGTTAGTATAATGTATGAGCGCCGCGGCGCGGATATGACAGATGGTCGCCGGATGTCCTGATGAGACATTATTGCGACAATTCCTTCCTCCTCATCTCTGACTTCTTATGATCACGCCGTCGGAATCAGCAGCATCATCTTCTCTTGGACCGTATCGCCTTCGAGCGCGTTCTCGCTCTTGAGATCAGACACCTTGGTCGCGTGTTCCTTCGAGATATCCCAGAAACTCTCACCTTTATCGGCGTAATAGAGAATCAGCGCGCTGTCGTCAACGGGTCTCTCTGCCCCTTCAACGCTCTCTGCCGCGCACACCTGTGAGATACGGACACAGTTTGAGGAGACGATGTGGTAAGACAGATCGATCCTCAGCTCAATATGCTTTTCGTCCACAATCCGAAAGCTGATACTGTCCACGCTGACGCACACACTCTCAACCATTTCTTTGAGCGCTTTCTCGGGAATGAACGCAAAGTCGATATTGCGCTCGATATACAGCGGTTCACCGTCAGTATTCTTCATCAGAAGACCGATCTTGAGCTTGGTATCGATACTCAGGACATCATCCTGCATCATCGGGGAGGCTGACGCCGAGATCAGCGAGATATCCAGCACCTCGCTGATGCTCTCGTTCTCGATGCCGACCGTTGTCTTTTGGATATGACCGAGGGTATCGCTCGATACATCCGACGAGACGGTAACGGGGGTCTTTGTCAGCTCTACGGGATTTGAGACAGAATACGCGTCGCAGATCACATCCATCTGTTCCTCGCGGTAACCCATGACACGGGCGCACAGCTTGAGATCCAGTCTGAGAAGCTCCTCGTCGCTCAGCGCGTCTCTCGAAACCGTGATATCAAAGCTCTGCACAAAGAGATCGACATCCGCGACAGCGTCATCTGTGAGCCCATCACAGTCGATGATGCGCGAGATTGGGAACACATAGGACAGATGCTCCATCCTCCCCTTCTCGAGGTCACAGAGGTACATCATCCTAAGCTCCCCTTGAGCGGAGAGCATCAGCTTGGAGTCGGTACATCTGAGCTCGGTGATCTTGAGCGTGATGCCGCTCTGCAGAATCGACTCGACAGGGGGCTTATCCCCCAACGGGATATCCTCGCTGTGAGAGAACTGTTCTTCACACAGAGAGCATAGTGAGGATACCGTTATCCCCTTTCTGAGGATCTGAAGGTCGTCCTCTTCCGATTCTGTATAAAAGTCTGCCGGCTGCTTACAGATCACCTTCGCGTAGAGCGAGAACGCGCCGTGCAGAGAGAGCTTTCTCGGACTCATCGCGCGGCAGTTAATGTACTCGGGCTTGCATCGTACACAGATGACATACTGCTGTGAGACATCCTTGACAGAAAAAGTCTCGCTCCACGGGACGGTGTGCTCAAAGGAGCGGATACAGTTCTTTGAAGAATCAACATAGAGGATTCTGAGCACCGCCCCGCCGTCGACCGAGAGCTGGCCTCCCGACAGATTCTTAGAATAGACACACGGCTTGAGCGAACAGCGCAGGATCCGTTCGATATCGGGACAGTAGTCGGGCAGGGTGATATCGACATCCACCGCCTGTTCGGAAACGGTACTGAATACACACTCCGGTCTGCTCAAAGTGGTTTTTGATAGCTTGTATTCCATATGGTCTCTCCTTTTGCTTTTTGATTCATTGTATTCAAGCAAGAGAAAGAATATGAATTCCGGTGAAGAGTTCCGACAGAACGCTGTCCTCCCCTGATTGACCGACCGAAGGGAAGAGCCTCAATGATTCATGATTCATTATTCAATATAAAAAAGCCTCCCTCACAATCGTGAAGAAGGCTCAAAGACAAAATGATGATTATGATTATTGGATATAAAACTCGCCGCCCGTGTTTTGGAGCAGAGACACGGATGAGAAGTTGATGATCAGCAGCACGATCACCGTAATGATCGCCGCCAAAGACACGATCAGCGCGATCAGGGAGCGGATCTCGACGCCGTTCTCCCCTTTGAGAGAGATCACAGAGAGTACAATCCCCGCCGCGGACAGCAGTGCTCCGACAATCGCCGTCGAGAGCGCAAACGGCAGCGAGAACAGCAATACCGCCGCAAGAGCGGATAATACCGCGCACAGCAGTGAAAGGCGGCTCTGTATCGATTTAGTCATGTTTTTATCTTCCATCATGGGTTCCTTTCGTATTTCTCATCGAAAAACGAGGCGGGAGTTTTCCCCCGCCCGGTGATATGTATTATTTGATCTTGTAGCCCTTGCCTTTGAGGTAGTTCGAGATCTGCTCGTCATCATAGTAGACGAGGTCATCGGCTCCTGCCAAGAACTCGTTATGGTGTCTGACCTCATGGACAAGCGTCTTTCTCAGAATCTCGCGGTATTCATCGAGCGTCTTGTTCGGGAACACGCGCACGATGCTGCCGTAGTAGATCTTGATGCTTCTGCCGAGGTTGTCCCTGACATATACGCCCAAGATGAAGAGATCGTTATTGACGGCATAGGGATGAAGCCGCTGCTCGGGTCTGAGAACGATACCGCCGTTTAGCTCTCTGTACAGCTCAAAGGGCAGGCTGTCGGCTATCTCATCCAGGATAGCGCCGCATTCTTCATAGGTCATATCAGTCCAAGAAATCCTTTAACTTTTTCGAGCGGGACGGATGGCGCAGCTTTCTTAAAGCCTTTGCCTCAATCTGGCGGATACGCTCACGGGTGACATTGAACTCTTTGCCGACCTCCTCGAGTGTTCTGCTTCTGCCGTCCTCCAAACCGAAGCGCAGTCTTAATACCTTCTCCTCCCTGGGGGTGAGGGTGTCGAGAACCTCCATCAGCTGTTCTCTGAGCATGGTATGAGATGCCGCGTCAGCGGGAGCGGGAGCGTCGTCATCCGGGATGAAGTCGCCGAGATGAGAGTCCTCTTCCTCACCGATCGGGGTCTCTAAGGACACCGGCTCCTGCGCGACGCGCATGATCTCGCGCACCTTCTCGACCGGCATATTGAGCTCTTCGGCGATCTCGTCAGCGTTGGGCTCGTGACCGTTCTGGTGCAGAAGCTGAGAGGATATCTTCTTGACCTTGTTGATGGTCTCGACCATGTGCACGGGGATACGGATCGTCCTCGCCTGATCGGCGATGGCGCGGGTGATCGCCTGTCTGATCCACCATGTCGCGTAGGTAGAGAACTTGAAGCCTTTGGTATAGTCGAACTTCTCAACCGCCTTGATCAGACCGAGGTTGCCCTCTTGGATCAGATCGAGAAAATGCATTCCGCGGCCGAGGTAACGCTTCGCGATGCTGACAACCAGTCTAAGGTTCGCTTCGGAAAGACGCTTCTTCGCGTTGACATCACCCTCGGAGATCCTGATCGCGAGCTCTACCTCTTCTTCGGGAGTAAGCAGCGGTACTCTGCCGATCTCTTTGAGGTACACCTTGACGGGATCGTCGATGGAGATATTGTCGGAGCTGTCCTGATACTCTCTTACATTACCCGATTCGGTATCGACAGTCTCTTCGCTTAAGTTGAGGCCCTCCAGAGAGAGGTCTTCTTCGAGTGAGGTCTCGACGATCTCGATGCCTGCAGCCTCTAAGCCGTCATAGAGCTTCTCCAACTGTTCGGGGTCGATATCCATCTCACCGATCGCGTCCAATATATCCTGATTTGTCAGATTACCTTTGGACTTGCCGAGTTCGGTGAGGTCTTTTAAAAGTGATTTTTTATCTGCGCTGGGTGTCATGGTTCATCTGTCCTTTCTTCATATACATCAACATCTATATCAAAAATATTATTGCTTTTTATCTCTCAGGTTTTTCAGGAAGCCGCCCATCTCATCTAACGATGCGTTCTTGATATCGTCCGCAGTAGGCTTATAGCGTTCTTCCTTGATGGTACGGATATACTCGCTCGCGGCGTCTGTTGTAGATGACAGTGCCTCATCCTGATGAATGATCCGATAGATCTGGGACTGCTCATCCGAGGTAAAGTCCTTCGAAATATTCAAAGTCGGATCGAGGTCAGACTTAATTCTTTCAAAGAAATACTCGTAGAGCTTCCGATTAAAGTCTGTGACAAAATCCTCTGTCTTCAGCCGGGAGGAAATGAACGAGAGCTTGTCCGGATTCTTCAAAAGATAGGCGATCAGCTTCTCCTCGGCAGTCGCTGCGCGAAGATTTGACTGATGCTGGGGGTTGATCCTGTCGTCACGCGCGGAGATCTTCTTCGTGATCTCTGAGAACTCCGATCGGCGGCGGCTTCGGTACTTCTGTCTGAGCTGCTTGTCCACCTGTTCCTTGATAGAGTCCTTCGAGACCGCGGTGATGTCCGAGAGCTTTGAGCAGTAGATATCGCGCTCCATCGCGTTGTCAAGCGACGAGATGATCTTCACCGCTTCGTTGAGATAGCTCATCTTGCTCTGCGGAATGTTCAGATCATAGGACGACTGCAGCTTGAATAGACGGTAGTCGACATCATTGCCACTGTTCTCTAAGATGTTTTTAAACGCGGCGGGGCCTTTGTCTCCATGATTGCGGATAAATTCGTCGGGGTCCTTGCCGTCGGGAACGGTGAGGATCCTCACCGGCATCCCCGCTCTTCTCAAGATATCGATCGCGCGAGCAGTCGCCTTCTGCCCCGCCTCGTCAGCGTCATAGCAGATCACGACTTCTTCGCAGTATCGCTTCATCAGAAGCGCCTGCTCCTCGGTCAGCGCGGTGCCTAAGGTCGCTACCGCCTGGGTAAATCCCGCCTGATTCAAGGCGATGACATCCATATATCCCTCGCAAAGGATCAGAAACTTCGATCCCGCGTTCTTCGCGTTGTTCAGCGAGAAGAGGTTGTTGCTCTTTGAGAAGACGAGCGTGTCGGAGGTGTTGAGATATTTGGGCTTCATATCCGAGAGGATCCTGCCGCCGAAGGCGATCACATTCCCCCGAAGATCGATGATTGGGAACATCACACGGTCATAGAACCGATCAACAACGCCCTTGCCCGAACGCGCCTGATAGACGAGATTTGCGGCGATCAGCTCGGCGTCGGTGAAGCCCTTCTGCCTGAGATGATTCGTCAGGGCGAACCGGGAGTTCGGAGAGTATCCCAGCCCGAAATGACGGATCGTCCTGTCGGAGAGCGCTCTTCTGTGAAGATAGTCAAGCGCCGCTTTGCCGCATTCTTCGTTTAGCTTTTGGTGGAAGAAGCGCGCCGCCTCGCGGTTCGCCTCAAAAATACGCGTGCGAAGCCGCGAGGAGGAATCGTCAAAGTTATCCTCAGGCATCGACATCCCCGCCCGCTGCGCCAAGAAGCGCACCGCCTCCATATAGTCGAGGTTCTCCATCTTCATCACGAAGGTGATCACATCGCCGCCGGTACCGCAGCCGAAACAGTAGAACGAACCGTTCTCAGTGTAGATGTTGAAGGACGGGGTCTTCTCGGAGTGAAAAGGACACAGCCCGACTAAGTTTCTGCCTCTTCTTTTGAGCTGCATATAGTTTGCGGCAATCTCGGAAAGATCAGAGCGGTATTTCAGTTGTGATAAAAAATCTTCCGACAGTCTCATAGGCTACTCCATTCACAAAGTTCTCGATATAATTCTATATAAGAATATTATTCACAAAAATCTTCATTCTTAGGTTTATCTACCATTATTATCTACGCAAAAATCTTGAAATCCCCTTTATTTTTCGAAAAATTCTTGTTTTTCTTCGGCAACCTGTAATTTTCCCAAAGAAATCTCGCGCAGATTCTCGTTGAATCTCTTCAGATTCTCACACGGGAGGTGGAACGAAAGCGCCACTTCGTCCTCAAACGCCTGATCGTCTACCTTGCCGTCTAAAGACATGATCAGCGCGGGGAGCTTGCCGTAGAGAGTATATGAACAGCGAAGACGGCACACGGAGCACAGAATCATCTCGCACTCCTTCGCCTCATCCAAAGCGAGCTTCGCCGCCGCACCGTATGCGCGCACCAAGCCGCCAGCGCCGAGCAGGGTACCGCCGAAGTAGCGGGTCACGACGATCACACAGTCGGTGATACCGCGTTTTCTGATCGCGTCGAGCACGGGGATCCCCGCGGTGCCCTGCGGCTCGGAATCATCCGAATAGCGGGATATCCCCTCTTTTCGGATAATATAAGCATAGACATTGTGGGTCGCGTCCCAGTGTTTCGATTTGATTTCGTTGATAAAGGCGACCGCTTCGGTCTGGGTCTTCACCGGCTTTGCGTATCCGATGAAGCGGGACCTCTTTTCCACAAGTTCCGCGGACGCCGATCGTTCGATGGTTTTGTAAGTCATAGTCGTTCTCAGTTATAAACAGTAAGGCGGTACAAAAAGTACCGCCTCATACTCTTTAGAATTATTTGTCCATTCCGAAACGCTTCTTGAAACGATCAACACGGCCGCCGGTATCTACCAGCTTTTGCTTACCTGTAAAGAACGGATGGCACTTGGAGCAAATTTCAACACGGATATCCTTCTTTGTAGAGCCGGTCTCGATAACATTACCGCAAGCGCAGGTAATGGTGGTCTGCTCATACTTAGGATGGATCTTCTCCTTCATTTCATTCACCTCTCTTACTATATGCCGAAATACAACAGATAGATTATACTATAATCAAAATTAAAATGCAAGTGTTTTTTTCATATTTTTGTTATTTATACGCGCAATAAGCGACATATTCGTCAAAATTCATATTATAAGCGCGCATAAAATAGGCGTTCTCCTCACCGACATAGCGAAAAAGATGGGACGAATAACCCATTCCGCCGGCATTCTCCTTCTCGGGGTACCGAAGGATAAAGCCGTATGAAGGCGCGTTCTTAATAAGCCAGCGAAAGGCTGAGGTGCTCTCAAACTTCTCTTTGCCGCCGGTCGTAAAGTACAAGAGGAGACCTGTCTGCTGTTCGGACTCCCCCGCCTTGGGTGTGGTTCGTCTGACATAGGACTCCGCCTTGACGGTAGACGCCTTGGCGCTCTTCTTATATTCGGCGATCGCCTTCTCAAAGCGTTTTCTTTGTTCTTCAAAAGAAATATATCCTTCTTTGAGGATCAGATCTGCCCCGTCCTGCTCGGCAGCGTGGAGCATCTTTCTGAGAGACTGCTGCATCAGAGGAGATACGCTGACGCCTTCAACCGACACCAGCGCCGGCGTGTAGGATTCATCGACGGGAGAAGCGGATGAAATGACAGACAGCAGTTTGTCCTCCTCAGGGTTCTCGGTCGCAAAATATGCTTCGGACCTGGTCGCGCCGGAGTAGCTGACGGATTCTTTGAGAAAATTTTTGTAGCCGAAAAAGACCCCGACAATCAGCACCGCCGCCATCACGACGGGCAGGATAATCATCAGCGCTCTTAAGTTCTGATTATGACGCTCTTCTCTGAGCTGCTGCTCTTCAAAGGCGCCGCGGGGGATCTTGTAGTGCTTTCTCTTCTTCATCAATCTACTCTGCAAAATGATAGTCTAAAGACACAGTTCAGTTTGCAGAGATCCTTCAATCTCTGCAAACTGACCACTGTAAACGATAAACGAAATACCGATTATTTGATCGCCTTCGTGTCGATCTCTTCTCTCATCATCTTCATAAAGTCGTCGAGAGACATCGAGCCGAGGTCGCCGTCCTTGCGATGACGGACAGACACGGTGTTGTTCTCGATGTCCTTGTCGCCGATGACGAGCATGTACGGAATCTTCTGGAGCTGCGCCTCGCGGATCTTGTAGCCGATCTTCTCAGATCTGTCGTCGACCTCTACACGCATGCCCATCTCATCCAAAGACTTCTTGATCTCATAGATGCGGTCGAGATGGCGGTCGGCGATCGGAAGCAGCTTGACCTGAACGGGAGCGAGCCACAGCGGGAACGCGCCGGCGTACTTCTCGATCAGAAGCGCCAAGGTTCTCTCATAGCAGCCGATCGAGGTGCGGTGGATAATGTAGGGGTTCTTCTTGACGCCGTCACGGTCGACATATTCCATGCCGAACTTCTCGGCGATCATCGGGTCGATCTGAATGGTGATGAGGGTATCTTCTTTGCCGAAGACATTCTTGATCTGGATATCGAGCTTCGGACCGTAGAAGGCGGCCTCGCCGATGCCGATCTTGTAGTTGATACCGAGATCGTCTAAGATCTTCTTCATCATACCCTGAACATTGTTCCACTCTTCTTCGGTGCCGATATACTTCTCGCGGTCGTTGGGATCCCACTGGGAGAAGCGGTAGGACACATCATCATAGAGCCCTAAGGTCTTGAGACAGTAGATCGCAAGATTCAGACAGTGTTCAAACTCGCCCTCAAGCTGCTCGGGTGTACACATCAGGTGACCCTCGGAGATCGTGAACTGACGCAGACGGATCAGCCCGTGCATCTCGCCCGAGGCCTCATTTCTGAAGAGCGTGGAGGTCTCGTTGAGGCGCATCGGCAGGTCGCGGTAGCTTCTGCCGCGGTTTAAAAACGCCTGATACTGGAACGGGCAGGTCATGGGTCTGAGCGCATACACCTCGTCATCCTTCTCGGGATCGCCCAAGATGAACATACCGTCCTGATAGTGATCCCAGTGACCGGAGATCTTGTAGAGATCGGACTTCGCCATAAACGGAGTTTTGGTCAGCTGCCAGCCGTTCTTCTGCTCGAGATCCTCGACAAAGCGCTGTAAGAGTTGGATGATCCTCGCACCCTTGGGCAGCAAGATCGCAAGACCCTGACCGATGTAGTCGACTGTGGTGAAGAGCTCTAACTCTCTGCCTAATTTATTATGATCGCGCTTCAAGGCTTCTTCTCTTCTGGTGATGTATTCTTCCAGCATCGACGCCTTCGGGAACGAGATACCGTAGACACGGCAGAGCTGGCGGTTCTTGGAGTCGCCGCGCCAGTACGCGCCGGTGCAGTTGGTCAGCTTGAACGCTTTGACGGGAGCGACGCTCATCAAGTGAGGACCCGCGCAGAGATCCGTAAATTCCGCCTGCTTATAGAAGCTGATGGGCTCGCCCTTGTCGGCGTGTTCGGAGCAAAGCTCGACCTTGTAGGGCTCCTCCATCTCTTCAAGCAGCTTCATAGCGTCTTCGGGAGACTTCTCAAAGCGGGAGATCTCGATGCCGGACTTGACGATATTCTTCATCTCAGCTTCAATCTTCGCGATATCCTCCGCAGAGAAAGCCGGAATATCAAAATCATAGTAGAATCCCTCGTCGATAGAAGGACCGATTGCGAGCTTCGCATCGGGATAGAGACGCTTGACCGCCTGCGCTAAGATATGAGAGGTGGTGTGCCAGAACGCCTTCTTGCCCTCTTCATCGTCAAAAGTAAGCAGCTCTACCTTCGCGTCCTTCGTGATCGGGGTTCTCAGATCGCAGACCTCGCCGTCGATCATGGCGGCGCAGACATTCTTATAAAGCCCCATCGAGATGGACTTGGCGATCTCGGCGGGAGTGATATTCTCTTCGTATTCCTTAATCACTCCGCCTTTGAGTTCGATAATCAACATAACAAACAACTCCTTTGAATATATAGTGATAAATATATTGTTGATCTATTCATGCTCAGAAGAGCAAAAAAGTCCCGATAATTCTGTAAAAGAACTATCGGGACGCCATTATACACAGCGTGGTTCCACCCAACTTCGGTAAAAAACCCTCATTAACTCCTTAACGCGGAGTGCGTCGCCGCATTTCCTCGGCAATCTCAGGGGTGGTAACATTCGCTTTCGCGCGCTGTCCTCTCAGCAAACAGACAGCTCTCTTGGGCGCCTCAGGCGAATATCATGTCCCCGTCAACGATCAATATTTCTTTCCATACTATAGCAAAAAGTTCGACGGGTGTCAATGGATTTTTTCGAAGAAAGAAGAGGAAAATCTCAGTGTTTCGCGTCTTCCTCGGAGATTTCTAAGATCAGCTTGTCGATCTCGTCCATACGGGACATATAAGCCGGAACACCGGTTCTCTGTTCCTCCTGCGCGTAAAGATCCTCGCTCTTATCCATCAGATAACCCTCGTTCTCGTCCTTACTGAGGCGTCTCTTGGAACGGTCAACATCCTGGGTATCTCTGTAAAGATAGTCCTTGGTGTCGGTGTTCGCGTAATAAGAAGAAGGATTCAGCTCATCGGGATTTTCAATATTGGAGGTGACTACAAACCCTTCGATATTATCGGTGACGGGGGTGTTGAGCTGTTCTTGTTCTTCTTCCTCTTTCTGATTCTTCTTGAGCCCTTTGATCTCCACCAAATCTCTGGTCTTGAC
>CAJOII010000020.1 GCA_905234535.1 uncultured Ruminococcus sp.
CACATTTCTGTCGATTTGTCAAGTCTTTTTTGAAAATTTCTTCAAAAAACAGGGCACCCACTTTTTGTGAGTGTCCTGTTGCTTATCTTAATGATATTGAGCTTCGGCTGTTCCTTTTTCTATCGTTGACAACTGTGACAATAGCCGCTACAATAAAAATAACAAAATCAAATCTGAAAGGAGATTTGTTATGAATTATGAAATTATCGGCGGCAATCTTCCCGCAGCGATCTGTCACTTAAAAGCGGGCGAAAAAATCATCTGCGAAAGCGGCGCGATGTCATGGATGGACGACGCTTTCACGATGGAGACCTCGGGCGGCGGCATCGGCAAGATGTTCGGCAGAATGTTCTCGGGTGAGACGATGTTCCGCAATATCTACACTGCAAACCGTGACGGCGACATCGCCTTCGCGTCTTCGTTCCCAGGCGACATCCTCGCGATCGAGGTCACTCCCGACCGGCCCGTCATTGCCCAGAAGAGCGCCTTCTTGGCATGTGATCCGGGTGTCGAGTCCTCTGTGTTCTTCCAGAAGAAGATGGGCGCGGGATTCTTCGGCGGCGAAGGCTTCATCATGCAGAAGTTCGAGGGATCGGGCATCGTCCTCCTAGAGGTCGACGGTTCTATCAAGGAATATACCCTCTCCGCAGGTCAGAGAATGTACATGGAGACCGGCCATCTTGTGATGATGGACGCGACCTGCAAGATGGACATCGAGCGGATCAAAGGTGCGAAGAACATCCTCTTCGGCGGCGAAGGGCTCTTCAACACGGTGGTCTCAGGCCCCGGCAAGCTCGTCATCCAGACCATGCCGATCGAGAAGACAGCGCAGCTGATCGCTGCCCTGATCCCGAAAAGCAATAACTGATTGAACACCATAATGACAAAACAGCCGTTTCCGGAATCGACCGAAAGCGGCTGTTGTGATTAATAATAGTTATTTAAGAGCTTCGCGACTCGGCGCTTCCTGTCACGCCTCGTTGCTCTCCGCTGTTCCCAAAATAAGCCATTCTCACCCAACCATCCTGCGGGGCCTGCGACCCCTTCGGATAGTCCCGGCTCGATTTGTCTTGTTTTGGGGCTGCGGGCCTCGGCGCTTCTTAGTACATTCCGCCCATATCGGGAGCGGGAGCTACCGCGGGAGCGGGCTCTTTGATATCGGCTACCAGAGACTCGGTGGTCAGCACCATCGCGGCGACAGACGCAGCGTTCTGCAGAGCGGAACGGGTCACCTTGGTCGGGTCAACGATACCCGCCGAGATCATATCGGTGTACTCCTCGTCGAGCGCGTTGAAGCCGTAGCCGTCCTTGCCGGCTCTCTTGATGTTCTCAACGATCACGGAGCCTTCTAAGCCGGCGTTCTTCGCGATCTGTCTGACAGGCTCCTCAAGCGCCTTTAAGACGATCTGCATACCGGTCTTGGTATCGCCTGAAGATTCGTTCGCGAGCTTCTCGACCGCGGGGATCGCGTTAATCAGCGCAACGCCGCCGCCCGCGACGATGCCCTCTTCTACCGCGGCCTTGGTAGCGGAGAGAGCGTCCTCGATGCGGAGCTTCTTCTCCTTCATCTCGATCTCGGTCGCAGCGCCGACCTTGATCACCGCAACGCCGCCGGCGAGCTTCGCGAGTCTCTCCTGCAGCTTCTCACGGTCAAAGTCGGAGGTAGTGGTCTCGATCTGAGAGCGGATATGCGCGACGCGGTTCTTGATCTCCTGCTGATCGCCTGCGCCGTCGACGATGATGGTGTCTTCCTTGGTAACTTTGACCTGACGCGCGCGGCCTAACTGGTCGATGGTAGCGTCCTTGAGCTCAAGACCGAGATCGGAGGTGATCACTGTGCCGCCGGTGAGGATCGCGATATCCTGGAGCATTTCTTTTCTTCTGTCGCCGAAGCCCGGAGCCTTGACAGCGACAACGGTGAAGGTGCCTCTGAGCTTGTTGAGCACTAAGGTGGTCAGCGCCTCGCCCTCGACATCCTCAGCAATGATGAGCAGCTTTCTGCCGCTCTGAACGATCTGCTCCAAAAGGGGCAGGATCTCCTGAGTAACAGAGATCTTCTTATCGGTGATCAGGATGAGCGGTTCATCGAGCTCCGCGACCATCTTGTCGGTATCGGTAACCATATACGGCGCGATGTAGCCTCTGTCAAACATCATACCCTCGACGACCTCGGAGTATGTCTCGGCGGTCTTGGACTCTTCTACGGTGATGACGCCGTCCTTCGAGACCTTCTCCATCGCCTCGGCGATCAGCCTGCCGATATATTCGTCAGCGGAGGAGATGGTGGCGACTCTCGCGATATCGGAGCTGCCGGTGATCTCCTTGGAGTTGTCGACGATCGCCTTGACCGCCTCGTCAACCGCGATCTGAATACCCTTCTTGAGCACCATCGGGTTCGCGCCCGCGGCGACATTCTTCATACCTTCTCTGACGAGCGCCTGCGCGAGCAGGGTCGCGGTGGTGGTGCCGTCGCCGGCAACATCGTTGGTCTTGACGGAGACCTCTTTGACAAGCTGAGCGCCCATATTCTCAAAAGCGTCCTCGAGCTCGATCTCCTTCGCGATGGTCACGCCGTCGTTGGTGATCAGCGGCGCGCCGAACTTCTTATCCAATACAACATTTCTGCCCTTGGGACCCAAGGTGATCTTGACGGTATCGGCAAGCTTGTCGATGCCCGCCTGCAATGACTTTCTCGCGTCCTCGCCGTAAATAATCTGTTTAGCCATAATCTATACCTCCCGAAATTATTCTACAATAGCCAAAATATCCGACTGACGAACGATGGTGTACTCCTCGCCGTCAACCTTGACATCGGTACCCGCGTACTTTGAGGCGATCACCTTGTCGCCCACCTTCAGGTACATCTTCACTTCGTTGCCGTCTACCATCCCGCCGGGACCGACAGCGACGACATTCGCGTACTGGGGCTTCTCCTGAGCGGATGACGAAAGCACGATACCCGACGCGGTGGTCTCTTCCGCGTCGTCTAACTTTAACACGACTTTGTCGAGCAGGGGTTTGATGGTCATAATATATTCCTCCTAAAAATCATTTACCGTATTAAACGAATAATTAGCACTCTTTATCTCTGAGTGCTAACTATATTGTATACCAGTTTCTCCCAAAAATCAAGGGGTAAAATGGCATAATCCTCATATTTAACAATTTCTTAACATATTACCGACTGTATCTCTTAAGCTCAACGATATTCAGCGCTTCACCGGGAACCGAAATTTCCAAGGTGTTCATCGCGTCCTGGTTGACATAGCTGAAGCACTCATAGGTATATATCACCGGCAGAGTGGCGGTGTCCTTCTTATCAAAGAGAACCGCGTAGGCGAGATCCGCCGACTTGATGCCGACCGACTCAAAGTTGATGATACTTGTCGCGAACGCCCCCGCCTTGAGTGTCTGCTCATCCGCGCAGATGACAGGGATCCCCTGCTCATCCGTAAACTTGATGATCGTCTTGATGTTCTTATAGACCATCTCATCCGTCGGCAGATACAGGACATCCACATCGCTCTCGGCGACCGATGCCAGCGCGTCGGAGAGATCCTTCTTCTCGATAATCGGGAAGCTCTCGAACTCAAGCCCCACCTTATCACTCGTCGCCTCTTTCTCCGCGACCAGCGCCTGCGTCACCGCGCTCGCGTCGGTGTGACAGTAGATTGATCCGACCTTCTTCGCCTCGGGAAGCAGCAGCGGGATCAGATCGATCTGCTCGAAGCACGGCGTATAGCTCGACACGCCGGTCACATTACCGCCCGGGGTCTCGTTCGACTTGACAAGACCGAGCTGCTCGGGCTCTGTAACATCCGAGAAGATGATGGGCTTATCCTTGATCACCTTCGCGGCGTTCTCAGACGCGAACGGACCGATCGTCAGGATCAGATCGCAGTCGGTCTTTGAGAGGCGCTCGATCTCAGAGAGACACTTCTTCTCATCACTTTCATTGACATAATCAAAGGCGAGGCTGTTCAGTACACCGCGCGCCTGAAAGCCTTTGAGAAAGCCGTCGTAGCATCTCTGCGAGGTAGGGTCGTCGCTGTGCTGGACAATACCGATCTTGAACAGCTGTGACGATACAGTCGCATCCGTATCGGTCGGCGCCGCGGTCGGATTGGTTGTCCCCTGCTCGGGTATCGGCGTCTGCTGACGGTTTCTGAACAATCCGTTATAAACAGTGAAGCCGATCGCCGCGACGACCAGCAGCACCAGAACGGTATTCATAATCGGAACGATGTTCTTCTTCATATATCCACTCTCCTTAAAAAGAGAAGTTTTCTATAGTGTAGTAGATTTTGTCTTGTTTGTCAAATTCAGCTCAAATCAGGTGCGGCGGATATTTCTGATGAGCTGCAACACTGAGCCATCCCTTGTCAAGGGAATCTTTACATGAGATCCACGCCGAGCCCGCCCTTGTCAAGGGAGGGTGGCACGAAGTGCCGGGAGGGTTATATCAACAAAGCACATTCTCGGATTGAACCCCTCCGAGGCGAAACAAGTTCCTCCCCACCTCCCCTTCATAAGGGGAGGCTGATTCGGCAAGTCGAGGGCGCCTTGCCCTACAGTTCTATGAAACACCCTACAAATTTGGGTGAGGGCAGAGCCCGCCCACCATTCATCATTCATCATTACCGATAGTACATATACACCTGACACCGCAACATGCCGTTATAGAGCTTTCTGCGCTTATCAGCAGTTCTGCCGAAGATCCCCTCGAACTCATCATCGGGGCTGATGATCGTATAGGAATGGTGCGGCTTCTTGAGGAATACCCGACCCATCACACGATAAAGCTCCCGCGCGCTTTCGACATCAAGCATCCGCTCTCCGTAGGGCGGGTTGGTGATGACGGAGCAGTACTCAAAGTCGTCTGAATAATCTCTGATGTCCCTTCGCTCAAAGACGATCTTATCGGCGACGCCCGCGATCTCAGCGTTCTTTCTCGCGAGATGAAGCGACTCTTCGCTGATATCATAGCCAAATGCCTGAAACGGCGCGTTCCGCCTCTCTCCCACTTTGGCACGCTCGCGCTCCGAGAGGACCACGCTTTCAGGCACATCGCCCCAGCTCTCAAAGCTGAACGAGCGGTTGATGCCCGGCATGATGTTCATCGCCTTGAGCGCCGACTCGATCAGGATCGTGCCGCTGCCGCAGAAGGGATCGACAACGATATGATCGCTTCTCACTCTGGACAGATCCGCCATCGCGGCGGCGAGCGTCTCTTTGATTGGCGCGTCATTCGATAAGGCGCGGTAGCCGCGCTTATTCAAAGGCTCTCCCGAGGTATCAAGCATCACGCTGACCCTGTCCTTGAAAATCAGAAAACGGATCTGACGGGAGGCGCCGCTCTCTTCAAACCAGTCGGTACGGTAGACCTTCTTGAGGCTTTCAACCACCGCCTTCTTGATGATCTTCTGGCAGGCGGGAACGGAGCTGAGCGCGGACGACAGCGAGCTGCCCGCTACCGGAAAGGCGTCGTCTCTTCCGATATACTCACTCCACGGGATCGCTTTGACCCTTTCAAACAGCGTATCAAAATCGCGGCAGACAAATTCATCGAGCAGAATCATCACCCGCTGCGCGTACCGCGAACAGAGATTCGCTCTGACCATCGTATCGTATCCGCCCTCAAACAGCACTCTGCCGTTCTCGGCGCAGACACCCTTGATATCTAAAAAACGCAGTTCATTTGCGACTAAGCTCTCAAATCCCAATAAACACGGCGCAACAAATCTCATCATAAACTCCTCTTATCTCAGATGATCCCGATCTTATCAAACAAAAAAGCGGACAGTTTCCTGTCCGCCTATTATATCATAAATCTTTTGAATAATCAATCGCTGAAACGGGGCTGTAAGAGACCGTACTTTCCGTCGTCACGGAGATAGACGACATTGACATCGTTCGTGTCCGCGTTGGTGAACATATAGAACTTGTGTCCGACCATGTTCATCTGCAGGATCGCTTCGTCAACAGTGATAGGCTTGACGGGGATCTCCTTGATCTTGACGACCTCGAAGTCCTCTTCTTCGACCTGCTCTTCGACCGGCGCGACCAGCTCCTCTAAGGAGCCCTGTCTGAGTCTCTTCTCGAGTCTCGACTTATTCTTTCTAAGCTGTCTTCCCAAGACATCCACGCACTTGTCGACGGCATCATTCATCTCAGGCATTGTCTTCTCAGCTCTGTAGACCATGGTTTTGTCCTTGATGGTGATTTCTACAGTCTGAGAGTTTTTGTCTACGGTGACAACCACAAAGGCCTGTGCTTCGTCAGAGAAGATCTTATCAAATTTCTTGAGCTTCTTCTCCACTCTCTCTTTGAAATTGTCCCTCAGATTAACCTTTCTTTCGGTATAGGTAATCTTCATAAGTAATGCCTCCTTACTGCATTAATTTATTTTCTGCCGCTGCCGTTGCCCCTGCGGGAATAGCCGCGGCTTTCTCCACGCTTTAAGTCGGACATCTTGTCCTCAGAGGTACGCTTGAACTTGCTCATCATGTCCTCAAAGGAACCTCCCTTTGAGCTTGACTGCCACTCAAAATCTCCCGGAGAAGTTACCGCGGGCGCGGGTTCGTACTTCTTGAACTGTCTTTGAGGTGGGGATCGACGCGGCTTCTTCTGGGACTTCTTCTCCCCCGTGTCGGGTTCGAGCTGTTTGATGGATAAGGCGATCTTCCCCTCGGGAGAGATCGAGATCACCTTGCACCTGACAGCCTGTCCGATCTTGAGGACAGATTTGATATCCTCAACATAAGAGCGCGATACCTCGGAAATGTGGATCATTCCCTTGGAGCCGTCCTCGGTTTCTACGAACGCGCCGAAGTTTGTGATTCCGGTAACCTTTGCGTTAACGATTGTGTCGATTTTGAGAGACATTCAGATTTTTACCCCTTGATTTCTTTGATTTATCCGCAATTCATCCGTCAGTCGCCCGCGACATTGACAAATACGCGCTCACCCGCCTTGACATAGTCAAGATCATCGCGCGCGATCTGCTCAACATACGCGGCAAACTCATCGTCTGAATAATTATACATTTTGCTCATCTCGTCGTTCTTGATCTCCTGAACGGTGATCTCTCCCTCGATCTCCTTGAGCTCATCTCTCTTCGCTTTGATCTGAGAGTGGATGCTGATCAGGGTGACTACCGCATATACGACGAACGCGAACATCGCGACATAAAGCAAAACATAGAGGTATCTTCTGTTTCTGACAGGCTTGTTCTCCTGTGTCTCTACCTCTGTACCGCTTTCATCCTCTGTAAGCGGCTGTGTGTTGATCTCTTTTCTGCTCATTTTGATATTTCCTGTTTAATTTCGGTTTCTGTTTTTTGACACTGCTCAGTATCTTGTCTACTATTTCGAATACATTATACAATATAAAGTGCATAAATTTCAATAGTATTCCGTAAAATTTTTTGACTATTTTGGATATTTTTTGCAATATTTTTCGGATCAGCGTAAAAAGCGCCCTGTATATCTTCGAAAGCCACGAAGAAAGCGTGAAGTGAATCACGAGAAAGCCTGCTGCCTCTCCTAAAACGATGAACCCTCTGACCTCTCCTTTGTTGAACGGCAGCGCAAACAGCGCGGTCAGAAACCCCAAGATCGCGAAGAAAAGCACATCGGCTGTGATACTCACCGCCGGTCTGTCAGAGACCGCTTCGATCATGCTGCGCAAAAGACCGTATATGACCGAGAACGCTGCGCCGAACGCGATCGACGAGAGAAAGTATACGGTCTGCTGAGAAAGATCCGCCTGAATCATCGAAGCAGCTTTGACCGCAGGTTCCTCGGATGAGCGGACAGATATTGCAGCGAGCTGATCTCTCCGTCGATCGAGACATCGCCCGACTCAAGATTGAGCTTATTGATATGCAGTCCCGTGCCCTTGATGACGAGCGAGCAGGAGTCGCACTTGACGCTGACCGTCTGCTCATCAAAGCCCGACACATCCGTCACACCCGTCAGAGAGAGGAGCTTCCGGTTGTCGAGCATCAGCGTATGGGGTCTGCGCATTTCTTTGTTTTCCGGCATCGTATCCCTCCGTAAAATCACCTTGTTCCATTATACGAAGGAAGGTGCTGAAATATGAATCCGATGACAGCAATCCGATGACAGCAATCAGTTGTCAGTTCTCAGTTGCAGGGAGCGGTCAGAGAGCTCCGCATCGTAGAAGATTTGATTATTCCACAAGGGTCAGGGCCTTTCCTGCATTACAATTGCTCGAGCGCAGCGAGTAACCACCACTATTAGCTCTTAGCTCTTCGTTCTTAATTCTTATATCATACTGTACATCGAAGCGGCGTCTTCTTTTCTGACGGTCTCTTCGACCTTTTCGACCTTGAACCTCACCGTTCTGGTCTCGAAGCTCAGCTCGATCACATCGCCGACCTTGACATCGTATGACGCGCGGGCGGGTCTTGAGTTGACCGTCGCCTTGCCGGCGTCGCACACCTCGTTTGCGACGGTGCGGCGCTTGATGATCCTGCTGACTTTCAGATATTTATCAAGTCGCATATTTTCCTCCTGTTTTCATAATCGGTTATCAGTTACTATCTCTTTTTGATAAAAAAGTTGAGCCGACAGGACTCCTGTCGGCTCTGCGCAAAGGGATAAATTACTTGTTGACAGCTTCCTTGAAAGCCTTGCCTGCCTTGAAAGCGGGAACCTTAGAAGCGGGGATCTCAATCTTCGCATTTGTTCTGGGATCAACGCCTGTACGAGCGTTTCTCTCTCTTCTCTCGAAGCTACCGAAGCCAACGATCTGAATCTTGTCACCGTTAGCAATGGTCTCAACGATTGTGTCAAAAGTAGCGCTTACAGCAGCTTCTGCGTCTTTCTTAGAGATGCCTGCCTTCTCTGCAACAGCAGCGATGAGTTCTGTCTTTTTCATTTTAGTTTCCTCCAAATAATATTTTGTGGCGGAGCCACTTATTGGTTTATATAACTCTTCCGAAGAACGGAAGTAATTAACGGCTTATTTGATCTCTTGCCAGAGCATATCAAGCGTCTCGTCTGACGCTTCTTTCATATCGATACCGCGCTCACACGCCAACTCCTCCAACCTGCGAAAACGGGAAGAAAATTTATCGGTAGAGCGATACAGAGCTTCCTCCGCGTCGATCTTCAAAAGTCGGGCGACATTGACAGCGGAGAACAGGATGTCCCCGAGCTCGTCCGAGAGCCTGTCCTTATCGGATGCATCTGCCTTTTTTAGCTCTTCGATCTCGCTTTCAAGGCGCACCAGCGCGTCGTCCGCAGAGCGGAAGTCCATGCCTGACTTTGAAGAGCGCTTCTGCACCTTCTGCGCGCGCATCAAAGCGGGCAGCGATCTCGCCACATCGTCGACCGAGTCGGCGACGGTTTTCTGAGATTTCGTCTGCATCTTGATCGCGTCCCAGTTCTTCAGGACTTCTTCGGGCGTATCAGCGACAATATCGGAGAACACATGCGGATGACGGATGATCAGCTTCTGACATACATCATCACATACATCGTCAAAGCCGAATCTGCCGACCTCTTCTTCCATAATGCTGTGAAAGACCACCTGCATCAGCACATCGCCGAGCTCTTCTTTTAAGAGATCGTAGTTATCGGTATCGATCGCTTCAATCGCCTCGTAGGTCTCTTCGATGAAATTCTGGCGGATGCTCTGATGCGTCTGCACCTTGTCCCACGGACAGCCGTCGGGAGAGCGGAGCATACGCATAATTTTGAGAAGATCGGAGATGTCATAGTGTTCTTTATACTGAAACTCCATAACGCCTCCTAAGTCGTATCAGATAATCCGGAGCAAGTCACAACATATTGTTGCCAGAAACCATTTTACCCCAATAGATGTAGTTTTTCAAGTATTGTTACAATATTTTTACTTTTTGGGAGCATTTTTATCTCAGAAGCCGTAAATGTGCGTAAAATCAGCAGAATAATGATATAAACGACCGCTGCGATCAGGATCGAGAGGATCGTGCTGACAGCCGCGGGAAGCGCCCCTTTGAGCAGCATATCGGAGAAGAACGCCGCCGCCGCGCAGCCGATCGCTCCGATCAGCGGCTTCAAAGTAGTGGAGATGAGATCGGGCATCACCTTCGCGCGCTTTATAAGGAAGTACATCCCGACAACGCACACAAAGAGATACGCAACCAGCGAACCGACAGCCGCGCCAACGATGTTGATCGACACCACGCTGACGAAGAGGTAGTTTGTCAGTACCTTGATCACCATCGAGAAGCTGTACAGCTTTAAGGGCAGATCCACTCTGCCGACGCCGTTGAGCATCGAGCAGATGGGCGTGCTGACCGCGATGAAGATGACGGAGATACCCATCACTCGGAGCACTCCCGCGCCGATCTCGGCGGAATAGCCCTTGTACAAGAGCGAGATGATCGGATACGGGATCGCGAACAGCCCCAGTCCCGCGGGAAGCGTGAAGAGCATCGTCAGCTTTAATACGGTCTCGATACTCTTTTTGAGCTCTCCCTTGTCGCCCTTGGTATAGGCGGCGGTGACGGAAGGCATCGCGGAGGTAGAGAACGCCTGAGTCAGCGCGGTGATCAGCTGCATGATCGTCAAAGCGTACGAGAAGCATCCCATCAGATAGGTGTGGATGGTGATGGGATTATCGGCGGTTGGATGGGCGGGGATCATGCTCTCAAGCTGTTTCGCGTCATACTGCGCGAGCAGCTCTCCGCCCTTGTTCTCCGCCATCGAGTAGAGGACATTCTGGATCACTAAGGTATCGATCGTAGAGCTCAGGCTCATCACCAGCGCCGCCAAACCGATCGGGATCGCGGTCTTTAAGAGCATATTGAAGGTCTCGCGCCGGGATCTCGCGTCAATCGAATTCTCAAGATATTCTTCGTCTACCCGAAACGGTCTCTTCGAATAGTATATCCTCAAAAACAGGAAAGATAAGATCGAGCCGAAAGAAATCCCCGCAATCGCGCTCGCGACAGAATAGGCGAGCAGCGTATACATCGCGTCATAGTCGGTCAAGAAGCTCCTGCCGAACACCGTGTGAGAAACAGCGAACTCATTCATGCCGAGCTTCATCACCAGGAACGCGAGCGACAGACCGATGACTACCTTCGAGCCGACCTCGACCACCTCTGACACGGCGGTGGGGAACATATTTCGCTGACCCTCATAGTATCCGCGGTAAATCGAAACAAGACAGCCGAAGAAGATCGACGGCGCCAGGGTCATCATCGAATAGATCGAATAGGGAGACTTGATGATCCCGACATAGATGAAACTCACGCCGACCATCAGAAGGAAGCACACCGCGCCCATCCCGATGAAAAAGGGCTTGGAGGTCCTGCGGATCTGCTCGACATCGCGGTAGCGCTTCTGCGCGATGCTCTCGGAGATCAGCCTCGAGACCGCGAGCGGGAATCCCGCCGTCGCTAAGGTAAAGAGCGGGTTGTACACCTCATAGGCGTTATTGAGCAGTCCCGTGCCGATGCCGGCGAACTCATCGCCGAAGCCGTTGTACATCCTCGTCAGCATCACCTTGAAGATCATGCCGAGGAGCTTGACGACGATCATACTCACACTCATGATCATCGCGCCCTTTAGAAAGGTCTGGGACGAACTCTTCTGTAAATTATCTTTCTGCATTCTGATAACTCCAAATCAATATTTCCAAATCAGTATTATAGCATCCGAAAAGACGGATTTCTTGAACTTGGTGTGAATAAATACGGTCAGGTGAAGATGAAGTCTCCTTCGCTCCTTCCTATTTACGATCCGTTATACTCGCGATAAAACTCCGATATCCGCTCTTTGCGCCGCAGCATCTCATCAAAGCGGCTGATATATTCATACGGATATTTGAAGTTAAATATGCGTTCAAGATAGTCAGAGTCTTGATCTCTGAGCTTTGTGACCGCGCCCGCGCCGCAGCCGAAGATCGAGTGGGTCTCCTCCATGATGTATATATTGTAGGGGCTGAAAAAGCCCTCTTTCGCCCAGCCGATGTTCTCTAAGTTTGAGAGCATCTTACTCTGGCGGTAGAGATAATACGGCACAAAGCCGCGACTCGGCAGCTTCTCTTCAACATAAGCGAGCATATCCGCCGTCAGAGAATATTCTCGCTCGGTGTCGCGCTCATGGAGTCTCGCGCTCTTCTTCACCGCCAAGGTATGTACCGTGATGCTCTCGGGATTGAGAGACAAAGCGGTGTCAATCGAATGCCGGAAGCTTTCGAGCGTCTCTGTCGGCAGTCCCGCAATGAAGTCCATGTTGATGTTGTCAAAGCCCGTCTCTCTTGCGAGCCGGAATGCGTCAAGCGCCTGACGGGCGGTATGGCGTCTGCCGATCTCTCTGAGCACATCATCGTTGAAGGTCTGGGGATTGATGGAGATCCTCGTGACCCCCGCCTCCTTGAGCGAGATCAGCTTCGCTTCGGTGACGGTATCGGGGCGCCCGGCTTCTACCGTGAACTCCGCGATGTCCTTCGTATCAAAGGAGGTGTTGATGACAGACAGCAGCATCTTAAGCTGCTCAGAGGAGAGCGTGGTCGGCGTTCCTCCGCCGATGTATACGGATGAGAGTTCTAAACGGAGCGCTCTCGCGATCCGGGCGGTCACGCGGATCTCTTCACAGAGCTTTATAAGATACTCGTCGATCAGCTCAAACGCCTTCTCTACCGACTGGGAGACAAAGGAGCAGTAGCTGCACCTCGTCGGACAGAACGGGATCGAGACATACAGCGAGAAGGCTCTTCTGCCGTTTTTAGTGAGGATCCCCTCCTGCGCGTGATGCACCAGCGCGGAAAGCTCTGTTTTCTGAGGAGATACCAGAAGACGGTTCTCAAAATATTCTTTTGCCTGATCCAGTCCCATCTGAGACGACAGCTTTGAGAACAGCTTGATGGGTCTAACGCCCGTGAGCACGCCCCACGGCAAGACCCTGCCGGTATAGCGGGACAACAGCGTATAGAGCAGCCGCGCCATCGTCAGCTCGTCGTCAGAGGACTTGTCCGCGCGCTCAGTCTCTGAGAACTCTCCGTCACACAGGGTGACGCGGATGTCCTCACAGACAGAGGTCAGGATATACGGTTGTATCAGCTGCTCCCACTCATGGATGACCGTGATCTTCTCGCCGTATAAAAACGCGCGGCAAAGATTCTCCATCTCATAGTGGAAGCGGTGGTTGTCGATATATAAGTTCATAGATCAGTTTATCGTTGTCGGGTGTCAGTTCTCAGTTTGAAAAGCCCGCCCTTGTCAAGGGAAGGCTTTCTCGGCAAGTCGTGGGCGCCTTGCCCTACAACTCTATGCAGCGCCCTCCCATAGCTATTAATTTTTCATCATTCATTATTAATCAAAAGAACGGATTATACCGTCTCTCGTGTTCTAAGGTAGTGAACATATCATGTCCGGGATAGATGTGATAGTCGCCCTTCATCGCTTTGATCCTCTCCACCGAGCGCATCATATCCTGAGGGCTCGAGGTCTCGAAGTCGGTTCTTCCCACCGACTCACAGAAGATGGTATCTCCCGAGAAGATATGGTCGTCGACGATGTACATCCCGCTGCCCTGCGTATGGCCGGGGGTGTGCATAAAGGTGATCCTGCTCTCGCCGAGGATAATCTCATCCCCGTCACGCAAGAGCCTGTCGACATTGAAGGAATTGAGGCGAATGTTGTGGATCAGGGTACGGTTATACAAGCCCTTCTGCAGCACCTCGAGCTCCTTTTCACAGGCGAAAACCTCCGGATGATACAGCTCGCAGAGCCTAGCGACCCCTAAGATATGATCGTAGTGACCGTGGGTCAGGAGGATATAGTCGAGCGTCCCTCCCCTTCGGTCGATCTCATCACACAGCTCTTTGGAGTAGTCGCCGGGATCGATCACGGCTCTCTTTTTCGTCGCTTCATCCTCGATCAGGTAACAGTTCGTATAGATAGAGCCGACAACATAACAATTGATCTTGATCATTTCTTCAGTTCCTTTGAATCCAAGATGATGGTGACAGGACCGTCGTTTAAGAGGCTGACCTTCATATCAGCGCCGAAGACGCCCTTCTTCACCGTATGTACCGATTGTTTTTTTATTCTTTCACAGAAATATAAATAGAGTTCGTTCGCCCTCTCCGGCTTCTCTGCCGAGAAAAAGTCGGGGCGTCTGCCGTGGACGCAGTTCGCAAGCAGCGTAAACTGGGAGATGACCAGCATCTCGCCGTCGATATCAAGCAGCGAGCGGTTCATCCTGCCCGCCTCATCCTCGAAGATCCTCAGATTACTGATCTTTCTACTGAGGACATCGGCGTCCTTCTCATCGTCGCCCTGAGCGACCCCTAAAAAGACCAAGAGCCCCTTTTCGATCTTTGAGACGATAGTCCCGTCTACTTTTACCTGCGCGTTCGTTACACGCTGGATGACCGCCTTCATCGCTATACCCTCGTGATCGAGACGATGCCGTTGATCTGAGCGAGATGCGCCATCACGGAGCGCAGATGATCCATATCGTTGATCTCGATCGTCACGGTCACCATCGCCTGATTATCCTTGAGCTCGCGGGAGTTGAGCATATGGATGAAGATCCGCATCGCGGAGAGCTCCTTGGTCACATCCGCCAAGAAGCCGGTGCGGTCGTTGCAGACGATCTCGAGCGTCGACTGGAAGCTCTCGTGGATCTCATCCTCCCAGTGCGCCTTGACCCAGCGCTCGGGCTCCTCACACTCTTCGATCACCTCGGGAACATTGGTACAGGTTCTCTTGTGGATCGAAACGCCGAATCCGCGGGTGATATAACCGATGATGTCATCGCCCGGGAGCGGGTTGCAGCAGCGGGAGAACTTGATCAGACAGTCCTCCACGCCCTCGACCGTCACGCCGGAGCCCACCCGGCGCCGCTTATGGCTGACGCGCTCTTCGGTGATGGGCTGGGGCGGCTCGGGCTTTCTGTATTTCTTGGTATAAATCTCGCGCACACGCGGCATGATCTTCCACAACTGGATGCCGCCGTAGCCGATCGACGCGTAAAAGTCATCGAGAGAGTTGCAGTAGTGCCGCTGCATGATCGGCTGCAGGCACTCTTCGAGATCGTCGTCTTCGAACTGCATGCCCGCCTTCTTGAGCTCATGCTCAAACATCGACTTGCCCTCGACAATGTTCTCGTCGCGCTTCTCCTTCTTGAACCACTGTCTGATCTTCGATCTGGCAGAATTGGTCTTCGCAATATTCAGCCAGTCACGCTTGGGACCGGTACCCTCTTTCTGGGTCAGGATCTCGATGATATCGCCGTTTTTGACCTGATAGTCAATGGGCACGATCCGGTTGTTCGCCTTGGCGCCGATCATCCGGTTGCCGACGCCCGAATGGATTGCGTAAGCCATATCGATCACGGTAGCGCCGTAGGGCAGCTGGATGACATCGCCCTTGGGCGTGAAGACATAGACCTCATTCGACGACAGGTCGACCTTGATCGACTTGACGATATCGGTCGCATCCTCCGCCTCCGACTGGATCTCGAGCATCTTCCGGATCCATGTGAGACGGTCCTCTAAAGAATCCTTCTTCTGATTCTTCATCTTGAGCTTATATTTCCAGTGCGCCGCGATACCGTACTCCGCGGTCTGGTGCATCTCATAGGTGCGGATCTGCACCTCGAACGGGATGCCGTTCTTGTCAAAGACAGTGGTGTGCAGCGACTGGTACATATTCGACTTCGGGGTAGAGATATAGTCCTTAAAGCGGTTCGGGATCGGCGTGAAGATATCATGCACGACGCCCAAAACATTATAGCAGTCAGAAATCGAATCGACGATCACTCTCACCGCGAACACATCGAAGATCTGGCTCATATCCTTGCCCTGCATATAGGTCTTGCGGTAGATCGAGATGATCGACTTGACCCTGCCGGAGATGGTGACATTCGAGATCGATCTGCCGATCTTGTCGAGGATCTTCTTCTTGATCTCTTCGATGAAGGCGTTGCGCTCACGCTCGTTGAGCTTCAGTTCCTTCTCGATCTCCGAGTAGCCGACGGGATCCAAGTATCTTAAGGAGAGATCTTCGAGCTCCTCCTTGATCGCTTTCATACCGAGGCGGTGCGCGATGGGAGCGTAGACCTCCATGCACTCGAGCGCCTTGTCCCTGCGCTTCTGCTCGGTGACGCAGTCGATAGTGCGCATATTGTGCAGACGGTCGGCGAGCTTGATGATGATCACGCGGATGTCGTTACTCATCGCGATGAGCATCTTTCTGACATTCTCCGCCTGCTGTTCTTCGCGGTCGGTATACTGGATCTTGCTGATCTTGGTCAGACCGTCGACCATCCCCGCGACCTCTTCGCCGAACTCTCTCTCTACATCCTCCAAAGTGACCGCGGTATCCTCGACGGTATCATGAAGCAGCGCGGAGACGAGCGAGTCGGTATCCATGCCGAGATCGGCAAGGATACACGCGACAGAGGTGGGATGAAGAATAAACGGAACACCCGATACTCTTCTCTGATCACCGTGTGCGGCGGTCGCGAACTCATAGGCCTTCTTGATCTTTCTTTTGTTGTACTTGACAGGACTTTTGTCAATGATCCCGAGCAGCTCGTCAAAATCCTGATAATGGACAATGCCGTTCACGCGCACACCTCCCTGAGTTTTCTGATGATCGTTGAATCATCCAAGTTTACCTTTTGCTCGACCTCCAGCATCTCGATCCTCGCGTCGTACAGACCCTCATAGATCCGGATGAGCGAGAGCTCGTTCATGCACTCTAAAATCACCCTGAGCTTACCGAGCGACAGAGCGCTTCTCATCCGATAGAGCAGATGATCAAAGGAGAACCGATAGCCGTGATTTGAGCGCAAATAGCGGTACACGAGCGCAAACTCGCTTCTGTCCGGCAGGATCGATCTCGCCTGTTCCGCCGTGATCTCATCGCCGCGGCAGAAACTCATAAATATTTCTTCAGAAGAAATATATTCATCCTGATCCAGATCGGAAAAACGAATATCGATTAATCTATAATTTATGTATTCCTGATCGTTATATACATTTGTCTCCAGCTTCACCGCAAGATCGACAGTATCCCCGACTTTGAAGGGAAACTCTTCGGGATGAGTGGAGAATTTCATCGTCGTAACGGTGGTATTGTCTCTTGAGAAGACGAGCCTGAGATGACCTCCCTGCGCGCCCACCTCAGTGATGCTGCGCAAGGTCATCGAGAAGAGCCCGAACAAGGGCTGGGGATTCCCCATCCCATACGGCTCAAGTCTCGAGAGCGTATGAACGACATCGATGTCAATGCCGGCGGGATTTAATTTGCAGTCGAGCTCCAGAAACTGCTCGGGAATGCCGACTTCCTTCGCGTAGGCGTTGATTGCTTCGATAAAATCGGGGATGCGCTCTTTCTTCAGGCTCAGACCGCACGCCATCGGATGGCCTCCGAACTGGGTCAGGTACTCTTCACAGGCTGAGACTGCGCGATTGAGCTCAAATCCCTTGACCGATCTACCCGAACCGCGGCAGATATCGTCGTCGACAGAGATCACGATCGCGGGCTTTAGGTAGATCTCTTTAAGGCGGGAGGCGACGATGCCGACCACGCCCTTGTGCCAGCCCTCTTTCGCAACAACGATCACGCGGTTCTGCACGATCCGCGGGTCGCTCTTGACCATCCTGTCGATGTCCTCTAAGATCTCGCGCTCGATAGTCTGTCGCCTGACATTGTCCTCGGAGAGCTCCTCAGCGATCACTGCGGCGTACTCTTCGTCTTCTGTGAGCAGAAGCTCCACAGATGATTTAGACGGACCCAGACGCCCGACGGCATTGATCCTCGGACCTAAGGCATAGGAGATATGTCCCGCGGTGATCGTCCTGCCCGACAGAGAGGCGTTGTCGATCAAAGCGGCGATCCCGACGCGGTCGCGGTTGTTGATATACCGTATGCCCTTCTTGACCAGAACGCGGTTCTCACCGATGAGCGGCATCAGATCGGCGACCGTTCCCAGCGCCGTAAGATCCGCATAGTTCTCGAGGAGTGCGTCTATATCTCCGTATTCTCCCTCGATCGCGCAAACGAGCTTGAACACCACGCCCACACCGCAGAGCTCTTTGAAGCTACTGTGATCATCCTCTCTGTGAGGGTTGACCACCGCACAAGCCCTCGGGATCTCTCCCTGCGGCATATGGTGATCGGTCACAACGACATCGATGCCGAGGCTCTCGGCGTAGTCGATCTCGTCCTTCGCGGCGATCCCGTTATCGACGGTGACGATGAGCTTTACCTTGCGGTTATAGAGCTTCTCGACCGCGTTCTTGTTCATGCCGTAGCCCTCTTCGTCGCGGATGGGGATATAGTACATCACATCGGCGCCGATATCCGAAAGGTATGAGTAGAGCAGCGCGGTAGAGGTGATACCGTCGACATCAAAGTCACCGTAAATACAGATCTTCTCACTGTTTTCAACAGCGAAGAGGATCCTCTCCACCGCCTTGTCCATATCCTTGAAGGAGAACGGATCGAGCCTGAGCTCCTCACCTTCCATGAAGTCCCCGATCTCTTCATCCTCCGTGATCCCACGGATCACAAGCAGAGTCGAGAGCACTGACGGCAGAGAAAACTTCTCTGAAATGGTGTTCTTCAGTTGTTTATTGCATTTTTTGACTATCCATTTCTTCATATTCTCTCTCCGTCATTCTATGCTGAAAAATGTGTATTTGCTATGATAACTGTGCTGAGCTGAGCAGCTCTCTCGCGTGCGCCTTGGCGCTGTCTGAGATTTCCTCACTGCCCACAATGCGCGCGAGCTCCTCTACCCTGCCCTCTTGTGATAAGGTCTCGACCTTTGTGTAGGTTCTGCCTTCCCGAACGCTCTTTGAAATGAACAGATGGCTGTCGGCGAACGCCGCGATCTGCGCCTGATGGGTGACGCACATCACCTGACGCGAGGAGGAGAGCTCCCTGAGCTTCTTGCCGACCCTGCCCGCCGCGGATCCGGAGATACCGGTGTCGATCTCGTCGAAGATCAATGTATCGACAAAGTCCGCCTTGGAGAGGACGGTCTTGATTGCGAGCATCATGCGCGAGAGCTCGCCGCCCGAGGCAATCTTCGAGACGGGCTTCGGCTCCTCGCCGGGATTGGTAGAGATCAGAAATTCGATCTTGTCACAACCGCGCGAGTTCAGCTCTACCCTCTCTCTCTCGATCTCGAGCCGTACATCGGGCATCAAGAGATATGCCATCTCTTTCTCCACCGCGCTGATAAAGTCAGCGGATATCCTCTGCCTGATGGAGGAGAGCTCCTCTGCCTTTTCGGTCGCATCAGACAGGAGACTTTGATAGCGTCTCTCGAGCTGTTCGCGGTTGTAGGCGTAGTCGTTTAAGTCTTTTAGTTCTTTCTTCGCGTTCTCGAGGAAGAGGAGCATCTCCTCCTCTGTCTCGCCGTATTTCTTCTTGAGACGATACAGAAGATCAAGGCGTTCTTCGATCTCCTCGAGCCGCGAGGGAGACAGATCAATGTCGTCGGACATAGATCTAAGTTCATCCGAAATCGCCTCAAGCTCATACAAAGCGGAAGATAATCTGTCCGAGAGCCCCTCCGCTGGCGAATAGTATCGGGAGGTGTAGATCATCGCAGAGGACGCGTCGTCGAGCATCCTGAGCGCGCCGTCTGAGGTATCGCCGTCGCCGTCGAGGATCATCTGCGCCTTCATCAGTTCCTTGATGATCTTCTCCTGATTCTGCAGCGCGGTCTTCTCTTTATTCAGAGCGTCGTACTCGCCGACGGTGATGCCGGCGTTCTCGAGCTCTTCGATCTGAAAAGAGAGCAGATCGATCCGAGAGAGCCGAAGCTCTTCGTCCGTTACTTCTTCTTTGAGTCTGCGCTCGGCGTCTTTGAGCTCATGATAGGTTTCTCTGTAGGATGAGAGAAGCGATGAGATATCCGCCAGCGCGTCGAGATAGACGATATGAAGCGCGGGATTCATCAGCTCCAAGTTGTCGTTCTGTCCGTGGATATTCACCAGATACTCGCCGATATCCTTCAGGGCGGAGACCGTACAGGGGCGCGAGTTGATCCTGCAGGTGTTCTTGCCCGAGAGGTGAAGCTCGCGCTGTAAGATCAGCGTATCGTCCTCACACTCATAGCCCATTACGGAGAGCTTCTTTTTGACAAGCGGGCTGAGATCCTCGAAGGTCGCGCTGACGAAGGCTTTCTCCTCCCCCGAGCGGATCAGTCCTTTGGAGGAGCGCTTGCCTAAGATCGCGTTGATCGAGTCGATGACGATACTTTTGCCCGCGCCGGTCTCACCGGTGAGAACATTGAAGCCCTTAGAAAAATCAATATTCGTTTTTTCGATGACCGCTATATTTTCAATATAGAGATTTGAGAGCATAAGCTGCCTCCATACCGCGTGTCGCGGATGACCGTTATCTGATATATTTTGAGAAATCCTCGGCGCATACCCTCGCGCTGTTCTCATCTTTGCACACCGCCATGATGGTGTCCTCTCCCGCGAGGGTGCCGATGATCGAGTCGTAGTCGAGTGAGTCGATCGCGGCGCAGGCGGCGGACGCCATGCCGCTCAATGTCTTGATGACGACGATATTCTGCGCGCATTCGCAGGAAACGAAGGAGGTGGTGAATATCTGCACAAAATTATTCTTCACGCCTCTCTCGGACGCGGCGGACGCCTGATAGCGATACTTGCCGTCGGAGAGGAGGGTCTTGGAGAGCCTGAGCTGCTTGATATCTCTCGATACCGTCGACTGCGTGACCTCATACCCCTGCGCTCTCAGATGTTCTATCAACTCTTCCTGGGTGGTGATCGGATACTTCGCGATCAGCTCTAAGATTTTAGAATGTCTGTTGGTTTTCATGGGGTCAGTTCTCCTTTAACTTTTCATTTAACAATTTGTAGAAATTTTTCTCTTTCAAAATGATAAGCTGTAATTCCAGCGAAGATTTCCTGATGGTGATCTCATCGTCCGATGAGATCGTAATATAGTTCTGACCGTCTACGGTCATATAGCATTTGGAGTCGGAGCGCTCATGAACATGAGCTGAGAGCACCGCGTCCTCATTAAACACCACCTGACGCGACGACAGCGCGTGGGGACAGACAGGCGTGAGCAGGATACATTTGAGCTGAGGCTGCAGCACCGGACCGCCCGCCGAGAATGAATAGGCAGTGGAGCCTGTCGGGGTGGCAAAGAGCATCCCGTCGGCGCGGTAGGTGATGATGCGCTCATTATCAAGCGATACCGAGATATCCGCCATCGAAGAGAGCGAGTCTCTGTGGATCACCGCTTCGTTGACAGCGGTGAAGCTGCGGCTCTCACCGTCCTTATTGACGGTGATATCTAAAAGCATCCGCCGCTGGAGATCGTACTCTCCGGTGAAGAGCCGATACATCTCGTCGAGCTCGTCAGGCTCGATATTCGCGACAAAGCCGATCCTGCCTAAGTTGACGCCCAAAAGCGGTTTGTTATAGAGAGCGGCGAACTTCGCGTTATGGATGATGGTGCCGTCGCCGCCGACCGTGACCGCGATGTCACAGTTCTTCATGACCTCTTCGTTATCCGCACAGATCCTGTCAGGCTCAAAGAAGCAGTTCTCAACACCGAGGACCGTCGCCGCATTCTCTTCGCAGATACGAACGATCTTCTTCGCGGTATCCGCCGCGTTTACTTTATCAAAATTGACGATCAGACCGATTTTCATAGATGATACACCTCTATTTGTCCAAGGTCAGATGAGACCGCTCTACAACCTCTTCTGCTGAGACGGTGAGCAGGTTCTCGGGACTGTCCGACATCTCGATATAGATGAGATACTCGATATTGCCCTGCGGCCCTTTGATGGGAGAGAAGTCGAGACCCTGTACGGAGAACCCGTTATGTAAGCAGAAGTCGATGATCTCCTCCACCACGCGGACATGGACCGCCTTGTCCCTGACGACGCCGTTCTTTCCGACGAACTCCTTGCCCGCTTCAAACTGCGGCTTGATCAGACATACGCCCGCGCCGTTTTCTCTAAGGAGCGCTTTTGCAGCGGGGAGGATCAGCTTCAAAGAGATGAACGCGACATCCGCCGAGAAGAAGTCGATCTTGTCCTTCACCTGTTCATCGGTGACATAGCGCATATTGGTGCGCTCTAAGTTGACGACGCGCTCATCACAGCGCAGCTTCCACGCGAGCTGTCCGTAACCGACATCGATCGCGTAGACCTTCAAAGCGCCGTTTTGGAGCATACAGTCGGTAAAGCCCCCGGTAGACGCGCCGATATCCATCGTACATTTGCCGTCGAGCGAGATCTCGAAGACCTCTATCGCCTTCTCGAGCTTGTATCCGCCGCGGGAGACATACTTCATCGTGTTCCCTCTGACCTCTACCGCGGAGAACTCGTCGTAGGCAGTGCCCGCCTTGTCGGCTTTCCGGTTATTCACATAGACACAGCCGGACATGATCACAGCCTTCGCCTTTTCTCTGCTTTCGAAATAGCCTCTCTCGACCAGTAAAACATCAAGTCGTTTCTTCATACTCTTCTATGATGGTTCTGCACATTTCCTCACAGTCAAGCCCTAATCTTTTGAGAGCGCTCGACACGGTGGAATGCTGTACAAATATCTCTTCTACCGCTGTGACGCGATAGGTTCCGTTATATCCTGTGCGGCTGAGAAGATGGGAGAAGCTCTCCCCCACGCCGCCGGAGAGCATTCCTTCCTCAAAGAAGAAGACACGCTCAAAATCTTTTGCGAATACAGCCGCCTTTCGGTCGATCGGCTTGATGCGGCAGAGCTTTAAGATACAGACGGAGATGCCCCTCTCTTTGAGCTTCTCATACGCCTGATACGCTTCAAGAAACAGCCTGCCGTAGGTGACGATCAGGATGTCGGCGTCTTTCTCGCCGATGATATCAAAGTTAACGGATTCTTTCTCATACCCCTTCGGGCGATCCTGCTCACATCCTCTCGGATAGCGCACACTCACCACGCCTGAAGTCAGGTAGAGAGCCTCTCTGAGCGATTCCTTAAGTCCGTCATAGAAGCACACCGAGTAGATCGAGGTGTTCGGCATCGCGTTCATCATCGACACATCAAACAGTCCCTGATGGGTCTCGCCGTCCTCGCCGACCACGCCCGCGCGGTCGACCGCTAAGACAAGATGCGCGTTCTGCATCGCGCAGTCATGGATCAGCTGATCATATCCTCTCTGCAAGAAGGTGGAGTACACCGCGAACACCGGAATCAGCCCTTTGGACGCAAGTCCCGCCGAGAAGGTGACCGCGTGTTCTTCGGCGATACCGACATCGAAGAAACGGTCTTTATACAGCCGCGCAAACTCCGACAGGCCGGTGCCTGTCCTCATCGCGGCGGTCACCGCGCAGATGCGCTTATCCGCTGCGGCAAACTCGCACAGCGCCTCACCGAACGCCTCGGAATAGCTCTTCGAACCGCTTAAGGGCTCTCCGGTGTCGATATTGAACGAGCCGATCCCGTGGAAGGACGCAGAGTCATGCTCCGCAAAGGTATAGCCCTTGCCCTTGGTGGTGACGACATGCAAGATCGCGGGGTCCTTTGAGCGCTTGACGGTGTCGAGCGCCTCCTTGAGCGCGTCAAGATCATGTCCGTCTACCGGACCGTAGTAGGAGAACCCGAGCTTATCAAAAATCGTGTGGCGGTAGAGGATGTGCTTGACCCTCGACTTCTGGCGTTTGAGAGAATTTGCGATCGGAGAGCCGATCAGCGGGAGCTTTGAGAGCAGACCCGCCACCTTATCTTTGAGGCGCAGATACCACGGTTTCATTCTGATCGAGGTCAGATACCGCGCCATCGCGCCGACATTCTTGTTGATGGACATCTTGTTATCGTTCAGAATCACCAGAAAATTCTTATTGAATCTTCCGGCATTGTTGAGTCCCTCATACGCCATACCACCGGTCAGAGAGCCGTCTCCGATGACCGCTACGGTGTAGGAATCGTCGCCCGAAAGCTGCTTTGCCTTCGCGATGCCGAACGCCGCGGAGATCGAGGTGGAGGCGTGTCCCGCGTTGAACGCGTCGCACTTGGACTCGGTGATCTTCGGAAAGCCCGAGAGTCCGCCTTCCTTGCGGATGGTTTCGATATCACAGAGTCTTCCGGTGAGCATCTTGTGGGTGTAGCACTGGTGTCCGACATCAAAGACGATGCTGTCCCTCGGACAGTCGAACGCCCTGTGCAGCGCGACCGTCAATTCTACTACGCCTAAATTTGACGACAGATGCCCGCCGTTGACGGACACGACATCAATCAGCTTCTCTCGAATTTCGGCGCACAGAAGCTCGAGCTCTTCTTTCGAGAGCTCCTTCAAATCCTGAGGAGATTCAATTTTCGGTAAAATCTGAAAATTCATAATATAACGAAAAATAATATAATAAAAAGCTAAAACCCGAAACTGAGAACAGATAACGACAAGCGTCTACTTCTTCCTGTTCTTCAGCATATACGCGAACTCTTCCAAGGAGGAGGTATCCGCGTCAAAAACCGACAGCGCCCTGACGGCGTCCTTGGTATATTCATCCACCAGTTCTCTGCATCGGTCAAGTCCCAGGAGCGAGACATAGGTGGACTTCTTATTATTCTCGTCAGAGCCTACCGCCTTGCCGAGCACCTCGGTGGTAGAGGTGACATCAAGGATATCGTCCACGATCTGGAACGCGATCCCGATATGATGCGCGTATTTCTCTGCCGCCTTGATCTGCTCATCGTCGGCGGACGCCGCGATACAGCCCATCATGCAGGCGGCTTCGATCAGCGCGGCAGTCTTGCGGTTGTCCATCTCGGTGAGGATATCGATCCCGACATTCTTGCCTTCTGACTCAAGATCGATCACCTGACCGCCCGCCATGCCGAGCACCCCGGACTTCTCTGAGAGCAGGAGCGCGGCTTTCGCGGTATTCTCAGCGCCGACCTTCTCCACGGTATCCTTTGAGAGCATCACTTCATAGGCTCTGATCATCAGCGCGTCTCCCGCTAAAAGCGCGATATCCTCGCCGTAGACCTTATGATTGGAAGGCTTGCCGCGGCGAAAGTCGTCGTTATCCATGCAGGGCATATCATCGTGGATCAGCGAGAAGGTGTGCACCATCTCCACAGCGCACGCGAACGGCAGCGCGTTCTCGACCTCTCCCCCGCACAGTCTGCAAAATTCTAAGGTGAGCGTCGGGCGCACCCGCTTGCCGGGTAAGGACAACGAGTAGTCCATCGCGTCGATCAGCGTCTGAGCTCCTTGATCGCGCAAAGACAAGTATTCTTTCAACTTCCCGTTGATGATATCAAGATAGTTGTTCATATTTATAATTCCTCTTCAGAAAATTAATCTTCTGTGTATCGATCGTCGTTCATCTGCGCGAGCCGCTCGTCGATCGTCATCACTCTATCCTGCACGGTATCGAGCTTCTCTTTGCAGAAGAGGAGAAGATCGGCGGCTTCTTCATAGAGCTCAACGCTCTTCTCAAGCGGACATTCGGGATTTTCGAGCTGTTTGACAACTTCGTCGAGCTTGATGATCGCTTCTTCAAAGCTCAATTTGATTTTCTTATCACTCATTCAGGATTCCTCTTTCGACAGTCTGATGATTTT
>CAJOII010000021.1 GCA_905234535.1 uncultured Ruminococcus sp.
TGTTTTGACAAATTCACACTGTGACAGCTTCTCGACATCTACGCCGAGGCCGATGAAGTGTTTCGCGTTTTCGATCCGCGAACTGCAACGGGAGAGCTCTTCTTCAATGTTATCGAGCTTTTCGATCAGAGAGCCGACAGATCCGTTCATTTCTTCGACAAAAGAGAAAAGTGTTTCATCTATAGCGTCATCATATGTTTTCGGATTGACGATATCCGGTTTTAAACCGGCCTTCAGCATCAGCGCTTTCAAAGTCTCCAGTGGTTCTGTGTAAATGTTGTTGAAGACGATCGGGATCAGATCATCTTTTTCAGAATAGAACTCTGCCGCGTCATCGGGCTGAAAGACTCCCGATGTCCCCAACAGGTTTGTGACATCATCGAGAAGATCCATCGGACCGATGATATTCAGCAATTTCATTTTAGCAAGTGCCATTCAATCACCTCTGTGTGAGAGAAAATGTATATAAATTGTTGTCAGTTAAAAAATCAGAAGCATTTGTGAGATTTCCGAGGGAGAGAGAGAATACCTGACGCCCTCAATGATGTTGATCACATTTTTGAGCTCTGTTTCGGAGAGAATATAAAACGACAGCAGAACGACTTCGGGCTCTGAGGAGAAGTAAAGCTGATGCTTACAGATCTCAAAGCGGCCTTCTGACGCGACCTCACCTTCAAATTCAAAGTTTTTGTTTCTGATCTTTTTGCCGATCTTGGTCTCCATCAGCTCCCTTCGGATATCCGCAAAGCTTTCTTTTGAGAAAATTCTATCCAGCTTTTTACCGGTCAGAGAGCCATAGGGGTAAAGATGAGAGCGGATCAGGTCATTTTTCATATTGTAATATTTCTTCAGTCGAATAATTCTGGAAAAGTTCGAATAGTCGACCAATCGGTCAAACAACTCGGTCAGCGCGGTTTTCTTCGATTTATTCTTTATTTTTTCGATAAAAGAATATAATTCTCTCAAAGAATAAAGATGCAGGGCGTCCTCAATTGCCGCAATATCCCATCTCCCGAGATGATTGGGGGAGAAGTCTTTGAGGATTCTTCTGTAATCGGTTGATTCCAGCGCATCCAAAAAATCATCGTAGTTTCTCGCTTTTGTCAGTTTTTGAAGATTGATATCTGTGTGTTCGATAAAGTATAATGGAAGAGAGAAGAGGTAGTCCTCGGGTTTACCGATGGACAAGAGCGTGATGAACTTAACGATCTCGCCCGCTTCTCTCTGCCGGATAATAAATTTTGTCACGGGAGAGTCAGAAGAATTATAGCGGCACAAGCTCATGAAATTCTCAAAAAGCTTTTGTCTAAGGATTTGTTCGACCGCTCCTCTGTGAACATCGTGATTGGATACGGACTGTAGAAAGTTCTGATAGTAAGTATATGATTTCAGATAGAGAACGACCTCGGTCACGCTGTTCGATTTGATCAGCGCAGAATAGTCTTTCTGCGTCAGCCTTCTGCCGTATTTAGCTCTTGCTTTCGCGGTCATCGCGGAAGAAGGATCTATCAGCGCCATATACTCACCGCCTTTCTCAAAACTTGGTCAACCGGATGGCTTTATCCGATAACTTCTTCTGTAATCTCGTCGATCCACAGATCCCTATGCCTGTCAAAATTTGACTGCAAAATCGCTTTTTTCTCATCAATGGATTGAGCGAACTTCTGCCATCGTTCATCGGCGAGATCGCGGTCAACCTTGATATTTTTTTCAATTCTGGATTTTGCCCGTTCAATATAGTCATCGTGGATTTGTTGTTTGAGCTTTTCGATTTCTTTTTCACTCAGGACTTTATTCTCCTGGGCGTCATCGCGAATCTTTCTCGCCTTTTCATCCATCTCGATGATTTTATTCAGCATTTCCTGCATAAACATACCTCCGAATCGGGTCTTTGCAGTGATGGGCGGGACAAAGCCCGCCCTATATGATAGGTTATATCAGTTCTTGAGACTTTGCAGCGGAGCGGGGATCCTGCCGCCGAGATTGATAAACTTCTCGGGGTTTCCGATTCTTAAATCCATCACGGGACCCGATCCTAACAGACCTCCGAAGTTGAGGGTGTCTCCGGCTTTTCTGCCGATGGCGGGGATCACTCTTACCGCGGTCGTCTTGGAGTTGATCATACCGATCGCCGCTTCATCCGCGATGATCGCCGAGACAACCTCGGGAGTGGTGTCTCCGGGGATCACAAGCATATCGAGACCGACCGAGCATACGGCGGTCATCGCCTCGAGCTTGGTAATATCGAGGGCTTTTTTGTTGACAGCGTCGATCATTCCCGCGTCTTCGGACACCGGTATGAACGCGCCGGAGAGTCCTCCGACATGAGAGGACGCCATCACGCCGCCTTTTTTGACAGCGTCGTTGAGAAGCGCGAGCGCCGCCGTAGTACCGTGACAACCGCAGATCTCCAAGCCCATTTCTTCCAAAATATGCGCGACCGAGTCGCCGACAGCGGGAGTGGGGGCGAGGGAGAGATCGACGATCCCGAACGGAACAGAGAGCCTTTGAGACGCCTCTTTGGCGACCAGCTGACCCATTCTCGTGATCTTGAACGCGGTTCTCTTCACAAGATCCGCTACCTCGGTGATATTCTTGCATTCATTCTTCTCGAGAGCAGCTCTGACAACGCCGGGACCGGATACGCCGACATTGATGACACAGTCCGCTTCGCCTACACCGTGAAAAGCGCCCGCCATAAAGGGATTATCCTGTACCGCGTTGCAGAAGGTGACTAACTTCGCAGCGCCGATACAGTTATCGTTTTCAGTCAGCTTTGCGGTGTCAACGACGGCTCTGCCCATCATCTTGACGGCATCCATATTGATGCCTGCTTTGGTAGAACCGATATTGACGGATGAGCATACTCTTTTTGTCTCCGCTAAAGCCTCGGGGATGCTCTCGATCAGCGCGTAGTCACCCGCGGCAAAGCCTTTCTCTACCAATGCGGAATATCCGCCGATAAAGTTGACGCCCAATGTATCCGCCGCACGGTCAAGAGCAACCGCGAATTTTTTGATTTTTTGTGTCTGACATACGCCCGCCAAGATCGCGACAGGCGTAACAGAGATCCGTTTGTTGATGATCGGGATGCCGTACTCTCTGGTGATATCTTCTCCGGTCTTGACGAGATCCTGCGCGTAACGGCAGATCTTGTCGTAGATCTTATCACAAGCCTTGTCGATATCCGAGTCAATACAGTCGATCAGAGAGATCCCCATAGTGATGGTTCTGACATCGAGGTTCTCGTTGTCGATCATATTGATGGTTTCTAATATATCTTTTGTTTCAATCATTGTAAATATCCTTTTTTATCAGATTCGGTGCATACTGTTGAAGATATCCTCATGCATCACATGGATCTTGAGGTTGTTCTCACTGCCGAGTGCATCGAGCTTTTTCACAAGATCATCAAAAGCGACGGTCGCCTTGTCAATCTGGGCGAGCATGATCATCGCGAACATATCCTGCAGGACACTCTGGGTAACCTCGATGATGTTGACGCCCACATCCGCGCAGGCTGTCGAGACCTTCGAGAGAATGCCGACCGAGTCTTTTCCGATAACTGTGATAACCGCTTTCATATGATGCCTCCTAAAATATTTTCTGTTACATTATACTCTTATTTTTTCCGTGTATTTTATAGATTAGAATTAAAAAAAATAAATCGGTAAAAAGAAAAAAGAGCGACAAATTCGCCGCTCTTTTGTCGATAAATTTTAGTAAAATTTGATCCGGTATGATCAGAGAGTTTTCGAGAGCTCTTTGATATACGCTTTGAGACCTTCTGAAATCTCGGGGTGTTTCAGACCGACTTCGATATTCGCCTCAAGTATGCCGAGCTTGTTGCCCATATCATATCTTCTGCCCGAAAACTCCACCGCTGTCATACCGACCGTATTCGCAAGCTCCTTCATCGCGTCGGTCAGTTGGATCTCGCCGCCCGCGCCGGGCGCAGTGTGGTCTAAGATCTCGAAGATCTCTGCGGGTAAGATGCATCTGCCGAGAATGGAATATAACGAGAGGATATCTTCTTTTTTCTGCGGCTTTTCGATCATATCAGTGCAGCGATAGATATTGTCATGAATATTCTCGACTTTCAGAGAACTGTACTTTTTGATCGCTTCTTCGTCGACTTTTTTGATGCCGAGAACGCCCTTGCCGAATGTACCGTAAGCGTCGATCAGTTCTTTTGTCGCAGGGACATCGCCGATAATGACATCGTCGCCGTATAAAACAGCGAAGGGGTCGTTTCCGATAAAGGTGCGGGCTCTGGAAACAGCGTGTCCCAAGCCCTTGGTCTCGATCTGACGGATGTAGTGGATGTTCGCGAGCTTGTGGATGTGTTCAATAGATTTTAAAAGCTCGTATTTCTCTCCTTTTCTAAGACTGTCTTCAAGACTCAGAGCGCGGTCAAAGTGATCCTCGATGACGCCTTTTCCTCTGTTGGTGATGATCAGGATATCCGTGATCCCGGATTCTACCGCTTCTTCGACGATGTACTGGATCGCGGGCTTGTCTACGATGGGAAGCATCTCTTTCGGCATCGCTTTGGTCGCGGGAAGAATCCTTGTTCCGAGACCAGCCGCGGGGATGACAGCTTTGGTAATTTTCATAACGCACCTCAAATAAAGTTTGATAATATAAACGGCAGATAGTTCACAACGAGAAAAGTGATCATCATGGTTACACCGATCGCTGTATTGACGCCGCCTTTGGTTTGCAGCTGTGATTCGGCTTCCTGCGGGGAAGGAGCTTCAGCTTTGACTTTGTTGATCTGTTTCTTACAGTGCTGAAAGTACAGACGGTTGAATGTGAACCCGATCGCCAGCATAAAACCGATCCTGATCAGATCATATGCGAGTAAGAAATAGATCATAAAGATTTGCAGGGAACTCAGACCGGATGCGTAGCTGAGAAAGTCAGAAAACGCGTTTACATCCGTAAAGCTCAGCGAGGGCATATTATTTAATACATCCTGATAGGGAGCCGAGTAATAGATGACGGTGTACAGAATAAACAGTGAAAGCTGAATTGCCGAGATCAGAGCTCCGATCTTGTACATTTTGCGGTACAGAAGATATATCCCGGTAAAAAGCGCAGCCGAGAAGTTGAATCTTGACTTTGCGTATTTCTGAATATTCGAGAAGATCCGGATGAAGTAGGGGGGATTCTGCTTGACATATTTTGCGGCTTCTCCCGCGGTCACACCGTCGCCAAAGTCTTCATCTTTATCCACCCCGCCCAAAGGGTCAAACATATCGTACTGAAATCCCTGTGAGCCTTGAGCGCCGGGATTCTGATACTGCGTGCGGGGATCGTTCTGCCTTTGCGCCTGCTGTTCAGTATTGTGCAGCGGTACGCCGCAGTGTTTGCAGAAGAACGAGGTCTTGTCGTTATGTGTTCCGCAGTTAGAGCAGACATGCTCTTCTTCGTCGGTCTCGGATGCAGTATTATAGTCAAAGGCCTGCGCGTGAAGGGCGTGATTCGCGCACTGATTCTCTTTTTCATAGCACTCTCTGTGATGGGGAGTACCGCAGTCGGGACATACAACGATGTCATCTCCCGCGTGAAAATACCGGTCACAGACAGGGCACTTCTTGCCTAAATAATCCATATCGGATACACTCCTCTTAAGTGTGTCATATTATTATACCAAATAATTCCATTTTTATATCACATTATTATTTACATTTCTTTGCTTTTATATTATAATTACTTTTAAAAAAGTATAAGAGGATGAATGAAATGTTACAGTTTGAAGAACTGAGACTCAAGCTCGAAGCAAAGAAGCCGGAGATCGACGACCTCGCGTCAGCGCTTGGACTCTCCGGCATGAAGAAGGAGATTGAGCAGTTGGAGAACCGCGCCGCGGAACCGGGCTTTTGGGATGATATGGAGAATTCTCAGAAGATCCTTCAGAAAACTTCCAACCTCAAGGCAAAGGTTGAAAAGTATGAGAAGCTGGTCGCTTCATACGAAGACGCCCTTGCGCTGATCGAACTCGGCGACGAGGCGGAGGATCTGTCTCTTGTAGAAGAAGCTCAGGGTGAGATCGAGAGTATCGAGAAAGAATTGGAGCGTCAGCGTCTTGAAACTCTTCTGACCGGCGAATATGATAAGAATAACGCGATCCTGACCTTCCATGCGGGCTCGGGCGGTACCGAAGCGCAGGACTGGGCGGAGATGCTCTATCGTATGTATACCCGCTGGGCGAGCGCTCACGGCTTTGAGGTCAAAGAGATCGACTATCTTGACGGCGATGAGGCGGGTCTGAAGAGCGCAGTGCTGCTGATCGAAGGAGAGAACGCCTACGGGTATCTCAAGAGCGAGGCGGGCGTTCACCGCTTGGTGCGCGTCTCTCCCTTTGACTCCGCTGGCAGAAGACACACGAGCTTTTCATCTTTAGAAGTGATGCCCGAGATCAACGATGATATCAAGGTTGAGATCCCTCCCGAAGAGATCAAGATGGATGTCTACAGAGCGTCGGGCGCCGGCGGTCAGAAGGTCAACAAGACCTCATCTGCGGTGCGGCTGACACATATCCCCACCGGTATCGTCGTCGCTTCTCAGGTGGAGCGCTCTCAGTATCAGAACCGTGATGTCGCGATGAAGATGCTGATCTCTAAGCTGATGGAGATCAAGGAGCGCGAGCATCTCGAGAAGATCGAGGACATTAAGGGCGTTCAGAAGGAGATCACCTGGGGCTCACAGATCCGCTCCTATGTATTTATGCCGTATACTTTGGTCAAGGATCACCGTACGAACTTTGAGACCGGCAACATCAACGCCGTGATGGACGGCGATCTCGACGGATTCATCAACGCGTATCTCAAGGCGCTTTCCTTAGGCGAGTTAAATAAATAATTGTGAGTTTATCACAAAATGATAACAGCGCCCTTTTGACAAGGACGCTGTTCTTGTATCTGTTATGTTTCGGATGACTTATTACCGAAATAATTACTCTCCGATCGCTTTCCTCAATGCTTTCGAGAGTTGGTCGGGGCAGGAGGTGCCTCGTCCGGCACAGTCGATGCCTTCTAATCTTTCGATCGCGGTATGAACATCCATGCCCTTGACCAGCGCAGAGATGCCCTGGGTGTTTCCGCTGCAGCCGCCGATGAAGCGGCAGTCTTTGACGGTATCGCCGTCAAGCTCGATCTCGATCATCCGCGAGCATACGCCGCGGGGGATATAAGTCGTTTTCATATGATCATTCCTTTTTGATTTTTATGTATAGCAATAGGGACACCGCCGGATGTCCCTATCATCAAGCGGATAACGGGGCTCGAACCCGCAACATCAACCTTGGGAAGGTTGCGCTCTACCATTGAACTACATCCGCATTTATCAAATGTATTATAAGATATTATTTTTCTTTAGTCAAGATTTTTATTCGATATTATTCTAATTTAGTAGCATAGAATCATTTTTTATGCTATAATCAAAATACTCTTTGAATATTCGGGAAGTACTGTCTATGTCATATATCATCCATCCAAACAGCTGGGGCTCTGTGTTCGCGGTGCCAAGTGCTGTTGTCGAACAGCATCTGAAGTTTGCGAACGAGGCTTCGCTGAAGGTGATCCTGTATCTCTTAAAATACCCCGATCGGGAAAATACGCCTATGTCGCTTTCCAAAGCGCTTTCTGTATCCCATGAAGAGGTCGAGAACGCGATCAGTTTCTGGACTGAGCGAGGACTGATTCTTTCTTCCGAAAATGCGGATACGGCTTTCCACGCTGCCGAGAAGCCGCAGGATCTGCCTGTACATAAAGAAGATAATGATATCAAGGCCAAAGCCCCCATCGTTACGCGAGCCGTGCGTCCAGATTCCGCGTTTGTCGCTCAAATGCTGAAGGATGATCTGAGCCTCAGAGGACTGCTTGAAGAAGCGCAGATCGCACTCTCAAAGCCGCTCTCTTCCGGAGACACTGCAACGATCGTGATGCTGTACAGCACCTTTGGTCTTCCGTGTGAGGTGCTCGCATTACTGATCCATTTCTGTGTATCATCGGGCAAGTCTAATATGCGCGCGATCGAACGGATGGGGCTCTCATGGTCGGATAAGGGGATCTATACCGTGGAGCTTGCCGAGGAAGAGATCAAAAGGCTCAACGCGAGCAAGAGCGCATGGACGCATATTTCTTCTCTGTTCGGGATCCATAATATCGGCAACCCCACCTCTTCACAGCTCGAGCACGCCGACCGCTGGATGAATATCTGGAGCTTCTCCGATGAGATGCTCTTAGAAGCGTATGAGCGCTGCGTCAACACCAAGGGAGAGTATAATATCCGCTACATCAACGCGATCCTCTCAAAATGGTATGAAAAGGGGATCAAGTCCCTCGATACGCTCAAAGAGTCGGAGACTTCTTTAAAGAAGCCCGCGAAGGGCAAGAAGAAATCAGCGTTTACATTCGAGAATACCTCCTATGATGTTTCAAAGCATAAGAGTTTATTTGATGATTAAGGTGATAGATGATGTCATATTCAAAAGAAGTACAGCAGATTGCGCGCGAGAAGCTCTCTGATCGCCGTATGGCAGCAATCGGGTATGCTGACAGCAGACGAGAGCAGATTTACCGTCAGATCCCCCGCGTTGAAGAGATCGAACGAGAGCTTTCTGTCATCGGTGCGGATATATCCAAATGTATATTAAAAGGCGCATCCGGCGCTGATTCGATAAAGGAACTCTCGGAAAAGAGCTTAGCTCTGCAACAGGAGGAAGAAGCGCTTCTCAGGAGCAACGGATCCTCTATGGCCGCGCTGGAGCCTCATTTTTTCTGTGAAAAGTGTCACGATACCGGCTATTTTGAAGAGAATAACAAGACTCTTATGTGTGACTGTTACAGAAAGTTGCTCACGGATACTGCGTGCGAACAGCTTAGCGCTGTTTCTCCCTTAAAGCTCTCCACCTTTGAATCATTTAAGCTCGACTATTACAGCGACAAGCCTGACGCGCTCAACCGCGTTCCGCTCGACAGGATGTCGAAGATCTATAACTATTGCAGAAATTATGCCGATACCTTTTCACTTTCGTCCAAGAGCATCCTGATGAGGGGCTCCACGGGACTCGGGAAAACTCACCTAAGCCTTGCGATTGCGAACGAACTGATTAAGAAAGGCTTCTCTGTGATCTATGTATCCGCTCCCGATATTATTCATAAGCTTGAGAGAGAACATTTCTCCGGAAATTACAGCGGGGAAGAGGATTCGTTCAAATTCCTGCTTGAGTGTGATTTATTGATCATCGATGATCTCGGCACGGAGTTCAAGACTCAGTTCTCGGTCTCTGCCGTGTATAATATTTTCAACACCCGCATCCTCTCCGAGAAGCCGGTGATCCTCAATACCAATCTTTCGTTTGAGGATTTGCAGGAGACTTACTCCGCTCGTTTTACATCCCGTGTGATGGGCGTCTGTGACGATCTTGAATTTATCGGCTCAGATATCCGCGCTAATTTTTAACGATCCGCCTTGGTATGTAAATTATACCAGGGCTTTCGTTTGAAACGGAAAAATTTTACGGATATCTCTTGACATCTTGAGAAATTTGGTTATAATTATATAGTGCGATGCGGAATTGTGTAAGGGTAGCACAGCAGACTCTGACTCTGTATGTCTGGGTTCGAATCCTAGTTCCGCAGCCATTCGGCCCCGATGATTTCGGGGCTACATTTTTCGAGGTGTGGCGCAGTTTGGTAGCGCGCTTCGTTCGGGACGAAGAGGTCGCAGGTTCATATTTGACAAAAGCCAGTAATCATGCGAGAAACCGCATTTTTACTGGCTTTTTTGTTTTTGAGTTCTGCTCTCTGTCAATAGTTGGGGTAAAAAAGGGAGAAGAGGACGGTACGAGTATATTTCAGTTGCAAATGAAACAAATGTTCTAAAATCTATTGAAATCTTGCATGGATTATGATATAATTATTTCAAAGTATAAAAGGAGAGAGGCAAAATGAAAGAGAGGAAATATATCGCGATCGATCTGAAGTCTTTCTATGCCTCTGTTGAGTGCGCGGACAGGGGGATCGATCCTCTGGATGCTTTTCTGGTTGTCGCCGACGAGAGCAGAACCGCGAAGACCATCTGTCTCGCGGTTTCTCCCGCGCTGAAGGCGTACGGCGTTTCGGGCAGGGCGAGGCTGTTCGAAGTGATCTCAAGGGTGGATGAGATCAACAGAGAGCGCGAGAAGAGGATTCTTCCTCGCCGCTTATCGGAGGACTCTGCTGAGTTTGAGTCTTTTCTCAGAAAAGATCCTTCGATTAAGCTCGGATTCATTATTGCGAAGCCCCGTATGCGCTTGTATGAAGAGGTCAGCGCGAAGATCGTCAATATTTACCTCAACTTTGTCGCGCCCGAGGACATCATTGTATATTCGATCGATGAGGTGTTCATTGACGCTACCGACTATCTTGATACCTATCATATGACCGCCTACGAGCTCGCCGACGCCATGGTGAGAGAGGTGCTCTCTCAGACGGGCATCACCGCTACCGCGGGGATAGGCACGAACCTCTATCTCGCGAAGGTCGCGATGGATATAGACGCCAAGCATATCAAAGCGGATAAGGATGGGCTCAGGATCTCAGAGCTTGACGAGATGAGCTATCGCAGACGGCTGTGGGCTCACCGCCCGCTCACCGATTTCTGGAGAGTGGGCAGAGGCACCGCGAGGAGATTGGAGAGCAGCGGGATCTACACGATGGGGGATATCGCCCGCTATTCTGTCCATAACGAGGATTTTCTATACAAGATGTTCGGGAAGAATACCGAGCTTCTGATCGATCACGCGTGGGGATATGAACCCTGTACGATCGCTGACATCAGAGCGTACACTCCATCTGTGAACAGCCTGAGCTCCGGTCAGGTGCTTCAGATGCCGTATGAGAACGACAAGGCGCGCCTGATCATCAAAGAGATGACCGACTCGTTGGTACTCGAATTGGTGGAGAAGCATCTCGTCACCGATCAGATGGTGCTGTATGTCGGCTATGATATCGAGAATCTGAACGATAAGAAGCGGATGAAAGCGTATGCGGGCGGTATCGAGACCGACCATTACGGCAGAAAGGTGCCGAAGCCTGTTCACAGCTCTATCAACCTGGGGCGTTATACCTCTTCGACTAAAATCATCACCGAGAAAATCATGGAGTTATATGACAGGATCACCGATCCGAACCTGCTTGTGCGCAGGATGAGCGTCTGTGCGAATCATGTCATCGACGAAAACAGCGAAAAGGCAAAGAAGAGACCCGAGCAGCTGAATCTTTTTTCCGATATATCTCAGCAGGCAGAGAACCTTGAGAGAGAAGAATCTCAGCTTCAGAGTGAGCGAAAGATCCAGGAGGCAGTGATCGGAATCAAGCATAAGTTCGGGAAGAACGGTATCCTCAAAGGGATGAACTTTCAGGAAGGAGCGACCGCCAGAGACCGCAACGCTCAGATCGGCGGTCATAAGGCGTAAGAATAATGACAGACCGAGAGACACATATATATGACGATATCATCCACCTGCCGCACCATGTATCCAAGACGCGCCCGCAGATGTCGATGCACGACCGCGCTGCGCAGTTCTCGGCTTTCGCTGCGTTAGTGGGTTTTGACGCGATCATTGAAGAGACCAAACGCTTCACAAATTCAAAGGTCGAACTTTCAGATTATGAGACAGAGATCATCAACGAGAAGCTGATGATCCTCAGCGACAACCTCTCGCTTCATCCATCGGTAACGGTTCGGTTCTTTCTTCCGGACGAGAGAAAAGACGGGGGAGAGTATATCACCTTTCGGGGTACCGTCAAGAAAATCGACCCAATCGGTCAGGTGATGATTTTTATGGACGGCAGCAAAATCCCGCTTGAAAACATCTATTCTGTTAAGTCCGATTTGTTTGCGTCGTTTTCTCGGGATGATTGACAAAAACCGTTTTCGATTATATACTGAATAAGCAATCGAAAAGGCGGTGAGAGTAATGAGAAGAGCATATTGTCTGATTTGCTTTGTATTGATTTTCTCCCTGCTTCTTTCGTCGTGCTCTGAAACATATGCTGACCTTAACACGCTCGGCGAGATGATCAACGAAGAATTCGATATGGAACACATTACAGCGGTGAAGTCCCTAGAAGAACTTGAAAAGCTCTATCAGCTTGACCGCGATATGATCGCCGATTTCTTCGCGGAATATACCGAGGACTCTTCCGAGATAGCAGAGATCATCCTCGTCAGAGCGAAGGATACGGATTCTGCCCGATATGCGGAGACGATGCTCTTTAACCGCTTAGATGCTTTTCTCATGAACAGCAAAAGCTACTCTCCGAATGAGTATCTGATCTATTCGAAGTGTTCGGTGGAGGTATATCGGGAGATCTATGTTACGCTGATATTATCCGATAAAGCAGACGAAATCAACGCGTTTATCCGCGAAAAAATATCATAAAAAGGAAGAACTATGCAAAACTTGGATGAAGTAAAATCACTGTTCAGCTCAATGAACTCTAAACAGCAGGAGGCGGTTTTTCATACCGAAGGGCCGCTTCTGATTTTGGCGGGCGCAGGGTCCGGCAAGACTACCGTGCTTGTCAACCGTATCGCGTACATCATCAAAGCGGGTCTCGCTCAGCCGTGGCAGATCCTTGCCATCACCTTTACGAATAAGGCGGCGGGAGAGCTCAAAGACAGGATTCAGGCAGTCTGCGGAGAAGGCTCCGACGAGGTCTGGGCGGCCACCTTCCATTCCACCTGTGCGAGGATCCTTCGAAGATACGGTGACAGGCTGGGCTTTTCGAATCATTTCACCATTTATGACACCGATGATTCCAAGCGCCTGATGAAAGAGATCTTAAAACAGCTGAATATTGATGAGAAGTTCCTGCCGCACAGAGCGGTACTCAATGAAATTTCAAAATATAAAGATAAACTCAAAACGCCCGCGATGGCGAAGAAGGACGCCGAGACTGACAGCCGTCTGCGTCTGGTGGTACAGGCGTATGAGCTGTATCAGCAGCGCCTTTTGACATCTGACGCGATGGACTTTGACGACCTGATCTGTAACACCGTGATGCTTTTTGAGAAGAACCCCGATGTTCTCGAGTATTATCAAAACCGCTTCAAGTATATTATGGTCGACGAGTATCAGGACACCAACAAGTCACAGTACCGTTTTGTCAGCTTACTCGCAGCAAAAAGGAACAATATCTGCGTAGTCGGAGACGACGATCAGAGCATCTATCGTTTCAGAGGCGCGACGATCGAGAATATCTTATCTTTTGAGAACGAGTTCAAGGGCGCGGCTGTGATCCGTCTGGAGCAGAACTACCGCAGCACCGGTAATATCCTCGACGCCGCGAACCATGTTATCAAAAACAACTTTGAGCGCAAGGGCAAGACCCTTTGGACCGAGAATGTCAAGGGCGACAAGATCGTTCTGCACACCGCCCTCTCCGAGAGAGAAGAAGCGATGTTCATCTCGAAGACGATCCAGGACGGCGTCGCCGCGGGGAGAAGCTTCTCCGATTACGCGATCTTATACCGTATGAACGCTCAGTCCAACGCGATCGAGCAGGCGCTCTCCCGCTCGGGGATCCCGCACAGACTGATCGGCGGTCACCGCTTCTATGATCGAGAAGAGATCAAGGATATGACATCCTATCTGCAGATTATCAACAATCCCCACGACGATATCCGCCTCAGGCGTGTGATTAACCGTCCCAAGCGCGGGATCGGCGAGACCACCATGAGCAAGGCGTCCGATATTGCGGCGTCGGTCGGCGAGTCTGTTTATTCTGTGATCAAGAACGCCTCCGACTATCCGACATTATCCCGCGCTTCTTCTAAACTAATGGATTTCACAAAGCTTTTAGACGGCTTGATAGAGGCGCATGAAAGTAATGATTATTCTCTTGCGGAATTATATAATCTGATTTTAGATCATACTGATTATAAAAATTATCTTAAATCAGAGAAAGAAGACTATGAACAGCGTATCGAAAACATCGACGAGCTGCTGTCCAACATCATCAAGTTCGAAGAAGACTACGGGGAAGAGGCGTCTCTGGAGAATTTCTTGGAAGAGATCTCTCTGATGACCGATATCGACAACTATGACGCAGACGCGGATACCGTCGTGATGATGACGCTCCACTCCGCAAAGGGTCTCGAGTTTCCAGTGGTGTTTATCCCCGGTATGGAAGAGGGAGTGTTCCCGTCCGTGCAGACGATGATGGATTCGTCTGAGCTTTCGGAAGAACGAAGAATTGCATATGTTGGTATTACAAGAGCAAAAGAGAAGCTCTATCTGATCAAAACCCGGGAGCGTATGCTGTTCGGTTCAACTACACACAACCGTGAGTCACGCTTTGCGGCAGAGATCCCGGATGAACTGCTCGAGAAGACCGGCAGTGAGAACACCTTCTCCGCGCATAAGTATGAATATAAGGCGGAGCAGAATTTCGATCCCTTCGCGAAGAGAAAGTCTCCCGCCGCGCCTCCATCCGGCAATACATACGCGGTCGGGAATGTTGTTCTCCACAAAGTGTTCGGTAAGGGAATGGTGCTCTCCGCTACGCCGATGGGCAAGGATACCATGCTCGAGATTGCCTTTGACAATGTCGGCACTAAGACACTGATGGCGAACTTCTCAAAGATGGAAATCATTTCATAACAGTAACAAATATCAGAAACCTCCATAAAATATATTGATGTAAAGTGAAAACATCAATACAATATGGAGGTTTTACTTATGGCAGAAAATAATTTTGATGCCGGCAGGACTGCCGACACCGCCGGCTCCGATCCGGTATGTGTAGATGCCAGAAGAGTCTACGACAGCTGCGGCGACAAAGACTGTCTGTCCGATCTTCGCGTTTTCTTTACGGAAGAAGGACAGTGCATCGTCGACGAAGCCGCGAGTGTGAGGCTCAGAGACGCGGATGTACTGAATGTGATGCTCAACATCGAGCCCGTTCCGTTCCACCGCGGTTTCTATTCGATCGATATGACATATTTCTTTGAGGTTACGCTGGATGTGTTTACGACTCCGTGCACCACTCCGACCTGTGTCAAGGGTCTGTGTATTTCCGATAAGAAAGTGATCCTCTACGGCTCTGAGGGCAGCGTTCGGATTTTCTCATCCGACTTCTCGAACGATGAGTACGATATGCAGAATATCCCTGCTCAGAATCTGCCCGTCGCTACGGTGCAGGTGGCTCAGCCGATCGCGCTAGCCGCAAGCCTCAAGCCCAGAAAGCACTGTCATAATTGCTGCATCCCCTGCAAGGTCCCCGCGGGTATCTCCAAGGCGATCGGCGGTGATGTGACAGACAGAGGCGAGAATGTTGTGCTCGCTACACTGGGCGTATTCTCGATCGTTCAGCTTTTAAGAAATGTGCAGATGCTGATCCCGGCATACGACTTCTGTATTCCTGAGAAAAGCTGCACAGGAGGCACCGACAGTCCCTGCGAGATGTTCTCGCGGCTCGACTTCCCGACAGACGAGTTTTTCCCGCCTTCGGTTTCGGATACAAACAGCGAAGGCGGCTCAGGCTGCGGATGTAATAACGAAGAATAAGAACAGAAGAAAAAAGGGGAGAGCCATCAGCTCTCCCTTATTTGTTTAAATGATACGATTGCTGTTTGGAGACAATCTTACAGATGAATATTCTTTTTATGGATTTCAAAGTTCCACGGTATGATCTTTTCGCCTTTTACGATGAAGGCACTCTCCGCAAGCTTTGCAAGCGGCTCGTCAGAGTAGCTGTCGGAATAAAACTTTTCAACATGAGCGTCGGAATATTCGGTGTATAGTCTCCTTACCTTCTCTTCGTGATAGCAATTCTCAGAGAGCGTTGTGCCGTCAAGAGGGGAGATCTGAGAAGCGATCACGCGGATGTTGAGTTTTTCTTCGAGCGGCTTGAGAAGAAACTCCGGAGACGCGGAGATGATGATGTCATCTTCTCTTTTTTGATGCAGATAGAATCTCTTTATTTTTGACAAATGCTTCTCCCAAAAGGCGGCGACTTCTTTCTCTGTGTTGATCACTTTGAGAAAAGTGTATATCTTCTCTTTGAACTGTGTTTTGGTTCCGATATGAAAGATGTAGTATTTAAAGAACGCACCGATCATCTTCGGGATACAGAGCAGCACTTTCGGACGGTGAAACACACAGTGAATAAAAAAGTCCGCTGTGGAGTCACCGTTGTATATTGTTTTGTCCATATCGTAAATATTCATAATGCACCTACTGTTTTCACTGCACATAATTATAATGTCAAAAAATGTAAAATACAATACTCTTTCTCTAAAAATTCATATTTTGTTAATGTATACTTATTTGGGGTATGGTAAAATAATTCTAAATAACAGAGGGAGTGGAGCTTTGTTCGGATATATCAAAATCGACAAAAACAGTCTCAGTGAACAAGAATACGAGCAATACCGTGCCTTATACTGTTCCTTGTGCCGACAGCTCGGAAAAGACTACTCTGTTTTTGCGCGGATGATTCTGAGCTTTGACTGCACTTTCTATGCGCTGCTTATAATGTCGTTATCCGCAGAGTGTCCCGAGTTTGCAGAGGGCAGATGCCGATTTAATCCGACCAAGAAATGCTCCTACTGCATCAGCGACCGAAAGGCGCTCTCTCAGGCGGCGGCGCTCTCTGTATCGTCCGCGTACTTCAAGCTGATCGATAATATCAACGATTCTAAATGGTACAAGCGTCTCTTTTACAGGATTCTGAAGCCTGTCTTCTCCCGATGGAGAAATAAAGCAAAAGAGAAATATCCCTTTATTGACAGCTGTGTTGAAAAGATGATGATCGCGCAGCAGAAGGTAGAAAGTGACGCCTGCTGTGATATCGACAGAGCGGCGCATCCTACCGCGACGATGCTCTCAGAGATTTGCGAAGGTATTCCCGAGAGCTTTCATCTCAAGCAGAGCTTTGATAAGCAGAAGCAGAAGCGGATCCTGAACACTTTCGGATATTTCTTAGGCAGATGGATCTATCTGATGGACGCCGCCGACGACTTTGAGAAAGATTTAAAGTCCGGCTCCTTTAACCCGTTTGTGGTTGCGGGATACAGCAAGGAGGATCTCGAGGAACATATCCTTCCGATCCTCAACCACAGCCTCTCGGAGATACTGCTTTCGTACAGTTTGCTCGACGAATGCAGGTACGACGCTATCATATCCAATACATTATATTCCGCTTGTGTGAAGATCCAGAAGAATATTCTTTCAAAATACACTGACCAACCTGTTGGAGAAAAGAATGAAGAATCCATATGAGGTTTTGGGCGTTTCCGAAACCGCTACAGATGACGAAATCAAAACCGCATACAGAAACTTAGCTAAGAAGTATCATCCCGATAACTACAACGATTCTCCCTTGGCCGATGTCGCCGAGGAGAAGATGAAAGAGATCAACGAGGCATATGATACGATCTGCGATATGAGGAAGAACGGAGGCTCAAGCTCATACTCCTCAGGCAGTTACGGCGCACAGGGCTCTTATCGAAAGACTTCCTATCCTGATGTGAGAACCTATATTCAGAACGGCAGACTTAACGACGCCGAGGCAATATTAAACGGCGTATCTGCGGACTCAAGAGACGCTGAGTGGTATTTCTTGATGGGAATGATCTTCTCACGCAGAGGATGGAGCGAACAGGCATATAGCTACTTTGTGAGAGCGTACCAGATGGAACCGAACAATGTCGAGTTCAAAAGTGCGTACGAGAATATGAACCGCAGGCGCACTTATCAGAATCCGGGGTATAATACCACGGATTACGGCGGATGTTCGGCATGTGATGTCTGCGCGGGGATCATGCTTGCTGACTGTCTGTGTAACTGTGGAAGGATGTGCTGTTGATGAAAACATCCGTAAAAGTATCTTTAGGCGGCATTATTGCCGCCTTATCAATTGTACTGATGTTTCTGACCTCGCTCCTTCCGTTCGGTACCTATGCTTTTCCGACACTCTCAGGGATCCTGCTGATCATCATTGTTATAGAGATCGGATACCCGTGGGCGTTCTCGGTTTATGCTGCGGTAGCGATTCTCTCATTTCTTTTGCTTTCGGATAAAGAGGCCGCGCTGTACTACGCGCTCTTCTTAGGCTTTTATCCGATCGTAAAGAGCTTTATTGAACGGATCCGCTCCCGCGCAATACAATATCTGATCAAGTTCGCGCTTTTCAACGCGTGTATGATCGCGGCTTTTTATATCGGGATCAGTCTTCTTTCCATTCCGAAAGAGAGCTTTGAGCTGTTCGGAGTGTATCTCCCATGGGTGTTTTTGATCTTGGGAAATCTCTTTTTCACCCTCTATGATATAGGTGTTACAAAATTTGTTACAATTTATCTGAATAAGTGGCATAAAAAAATCAGAAAGAATACAAAGCTGTAATTCACATTGCAATTATAATTCTTTTATAGTAAAATAAAAATACTGGATACTTGTCGAAAGGGGATGTTCCGATGCGTTTGAAAAGATCAATAATGACGACTTTTTTATCGATTTTGCTTACTGTTTGTATCCTTTTCTCTACATGCGCTTTTTCTTTTGCCGCTTCTGCTGCGGCTGAATCATCTTCCGATGCCGAAGGTTCGGATGTATCTTATCAAAATAATGAGAGTGTTTCTGCCGATTCCTCTTCTGCGAAGGAGAAGCTGACCCATAGTATTGAACCGAAAGAAGAGCTTGCGCCGTCGGGCGCCCAGAACAGCTCTAAGGTTTCTGATCAGTCTTCTTCGAAGACGGTCCAGGCAGCTACTCAGGCTCCGACACAGAAGCCTGCTGAGACGCTCACTCTCAGCGCGAAAACCGCAAAGACTTATGTCGGCTGTTACTATCAGCTGATCGCAAAGTCTAATGCGGCGGTTAAGTTCTCTTCTTCCAACACTGCTGTTGCAACGGTCACCGCTGACGGCTTTGTTTACGCTAAAAAGGCGGGTACCGTTAATATCACCGCAAAAACATCCGCAAAGTCCGCTGTCTGCAAGGTCACGGTCTCAAAGGGCAGCGCTGTGAATATCTCGCACAAGACCGCTACCGTGAACGAAGGAAAGACCTTCTTCGCGGCATCCACCACTTCAAAGGTCACATGGAAAACTTCCGACAACTCTGTCGCTACCGTTAAGGATGGATTTATCCTTGCGCTGAAGACCGGCAAAGCGGTGATTACCGTGTCAACATCTTCGGGCGCCGCTACCTGTCTTGTGACGGTTGTCGCTGCGGCTCCTTTCCGTATGTCTTATACCACGCCCAACTGTGCTTTGAAGAATTCGACCGTTACTTTTGTCGCGATCACAGATAAAAAGCGTACGGATGTGAAATTTGAATTCACAGTCGGATCTTCCAAGAAGACCGTGAAGGCGAGCTCCAAAAAGGCAGAGGGCAACACCTATGTCTGGAAGGGATCTTATAAGTTTACCGCTGCGGGTACATATACCATCAAGGCTTACTCGCTCTGTAACAACAAGTGGTCGACCTCTCCCAACGGTCAGACTACCGCTTTTGTTGCCTCGTCCTCTGATACCAAGACGACCGTCTGTGCGAACCGCAGAGCCTCTGATAACTGTCTGAAATTTATCGCAGGCTGTGAAGGCTTCTTATCCTCCGTATACTATGATTCCTTCACCGGAGATCCTACCATCGGCTACGGCAGACTCGTATATAAAGGTCAGCAGTTCTATAACGGAATGACGCAGACCGAGGCGTACGCGCTCTTAGCGTATACCGTCAATAACAACGGATTTTCCGCTGATGTCAACTCGTTCTTGGTCAAGAACAATATCAAGTTCAATCAGCAGCAGTTTGACGCACTGGTCGCGTTTGTCTATGGGACAGGCACCGGCGTACTCGTTGATGACGATGAGATCCGCGACGCGCTTTTGAAGTGTTCCGACGGTTCCGCAAAAAAAACGACCTATTATATCAACGATTCCTATGTCAACTTCAGAAAAGGCGCCGGCACCAACTACGGTGTGATCCGTATGCTTGACAAGGGTACTGTTGTCACACTGATCAAGAAGACCAGCGCAAAGTGGTACAATGTCAAGTTAGCGGACGGCACCAAAGGTTATGTTTGCGCCGATTATGTATCCTCGCGTACCACGGGCGGCAATCTTGATCTGAACTATATTAACAAACAGTATTTTATCAACAAATTCTGCCAATATCATCATGCCGGCGGCAAGTGTGTCCGCGGTCTCTTGGACAGACATATCGACGAGATGGAAATGTTCTTCTACGGAGACTACATCGATAACTATGGCGCGAATTCGCACAAATTCACCTTCAAATGCGCCGTCAATCCTTCCTTCCACACCTGATATTTTTCATATTGACCATCAGGGCTCTTATGTATTTTGCATAAGTCCCTGATGGTTATAAATCATACAAGCCTTGCATAGCTTATCTTAGGAGGATTGCTATGAAAGGTATTGTGTTTAATGTAAGAAGAAATCTGCGTCTGCCGAAGCTATCGAAGCCGAAGATTTCTTTGAAGGAATTTGTCTCAAAAAAGGGAGCCGAGGTTTTTTTGATCCTGACTTTTCTCTTCGGTCTGATCATCGGCGCGATGAGCTCGAGATCTGCCGATACCGAGCTGATCGAACGGCTTGACTTTTTGTTCTCAACCAATCTTCACACGAGAGCAGAGCTGTCTTCGTTTGAGATCTTTGTCTCGTGCTTCGGTTCTGACTTTATCTTTTTGCTGGCGGTTTTTCTGATGGGACTGTCGGTGTGGGGGAGTATCACACTTCCTTTTGTTATTTTGTTTAAAGGGTTTTCGGTTGGACTGTCGTCAGCGTTGATCTTCTCTTTATACAGAGCGTCGGGCATCGGATTCTATATTCTTGTACTGCTGCCCGGTATCGTGATGTTTCTGCTGGCGCTGATTTATTATTCTAAAGAGAGCTTCTCGCTTTCTATGAGATACATACGGCTGTCGATATTCGGCAGCGTCAAAGAACCGTATCTAAGCAAGTATCTGAAGAGATTCTTCATCAGAAGTCTTATGGCGTTATTGCTCACCGCGGGCTCCGCGCTGCTTGATATGCTGCTGTGGATCCTGTTTGCGCATATGTTTGACTTCTAATTTTATATATACTGAGGGGTTTATGAACAGGGAAAGAAAAAAGATGAAATTCGAAATACTGCTTGAGCGGTATTTCACGAATTTTCACAGGATTTTACTTTTGAATCTGATTTTTGCGGTCCCGAGCGCTTTCGCTTTCGGTATCGTATATTTGATCAATCACATTTTGCTTTCGACGCCGGTGATTTTTGTCTATTTTCTCTCGATCATTCTGCTCTGTCCGTTCTATTCCGGTGTTGTGACGGTTGTCAGAAATATTGCGAGAGGCGATGAGGATGTCAAGGTCCTATCGACCTATCTGAACGCGCTGAAAGAGAATTTCTTCTCTTTTCTGCTGCACGGAGTGGTGATCTGCGCTGCGGCGATTTTGAGCTACTTATCTCTCTCGATGTATATCGGGATGCTCAAGCTCTCGTGGTTCTTCTATGTACTGCTGTTTATCTGTATTGTGATCGTGGTATTTGTCACTTTCACGGTGTATTATATCCCGCTGATGAGTGTGACCTTTGACATCAAAAAGAGATATATCTACAAGAACAGCTTTCTGATGTCGTTCGGTGAGTTCAAGAACAACTTCTTCGCGACCTTCGCGCTGGCGATCGTACTTGCTTTATTCTTTACGGTAACGGTTTTCTGCACCAGCGTGACCGCTCTCGTACTCGTTTGCGTTGGATTCTGGGTGTTGCTGCTTCCCGCAACCTGCACATTTGTTGTTATATTCTTCATTTACGACGGAATGTACAATCTGATCGTCAATAAAGAATCAAAGAAGAAGAATATCGAAGAGAAGATCCAAAACGGCGGTAAAGCTCCCGCGAAAACAGAACCCGAGTTTGATTATTCCGAGATTGATCTCTCTTCGCTGAAGGATCCGGACGCCTATATCTACTTTAACGGCAGAATGGTTAAGCAGAGCGTGGTGATTGAGAAACTGCGCGCCAAAGAAGCTGAAAATCACGCTGACGAACCCTCGGATTAATTTGATTACAGCAAACGCCGTAACGAAGTTATGCTTCATTACGGCGTTGTTTTATTTTATATATTGATCAATATATGACAGATACGGCTTGCGGTTTTGAACACTGTCGGGATTTGCGCGATACCACTCAAACTCTTCTTTTAATCCCTCAGACAGCGTGACCGTAGGCTTTAATATTTCGTTCTGTTTGGACACATCCAATACATATTCGTAATCATAAAAGCAGAAATAATCTCTTTGCGGGATACTCTTATCAACAGATATAAATCGGGGAGTTTTGTCCGCTGCACGATAACACAGCTCCACCCATTCTTTGATGGTGACGGTCTCTTTGTTTCCGACATTGAGGATATGATGATCGGGGTGCTGTCTGACGAGGATCTCTATCAGCCAGCACAGATCTTTTACATGGAAGAACTGCAGCTTCATCCTGCCGTCCTGCGGCAGACAGAACGGTCTGTCATGGACCGCACAGTCGAAGACAAACGGCTCCCGGTACAGATTCTCGTATTTTCCGTAAAAATACGGTGGGCGCAGGATATACGAATGGGGAACACGGGCGGTCAGATACTGCTCTGCTTTGAGCTTGTTGATCCCGTAGTTTCCCCAGATATGATTGTATCCGCAGACTTGCTCTTCGCTAAACGGCTGTGGATTGGTCTCGGGATAGACGGCGCTCGAGCTGATAAGGATATAATCGTCGAAGCTGACACCCGATGAGAGGAGCGCTCTGATATGCTCTTCTGTATAGGCGGTGATATCCAAGACCGCGTCAAAGTGAGAGCCTGAGAGCGCATCTCCTAAGGAGAGCCTGTCTGCTTGTATCAGGCGAACCCCCTCGATCTGTTCTTTGCTTCCTCGGTTGAGTACGGTCACATCATATCCGTTTGTGACAAAGTACTCTGCCGTATATTTGCTGACGAACGCGGTGCCTCCCGTGATCAGTATTTTCATGAATGCTCCTTTCAGTTTTCGATGAACCAGCGGTTCTTCTCGAGGAAGATGAATTTATCCTTCGCCTTGATTCTGCATTTATACCTCAGTCCGGCAGACTCTGCTTTGACAGACGCGGCATATCTGAGATCGGTGATCCGATCAATCGGAAAGCTCCTGCCGTCATCCCAGTTGACGCACAGCGGTAAAATATTTCCTTCTTTGTCAAACTTAGCAGTAACAGATATATACTTCTTCATATTCACATCTCCTGTTATTATGTTACATCAATATTATAGAACATATGTTCTTGTTTGTCAACAGGAAATTGCTGCATATCTATTCTCGCTATATGTTAAAACCCGCCGAGTGATCACCTCGACGGGTCAAATTTTATAATCCCATATACGCCTTCATATCATCGGCGATTTTCTGTACAAAGCCGGCCGCTTCTTCGGGGGTGGCGCCGACGCCGGTGATATAGAGCTTGATCTTCGGCTCGGTGCCGGAGGGGCGAACGATACAGCCGTTACTGCCCTCCAGAGAATAGGAGAGGACATTGGACTTCGGCAGGGTAAGCGCGGTCTTCTCACCGGTGAGAAGATCTTCAGAGACTCTCTCAAAGTAGTCGGCGATCGCGGTGACCTTGAATCCTGCCAGGGACTTCACGGGATTCTGTCTCAGAGAAGACATCATATCGGACATCTTCTGCATACCGGACGCGCCCTCAAAGTAGAAGCTCAGTGTCTCGTTGATATAATAGCCGTGTTCTTTATAGATGGACTCCATCACTTGCATCAGGCTCTTGCCCTGAGACTTGTAGTAAGCGGCCATCTCGCAGATCAGCATAGAGGCAACCACTGCGTCCTTATCTCTGACATAGGTGCCGGAAAGATATCCGCAGCTTTCTTCAAAGCCGAAGACATATCTGTCTTCTTCGCCTTTCTGCTCTAAGCCCAGGATCACCTCGCCGATGTATTTGAAACCGGTCAGGACATCTGTGGGAGAAAAGCCGTATTTCTTGCAGATGGAGTCGATGATCTTTGAAGTGACGATCGTCTTAACAAGGACAGGATTCTCGGGAAGATCGCCCTGCTCTATTCTGGATGATAAGATATATTCGGTCAAAATAGCGCCGGTTTCGTTACCGGTGAAGATTCTGTAGCTGCCGTCATCATTTCTGGCGGCGATGCTGACGCGGTCAGAGTCGGGGTCAGTCGCGAGCAGCAGATCAGGCCGGACAGTCTCGGATAGCTTAAGTCCGTATTCAAGCGCTTCGGGAAGCTCGGGATTCGGGAACGGACAGGTGGTGAAGTTGCCGTCGGGCATCTCCTGCTCCTTAACGATATGGACATCCTTGACGCCGATATCAGAAAGAACTCTTCTGACAAGGACATTTCCCGCGCCGTTTAGCGGAGTATAGACGACCGAGATGGGGGAGGAGTTGCAGATACCTTTGTGGATCTGCTGCTTCTCGACCTCCTCGAGGTACGCGTCATAAGCTGAGTCGTCAACATATTTGATCAGTCCGCGCTCAACCGCTTCGTCAAAGTCGCATAGCTTGATATCATCAAACAAATCCAGCTTGCAGATCTCATCATAAACCGCGCCTGCGTTGGTATCGGTCATCTGACAGCCGTCTTCGCCGTAGGCTTTGTAGCCGTTATATTTTGCGGGATTGTGGCTTGCGGTCACCATAACGCCCGCCTGGCACTGATAGTGTCTGACTAAGAAGCTCAGCACGGGGGTCGGCTGGAGTTCTTTCGTGATATAGGCAGTGATACCGTTAGCGGCAAGAACACGCGCGGCTTCTCTCATGAATACATCCGCCTTGATCCTCGAATCATGAGAGATCGCTACGGCGCCCTTGCCATATTTGTTGAGAACAAAGTTCGCGAGTCCCTGTGTCGCCTGACGGACAACATAAATGTTCATCCGGTTGGTACCCGCGCCGATCGTGCCTCTCAGTCCCGCAGTGCCGAACTGAAGCGCAGTATAGAATCTGTCATAAATCGCGTCTTCATCATCCTTGATAGATTGAAGCTCGTCGATAATATCCTGATCCTCGGTTGCTTTTTGGAGCCATTCCTGATAAAGTTCGGTATGTGTCATGATCAATCACCTGCAATTTTAAAATTGAATTGAACGAAAGCTCAGTGCTTTACTATCAAATTGACATATATTATATCATAAAACAGAGATATTTACAATAATATAATCCTATAATTTTATACAAATCAAGATGGTAATAAAGAAAAATGATTGATTTCTTTAACAGAATGTAGTAATATATATCGTGAAATCAATATTTGGAGGTATAAAATATGGGATTCAACGATGAACTGGAGATCAAAACCGCTGATGACTTAGTCAAAGAACAGCTTGATACCGATATGGATCTCACCGCTGAAGAGCTCAACGAGAACGCTGAGGAAAAAACGGTTGATTCTTCTGAAGATGATGTGTCTGAGCAGAAGGATGAGACGGCATCAAACGAAGAAGCAGAAGAACAGGACGGAGAGATCACTGACGCTGATGCTTCTGAAGAGCCGAAGAAAAAGCGCAAATTCCCCTTGCAGGTACCCGTGATCATTTCTACCTTCATCGTTCTGGGAGCTCTGCTCGGATATTTTATATTCATCGCGTTCTTCCTTCATGAGCCGGAGGGTTTGTGGATGATCACCGTCAAGCAGGACGCCACCGGAGCGATCACTGATGAGGACACCGGCGCAGAGACAGATGTCACCTATTATTATGAATTCAAGAAAGACGGCACCTGTATCATGTCTATCGGATCCATCGACAACTACGGCGGTTTCTATAAGACACAGACGGAAGACGCTAACTCACTGTATGTCAACCAGTATTACGGGATCATTTACGGCGATCTGAAATATACTGTCACAGGCTCCAAGATCCTGAATAATCAGAAGCTCATCTTAGAGGGTGAGAGCGGCTCCTTTGAGCTGACACAGGCGAGAGCCAAAGAAAATCATCTTGAGGTAGACAAAGATTTCGTTCCGAACGAAGAGCTCTTAGGTGAGTGGGAGTATGTGATCCCCGAATACAATGTTTCCTACACCTTCACCTTCAACAGAGACGGCACCATGACATATAACCAGCTCGATACAGTCGTCTACAACGCTACTTATACCGTAGATGAAAAGAATGTTCATATGTCGTTCTACGCGACCGAACCGGTAACGGTCGATTTGCCGTATACTATCAACGGCGATACCATCTCTCTGATGGATATGGTCTGTACCAGAGTGACCGATCAGGCGACCGCTGACGAAAAGTGATAACAGTGATCTGAGATAACAAAACCCCGACAATTTCGTCGGGGTTTTGTTATTTTACTACCATTCTGCAAAGATACATCGTATCCACCAGATCGATCACTCCGTCACGGTTGAGATCGGCGGTATCAAGATAGACGCCGGTAAACATCCATTCATCGAGCAAATAATCCATCAGCGCGTATAGGTCCTTGGTGTTGACGCCGCCTTCACCGGTGAGATCTCCGGTAACAGAAAGCTCAAAGGTATAGGTGTTTCTGCCCGAGAATACCGCCGTCATCGCGGTGGCCGCTTTGCCGGATTTTTGCAGAGCGCCGTCGCGGTAAAAGCTGACGGTGTAACCGTCATAAAAGATATTCTTTTTGAGCTGCGCCAAGGTGGTACCGGCGGGAATGTTGCGGATATAATATCGCTCAAAGTCGATATCATATAGCTGACTGGAAATCGTATCAGCGGATTGATTTTGAACGCTGCTGTCTGTGCCGGAAGATTGTGCGTCGGGAGAATCGGCGTTACCTTCGTTCGGAGTATTAGGGATCGTCTGTCCGGAATCAAGCAAAACAAAGTCGTGCTCCGAGAGGAAGTTGATCCTGATGCCGGACTCATTTGTCGCGGCGATCACCTCATCATTACAGCAGACGAGGGCGAAGATATCGGCAGAGAGGTTACACTGAGCGTCTTTGACTCCCGACAGAGTATACCGCCATACTGTGTTGCGGGAAGCGATGTAGATATATTCCCCGATAACACCGGCATAAGAGGCGTTCTGCACAGAAATAATCTTTTCAATACCCGCGGAGGAGATCCTGAATACCGATCCCGTCGCATCATAAAACAGGTCGTTGCTGATAAATGTTCCGCTTTGGATCACATTCGGACCCGCAATCGATGTGATCGCTGAGGGCTCCAGCCGGAACAGCCGGTTGTCGGAAATCGCGTATATATGATGAGAACCATCACAGAAGATATCCGTGACCGTACCGACAAAAGAATAATAGTATTCGAACTTTCCGGTATGGGAATATCGGTTGACGGTTCTGCCGTTAGCATCAAGAATATAAAAACAATCCGAATCATATGCGATTAGAGAATCATCATACGCTGTCAGCGATCTGACAGGCGCGCTGTCGAGAACATCTGAGGAAATATCATAGTAATACACGATCGCGGATGCGTTGGAGACATCGTTACACAGCGCGACGACCGTATCACCAAAGAGCGCCGCGCAAGTTACCGGATAGGAGAGAGGTACCGTTATATAAAAGGAGTCAGGTGAAAGCTGTTCAAGATATAATTCGCTGTTTTTATACGACAAGAGCCACACTTTGTCGGAAGTCGTGTACAGATTTGTTCGATCGGCGTTTAATGAGGAGTAGTTCAAATAAGAATACGCGTCCGTTCGAAAAGCAGAGAAAAAGATAATCATTATTGACAGCATCAGCGCAAGCGCTGGCTTTGACCTATGCATACATATCCCCCTCTCAGCTTTCATATGTTTGTATTATATCCTAATAGTCGATATAATTCAACCGGATTCTGCACAAATCGGCTGATTTTGCATAGAATGAAACGGCAGCGAGAGGATTTTAAATTGAATCTTTTACTTGACTTAGCTGATACAAATGTTGTATAATAGCTAAGACATCAGCCGGTGTGTCGGAATTGGCAGACGAGACAGACTCAAAATCTGTTGTCTTCACGGGCGTGTGGGTTCGAGTCCCACCACCGGCATTGAAAAAGTCACAGCAAATTTTTGCTGTGACTTTTTATATTTAAGGTCATGTAATAAATGCTCTTTTTCTTTTTCTATTCAAAATAAACGCCAAATAGCAGATCAGAACAGGGAAGAGAAGATCGGCAACCGCGACAGTAATCGAAGACATCAAAATATACATTTCATCGCTGAATAATATCAGCTTGATAATTCTGATCATAAAGATCACTTCAAAGACAAAATATACGCAAAGAAGAATGTATACCGGGATCGGATTCTTTGTCCTATCACCTGTAAAATACCAAATAGATATAATAACAGCCGCCAAATTGAATAGAATCACACAAACATCATAGATCATCATCTTCGTATCGGGATACAGCTTTTGAGAGATGCTGTCAAAATGGACGAACAACCTCTCGAGCATTCTTGTCCCGAAGAACACGGCGGATATAAGACCCGCGATCTTCGGCGTGATCCGATCCTTGACAGACATCACCGTGCTATATCCGAATACAATCGTCAAAAAGATCATCGTGACCTGCGGGATCAGAAAAAGCCACTCGATCGTTGACATCGTCAGGGAGAAGTTATGCAGATTAACTGCCAGCCACAGTATCCGAAAAGAGTAGACAGTAAGCATCACCGCGAAGAACGCGGTCGTGACCCTCTTGTCGACAGGATATTCCGTGACCGGGTTATTCTTGACAAGCTTAGACATATCGTCGTCAGAGAGCAGATCGTCCAAGCCGGTGCCAAGCGCTTGTGAGAGCTTTCTCGCGGTGAGAAGATCGGGATAGCGCGAGCCGTTCTCCCATCTCGATACCGCCTGTCGCGTGACATAGAGCTTCTCGGCTAAAGTCTGCTGTGTCATTCCCAGTTCTTCTCTGATCCTTTTGATATTTTCTCCGAATTCTGCCATAACTATAATCCTTTCATCATTTGATATGATAAAATTATAGCAGATAAAGGAAACAAAATAAAGCAACATCCCTGAGAATCTGTGTTGACAGAACGGTGCGCGGGGATTTTGAAAAAAATTTCGTATTATTCTATTTTGCGATTTACTCCGTTAAAGTATCATATATAATAGGTAGGTCAAAAACAGGAAAGGAATTTGAAATATGAGTAATGAAAGATTAGTCGGTACCGTTTCCCGCGGCATCCGCTGCCCGATCATCCGCACAGGAGACAACTTAGGAGAGATTGTCTCTAAGAGCGTCTTGGACGCGGCTGACTCCGAGGGCTTCTCGCTCCGCGATCGCGATGTCATCGCGGTGACAGAGTCTATCGTCGCCCGCGCGCAGGGCAATTACGCTACCGTTCAGAATATTGCCGATGATATCAAGGCGAAGACCGGCGGAGAGACCTTAGGCGTGATATTCCCGATCCTGTCGAGAAACCGCTTTGCGATCTGCCTGCGCGGTATCGCGATGGGCGTCAAGAAGATCGTACTGATGCTCAGCTACCCGTCCGATGAAGTCGGCAACGAGCTCGTATCCATCGATAAGATCGACGACGCAGGTGTCAACCCCTACAGCGATGTCCTCACCTTAGAGAAGTATCGAGAGCTCTTCGGTGTGAACAAGCACGAATTCACCGGCGTCGACTATGTTGAATATTATCAGAACCTGATCCGTGAGAGCGGGGCAGAGGTAGAAATCATCTTCGCTAACCACGCGAAAGAAATCTTAAACTATACCGATACCGTGCTCACCTGCGATATCCATACCAGAAAGCGCACCAAGTGGATCTTAAAAGAAGCAGGCGCGAAGATTGTCCTCGGTCTTGACGATATCATGAACGCTCCCGTCGACGGCTCGGGATATAACGAGAACTACGGTCTGCTGGGTTCTAACAAGTCCACAGAAGATACCGTCAAACTCTTCCCGCAGAACGCGCAGCCGCTCGTGGAGGATATTCAGAAGCGCATCAAAGAAGAGACCGGCAAAGATGTAGAAGTTATGGTCTACGGCGACGGTGCCTTCAAGGATCCTCAGGGCAAGATCTGGGAGCTTGCCGATCCGGTCGTTTCTCCCGCACACACAAGCGGGCTGATCGGCACTCCGAACGAGCTAAAGCTCAAGTATTTAGCGGATAACGACTTCAAACATCTCTCGGGAGACGAGCTCAAAGCGGCGATCTCCGAGAGCATCAAGAGTAAAGAATCCGACCTGGTCGGCAATATGGCGTCTCAGGGTACCACGCCGAGACAGCTTACCGATCTGATCGGTTCCTTATGTGATCTGACCTCCGGATCGGGCGATAAGGGCACTCCGGTCGTACTGGTCCAGGGTTACTTTGATAACTACACAAACGAATAATATATTACTAAGTACGGGGCGGATTAACCGCTCCGTATTTTTTTGGAAATTTTTGAAAGAATCTATTGACATCTCCGAGGAATTGTGTTACTGTATTAATACAATAATACAGTTAAGGAGGTAACTATGACTTGGATTCTTGACAAAAAGCGTCCTCTGTGTCCGCAGATCAGCGAACAGCTGTGCATCCTGATCGCGTCAGGTCAGCTCAAGGCAGGGGATCGGCTGATGTCGGTGCGAGATGTCGCTGTCGCCGCCTCGGTAACGCCGAATACCGTCCAAAAATCATTTGAACAGTTAGAGCAAACCGGCGTAATCTACTCGAAGCGCGGCTCGGGATGGTATGTATCGGAGAACTCCGAGATCGCCAAAACCGTTCTCTCAGGTCTGATCAGAGAGAAGACGAAGGCGTATCTTGACGATATGCGGTCTCTCGGGCTGAGCATTGAACAAATCTTAACGAATATAAAGGAGTACAGCTATGAGTGAATTACTTGTATGCAGTCATCTCTCCAAGCGCTACGGTTCCAAGCAGGCGCTGAATGATATCTCTCTGTCGATCGAAAGCGGAAAGATCATCGGCTTGCTCGGACCCAACGGCGCCGGAAAGACAACACTGATAAAAATTATTAACGGGCTCTTGAAGCCCACATCCGGTATGGTTTCGATAGGCGGGTATCAGCCGTCTGTTGATACGAAGAAGATCATCAGCTATCTGCCTGATGTCAACTATCTCTATCACTGGATGACGGTCGAGCAGATCGTCTCGATGTTCTCGGAGTTCTACGAGGATTTCAGAACAGAGCTCGCGTACGAGATGCTCTCGCGCCTCGGCATCGAGAAGAAGGCGCGTCTCAAGACGCTCTCAAAGGGTAATAAGGAGAAGGTCTCCCTGATCCTCGTGATGAGCCGCAACGCGCTCTTGTATGTGCTTGACGAGCCGATCGCGGGGGTTGATCCCGCTACGAGAGACTACATTATTACCACCATCATCAATAACTATAATCCTTCTGCATCGGTGCTGATCTCTACTCACCTGATCTCGGATATCGAAGAAGTGCTCGACGATGTCATCTTTATCAAAGGCGGCAGGATCGTCCTGCACAACACTGTCGACGAGATCAGAGAGCAGCATCAGAAGAGCGTGGACGACTTGTTCAGGGAGGTGTTCAAATGGTAAGAAAGCTCGTCAAATATGACTTTATGTCCTTTTTCAGACTGTTGTTCCCGGTACAGCTGATCCTGCTCGGAATCGCGTTGATCAACCGGATGATCCAGTTCTTTGAGACTAAGGATTCTGTCGCGTACGAATCCGCCTTCACATCATCGATCGTACTGCTTGTGATCGCGTGTATCGCGGCGCTGGTGATGACAGTGATCCTCTCTATCGTCAGATTCTATCAGGGACTCTATTCCTCCGAAGGATATCTGAGCCACACGCTGCCCGTGACCGAGTCGCAGCATATTTTCTCAAAGCTGCTTGTATCGATGCTTTTCGTCCTCGGGACACTGTTCTCGATCTTCCTCTCGGTTTGTGTCGCTACCTTCGGCGAGGTGAACATCGAGCTGTTCAAAGCGGCGGGTTTCCTCTTCGGAAAGCTCTTTACCGAGACCGGCGTACACGGTGCGTTCTTTATCCTCGAGCTTCTGCTCACCGCTCTGTTCTATGCCGCCAATATCCTGCTTGTATTCTACTTCTGTATCTCGATCGGTCAGTTGGCGCCGAGGAAAAAGATCCTGCTCGCGTTCGGTGTGTTCTTCGGTTTATACGCGCTGATGCAGATCACCTCGACCGTTATGGTCATCGTCTTCTCCGTCAATCCCGAGATCCTGGATAAGCTGATGGAGATGATCAAGGAGATCTTTGAGAAGAGACAGTACTTAGGTATGCATCTGGTCTTCATCATTCCGATGGCGGCAGAGATGATCGTCAGCGTGATCTTCTTCTTTATCAATCGTCTGATCATGAAGAAGAAACTCAATCTTGCGTAATAGGGGAGGGAAGAACGATGAAAAACTTGATCAAAATCGCCTCGCTGGTTTTATGCTTGATCCTCATCTGTATGACCCTGTGTTCCTGTATGCAGCTGGATGAAATGAAGTATAATCACGCGGTTTTTACGAAAGATGACAACTCTGAGCTGCTCTTCAGAGACAATACCTACAAGAGGATCGACATCAAGGACTCGTTTATCATCCGTAACGAAAGCTATGACGGCACCGTATCAGAGCCGAATGTTCCGATACTGCTCGCAAGCAGCTTTGGAACCACGATCTGCTACTCCCGCACCGATGAGACACCGACTATCCTGATGATCCCGTATTATGATATGTTCAAGCAGACCGCATATTATAATGACAAAGGGGAAGAGGCGATCGCGTTCTTCTGCCTTGAATCCGAGTATGACCGTCTTAAAGATATCTCTGAGAACGCGCAGTTTGATCATATGTATATCGAGTACTATGACTACAATGAAGGCGCGGATGTGTTCAACGGATACTATTCCTTGGAGAAAACAGAGCTTATCGACAAAAAATACCAGGATGCGATCGAAAGAACTATCAAGAACAAAAAAGCCGAGAAGATCACATCCGATAACTACGACGGTGTTTTTGAAACGGTTCAAGTCACACGATGTGATAAGGATATCATAATCGCCAAAAAGGATTCACAGATCGAGATCATGAAAAATGATAACGATTATTATGTCGCTGTAGGAACAGAGTTCAACCAACAAGAAGATTATTACATTACCACCTATCAGAAAGCGTCAGATAGGGATATACCGATTTTCGAAGAGCTTTTTGAAAAGTACGGTGAGAAAGATATCGTATATGACTGATAAGTGATAAGAAAAAGGGAGGATCAAATGATCCTCCCTGAATTTCTATAAAAGAATAATAATCACTTTTTAGATTTTACTTTAGAGAGCGGATTTGCGTTCGCTGCCTGTTCCATCTGGGTCGTGTTGAGATGGGTGTATATCTCTGTGGTGCCCAAGTTCTCATGACCCAAGATCTCCTTCAAGACGCGGATATCGACATTCCCGTTCTGATACATCAGCGTCGCCGCGGTGTGGCGCAGCTTGTGGACAGAGTACCCTTGGGCATTGAGCCCAATTTTCTCGAGATATTTGTAGACGATCTTCTGCACCATTTCCCGCGAGATCCGACGGTTGCGGGAGGAGAGGAAGAGAGCGTATTTATCCGCTTGGGCGAGCCCATCGGTCGGTCTGACCTTCATATAGTTCTGATAGGCAGAGATACAAGCGGAGTTGAGATAGATCAGGCGCTCTTTGTTGCCTTTGCCGACGATGCGGGCGGTGTTGTCGGAGCGGATGTCCGTGTAGTTGAGCCCCACGAGCTCAGAAAGCCGCATACCACAGTTTAAGAAGAAAGTTAGGATGCAGTAGTCCCGTTCCTTAAACTTGCCGTCAACGGCATTCAAGAGCTCAATAGACTGCTCTAAGGTGAGATATTTAGGCAGCGATTTCTTTTCCTTCGGACGGTCGAGGGATTCGAGCGGATTTTTTTCGAGCAGATTCTTCTTAACGGTCAGGAAGTTGAAGAAGCCCTTGATTGCGGAGGTCTTTCTTGCGCGGGTGGAGGCGTTGTTGTTGCGATCCCGGCGAAGATAATTCATAAATTCATACGCGTCGGTCAGTGTGATCGATTTGATAAAACCGAGATCAATGTCGTCGATCTTGATCTGAGAGATCTCATCCGGGGAAGAGCCGCCCGTTTTGCGTTTCAACTTGATATACCGCAGAAAGAGACGAATATCTGAGTAATACTCATCAACAGTATGGGTGGATTTACCTTTGATCGTCTGTAGATAATACAGATAGTCTTTTAAGATCTCCGGCGCTTCATATGAAAAATCACTCATAATAATCTCCAAAAAATTTTAAAAATAACAGTTAAATGTATTTCAAATCGTAATCATATAAACGGATCTTCCTTTTAGAAATATCCAATATTCATTTTCATCCTGATTATATCGTCAAAAGGGGAGCTGTAATTTCTTATACAGAAAATTACATAAAATTAATATTTTATGTAATTCAGGGGATATGCAAATCAAGAATAACAGACTGAATAGCCGCTTTTTACCATCTGCACCTATATAAAAACTTATGATATTTATTATTTTATTTCCTTGACTTATATTTATATAATTACAGAAAGAAACAGATATGATGAACTGTCACTTCTTACAGAGTGGCTATTCTGTTGCTTTGACCATGTACGGCACGCACGGTATGCGGTCTTTTCTTTATCAGTTTTTAAATAGAAAATGCTGCGATGAACATTTCATCATCTCAAAAAAATTGAAACGAAAATTTTGCGATCTTTTTCAAGGAATTATATATAAAAAAATAATCTCTGCCGGAAATATGATAGCCGACAGAGATTATTTCTTTATAATAGTTTCATCTTTAAAAAATAAATGATCGTTTTAGATAAAGATGAATTGATCATAATGAATGTCTTTGTTATTGAAGTCAGAAACCATAGGAGTATTTCCTATTTGAGGTTGATGGATGTTGATTTTATTTCATAAAAAGAAAATTAAACATATACCCTATTCGTTAAAAAATTAACAAAATATAATCCCACCTATATCGGTTAGAGGTAATTCTTCGTTCAGTACGATCACATTTGTGTGATGCTGTTCACAAAAACGCCTGATCCTCAAATAGTCGGGATGCGCTTTGATATTTCCCGTGAAATATAATCTGTGATCGATATATCCCGAAGCGCCGCCGATGAAGCCGTGGGAAGCGCCTTCGAGAGCTACTCTCCCCTCTTCGATCAAGAGGACATCGATATCAGTCTCTTTCAGAGAGCGAGTAACTCCCCTATCCGCTGTGATGATCGCATCTTCTCCCGCAACCGCGCAGGAACACTTGGTATAACCTTGGTTGACATGGATCATTTCATAACCCCAGTTTTTACAATACTCAAGCAGTTTCCTATCTAAATAACGCAGATTGCCGATCAGCTTATGATGGAGAATCAGCGCATTCAGGGCTATGTTGTGCGGGTATTCTCCGCAGATATTATCTCCGCATATTTCGATATGGTATCTGTCGGAGAGATTTTCGATGATTCTCTCGCATCCTTTCAGGACAAAAGCGGTATCATCAAGTATCAGGCACTGCATATCTGCGTGATCTCTCTCATATTCTATGAAGCTGTCGACTGTATGAGACGGGATAATATCATATTCATACGCTTTGAGACTGTCAGAAAACGCGGGGTATTTTAAAGATAGGATCGCCTTATTCACTGATCGCCTCAAACGCCTGTCTGACATTTGATACCGGAATCAGGATGATATCCGGATCACTTATGATAATATCCTTCTGATTATGTTTCGGAACAATAATCTTCTTGAAGCCGAGACGCACCGCCTCGTTGACTCTCTGCTGTGCGTGGCTGACGGAGCGGATCTCTCCCGCAAGACCGATCTCACCGAACGCGATCGCATCAACGGGGATCACCGTATCTTTGAGTGATGAAATCAATGCCGCCGCAACCGCGAGATCGACCGCGGTCTCGTCAAGCCGCAGACCGCCGATGACATTCACATACACATCCGTGTTGGAGAAATAGTAACCCGCACGCTTCTCAAGAACTGCTAATATCAGATTGAGACGGTTATAGTCAAATCCGGTGCTCATTCTTCTGGGGTTACCGAATCCGGTGGAGGTCGCGAGCGCCTGAATCTCCGCCAAGATTGGTCGCGAGCCCTCCATCGCGCAAGCGATACAGGTGCCGGAAACATTGACCGGTCTGCCGGAGATCAGCTTCAAAGACGGGTTATCTACCTCGACAAGTCCTCTGTCGGTCATTTCGAAGACGCCGATCTCGTTGGTGGAACCGTAACGGTTCTTCACCGCGCGAAGGATGCGGTAGGACATCTGCTTGTCTCCCTCGAAGTGCAGCACCGCGTCGACAATATGCTCCAATACCTTTGGTCCCGCGATGGAGCCTTCTTTATTGACATGACCGACAATGATCATCGGGATATCGAGCGCCTTTGCTACCCGCATCAGAAAGTTCGTACACTCTCTGACCTGTGTGACAGACCCGGGAGACGATGAGAGCTCTGTCAGCGTCATAGTCTGGATCGAGTCGATCATCACGATATCGGGATGATCCTGACGAATCGTCTCCGCAATCAGCTCGACATCGGTCTGGGTCAGGATCATCAGATTATCGGAGTTCACATTCAGCCGCTCTGCTCTGAGCTTTAGCTGGCGCTTCGATTCCTCACCGGATACATAGAGGATCCTGTGATTTCTACCGAGATGCTCACAGATCTGCAGAAGAATCGTAGATTTGCCGATGCCCGGATCGCCGCCGAGCAAAACAAGACTTCCTTTAACGATACCGCCGCCCATTACGCGATCGAGCTCTTTAGAGCCGGTGTTATAGCGCACTTCATCGGTCGTAGAGATCTCCTTGATCGGTACCGGCGCTATGTATGCAGACGAGCGAGATGGCACCGATGCTTTGGATGAGACATCCTTGATCTCTTCATTCATCGTATTCCATTCTCCGCAGGACGGACACTTGCCGTACCACTTTGCGCTTTCATAACCGCACTGAGAACAGATATAAACACTTTTTACTTTCGCCATATTGATCTTCCTTAATTTTGTTTATTCAGTAATTCATATGATAATATTCCAAGAAGCCAAGCATGATTGAAAATGCCATCTGCTTCTGATACGCTTCATCACACAGTTTCTGCCGTTCATCGGGATTTGAGAGAAAGCCGCACTCCACGATCACCGCGGGAACCGTCGTCTTGTCAAGAATAAAGATATTCTCATCCGCTTTCTTGAGTTCTCGGGTGTTGTCGTGCTGCAACAGCATCGTCACCGCGGTTCTGATACTCTCCGCGAGCTTAATGCTGTCCTGATGATTCTCTGAATAGAACACCTGTGTGCCGCTGTACTTCGGATCGGTAAATTTGTTCTGGTGGATACTGATGACGACATTATTCTCGTCGGATTCGAACAGCTTCAGACGGTTATTAAGATCCGAGGTTTTCTTTTCTGAGAGGGTCTCGGCGTCACCGGAATAGACAGAGATATCATCCTCTCTGACATCAGTCACATCAAACCCGTTTGCTCTGAGCATATCCGAGAGGATCATAGCGATACTGAGGTTGAGATCTTTTTCGAGAATCCCGTCGACCTCGGCGCCGCCGTCCTCACCGCCGTGACCGGCATCTATGATGATATGCGGTTTTGTGATAACGCTGTCGGAGCTGACCTTGACATCCTTAAAGGAAGAAAGCAGGATCAGAACAAACCCGCATAAGAGTACCGCACATATCAGAATATACAGCGTTTTCATTTTGATTTTCAATGGCTTCACTCTCCCCCGCTTCATCTTATGCGAAAGAGTAAGTGAAAATCACCGAAACTATCAAAAAGATACCGCATCTATTATAAAATGAAATCAAATATTAGTCAATGGATTCAGCCCTTTTCATATCTCGATCTCAGCTTTTCGAGCGCCTTTTTCTCAATACGGGAGATATAAGATCGCGAGATGTTCATCCGCTTCGCCAGTTCTCTTTGCGTCAGAATATCTTTAGAGAATAAGCCGTAGCGGTAGATGATCACCTCTTTTTCTCTTTCTGTAAGTGTTTCCGTGATGTATTTAGATAGCTTTTGGATATTGATTTTGGTATCGATATCTTCATCAATGTTTTCATCCGATGCCATAATATCCATCAGTGTCAGCGGATTGCCGTCCTTGTCGGTATCGATGGTATCGTTCAGAGATACATCCTGCGCGCTCTTCTTGTTATTTCGAAAATACATCAGGATCTCGTTCTCGATGCAGCGAGATGCGTAGCTTGAGAGCTTGATGCTCTTCTCGGGGTCAAAGGTGTTGATCGCTTTGATCAGACCGATCGTGCCGATCGAGACAAGATCATCCTGGATAGATGTATTCTGGTTATACTTTTTGATGATATGCGCGACAAGACGCAGATTGTGTTCGACAAGGATGTTCCGCGCTTTGATATCTCCGTTTTTGACCTGTTCAAGATACTTTTTCTCCTCACTCTTATTAAGCGGCTTCGGGAATGTCTCGCTGTGAACGACATGAAGAATAAACAGAAACAGATATTCGCCGATAAAAGATAAGAATTCTAACATAAAACCACCTCTTGAAATTCTATTCAAGAAGTGGTTCAAATTTGACATGATATTCGATTTATTCGGCGTTGCCGAATTCCTGCAGAGAGAGTCCTTTGTTGTGCTCCAGAGCCCAGTCGATAGACCATTCGCTCCTGAATAATAAGAGCTTGTTCTCTTTGAAGTCAGCGACAACCTTCGTGTCAGACGCAAGATCGAGTTCTTTGTAATCAACGACATCGGAGGTGATCCAGCGAATGAACTGATACGGGGTGCTCTCCATGATGATTTCGACATTGTATTCGTTCTCAAGACGGTATTTAAGGACATCAAACTGGAGTACGCCGACGACGCCGACGATGACCTCCTCCATACCGCTCTGAGGCTCATGGAAGATCTGTATCGCACCCTCCTGAGCGATCTGGTTCATTCCTTTGACAAACTGCTTACGCTTCATGGTGTCCTTCTGGCGTACAAGAGCGAAGTGTTCGGGAGCGAAGGTCGGGATCCCCTTGAACTTGAACTTCTGCCCGACAGAGACGATCGTATCGCCGATGGAGAAGAGTCCCGGATCAAATACGCCGATGATATCGCCGGCATACGCTTCGTCGACGATCTCCCTCTCCTGCGCCATGATCTGTTGGGGCTGGCTTAATTTCATCTTGCGGTCGCCCTGCACATGGTAGACATCCATATTCTTATCGAACCTGCCGGAGCAGATACGCATGAACGCGACTCTGTCGCGGTGGGCTTTATTCATATTCGCCTGAATTTTGAACACAAACGCGGAGAAAAAGTCCGACTCGGGAGCGATCAGCTCGTCCCCCGCCTCTCTCGGAAGCGGTCCTGTGGTGATAGACAAAAATTCCTTGAGAAACGGCTCAACGCCGAAATTCGTCAAAGCGGAACCGAAGAATACAGGAGTCAGCTCTCCCCTTCTGACCATATCAAGATCAAATTCATCCCCGGCGCCATCTAAAAGCTCTATATCGTCAAAGAGGCTGTCCTTCTGACCGTAGAAGAGCTTAGAGTCGAGATCGGGATCATCTAAGGACAAGAACTCGGTATCGACCTCTCGCTGACCGTTGTTGGCGGTATACGACATGATCTGTCTTGTTTTTCTGTCAAAAACGCCCTTAAACTCCTTGCCTGAGCCGATCGGCCAATTGACGGGACAGGTGTTGATCCCTAAGACATTCTCGATATCTTCAAGCAGATCGAAGGGATTCATCGCGTCACGATCCATCTTGTTGATAAAGGTGATGATGGGGATATGGCGCATGACGCAAACCTTGAAGAGCTTTTTTGTCTGATTCTCAACGCCCTTGGAGCCGTCGATTACCATCACAGCGGAGTCCGCAGCCATCAAAGTACGATAGGTATCCTCGGAGAAGTCTTGGTGTCCGGGAGTATCCAATATATTGATGCAGTAGCCATCATAGCGAAACTGCAGCACGGAAGAAGTGACGGAGATACCTCTCTGCTTCTCAATCTCCATCCAGTCCGAGACCGCGTGCTTGGCGGTTTTCTTCCCTTTGACAGAACCGGCTAAGTTGATCGCGCCGCCGTAAAGCAGGAGCTTCTCGGTCAGAGTAGTTTTGCCCGCGTCGGGGTGCGAGATAATCGCAAAGGTTCTGCGCTTTTCTATTTGACTTTTTAAATCACTCAATGTAAAAACCTCATTATCAGAATTTGCCTTCCATATTTTACTATTATCTTATGGTAAAAGTCAATAAAAATAAGACTGAATTTTCTACATCAAAATGCACAAAAGTTATTGACATTTCCCGCCTGTTTTATTATTATATATATACAAATTAGATTTCATCTAAGTTTTTTCATATACCTTCCAAATCTGAGGCGGGAACTTTGGTTCCCGCCTCAACCCTTTTAGGAGTTTTTATGTCAGACACAGGACTATATATCCATATCCCGTTTTGCAAAAGCAAATGCAATTACTGCAATTTCTTCAGCGTATGTCATCATGAGATCGACTATGATACCTATACCGCTCAAATGCTGGGTCTGATTGATAAATACGCTGAGCGTCATCAAAACAGATCGATCGATACCGTCTATTTCGGCGGAGGAACGCCTTCTGTTATAGGTACAAAGCGGCTGTGCCGGATTCTATCGGAGATAAAATCCGCTTTTAATGTCATCGATAATGCCGAGATCACCTTCGAAGCGAATCCTACCTCATCCGATTTGCTTGACTTCTCCCGCCTATATCAAGCGGGATTCAACCGTATCTCCTTCGGACTGCAATCGGCTGATCAAAATGAGCTTTCTGTCTTAGGAAGACAGCATACCGCCGAAGAAGCGAAGGCAGTTATTGAGACCGCGAAAGAAGCAGGTTTTCGAAATATCTCAATCGATATCATGCTCGCGATCCCGTATCAGACAGAAGAATCTTTACTGCGTACCATCAGCTTCTGCTATGAATGCGGTGTACAGCACATCTCCGCGTATATCCTGAAAATCGAAGAAGGCACGCCCTTCGATAAGATGAGAGACCGTTTAGAGCTGATCGATGAAGACAGCCAGGCATTGTTATATGAATTTACCGTGAGAGAGTTAGAACGCCGCGGCTATCATCAGTATGAGATCTCGAATTTCGCAAAGAACGGCTTTGAGAGCCGACATAATCTTCACTACTGGCACGACGAAGAGTATATCGGGCTCGGGCCATCCGCTCATTCTTTCATCGACGGAGAACGATATTATTACTCGAACAGCTTTGAGGATTTTTATAACGACAAAACAGTCTTTGAGTCACAGGGCGGAGATCGGGAAGAGTATATCATGCTGGCGCTCAGGCTGAGAGAAGGTCTTATTTTTCAAAAATACGAAGAACGCTTCAAAGAAAAGATAGTCGATCAAATCCTCAAAAGAGCCTCTTCCCTGCTCAAAGAAAATTATATAGAGCTTGACGAGAAAAGCCTCAGACTGACGGTCAAAGGATTCTTGGTGTCGAATCTGATTATCGGATATTTGCTCAATAACACTTGACAATACGAAGAAAACAAAGTAAAATAGTCCTTGCAAATAAATACGGAGATGTATCGAAGTGGTCATAACGGGCCTGACTCGAAATCAGGTAGTCCTCACGGGCTCGTGGGTTCGAATCCCACCGTCTCCGCCAAAGCAAGACAGAGGCTCCATTATGGTACCTCTGTCTTGTGTATTTAAGTGGACTTTATTGATGTGAAATAAATCATTACGACAAGAGCAGGTGAGTTGATGAACTTATGGTCTGAAAATAAACACGCTGACTGGAAAAAAATTGAGCAGGAGAAATATTCTCACTATGTTCCGAACGCTACCCGAAAGATTGAAGAAGAGATCGAGAACATCAAATTCGATGAGCTGAAGATCCATTCTGATGAACAGTTCTTCACTTTTCTTAAAGAAAAGTATTATCCGTGGAAATATACCGACGGCAGATGGCTAAAGAACAACCTCAAGCATCTGGAATATTATCGGGATCATATGGAAGAGCTCTCGCTGATTCGGCGCGCGCTGTTCTCCTTTACCCCATCGGATATCGAGCTGGGTTTTAAGATCGCGATGCTGATCAAGGGTCTCGGAACAGCGGGTGCGTCAGGTCTGCTGTCTATTCTGTATCCTGAACACTTCGGAACGGTCGACCAATTTGCAGCAGTTGCGCTGAATAAGACAAAGACATTTGAACGATCATTTAATCCTGATAAGATCACTCTGAGTGATGCGCTCGATATGGAACGAATCATGATCGTTAAAGCGAACAAACTCAATCATGCAAACAACATCAATTACTGGACGCCGAGAAAGGTTGACAAGGTACTGTGGACCATCGGACATCCGGATAAAGAAAACGAGCGCTACTTTCTGTAACGCTCGTATGTTTTTTATTTTACGACGATTGCCTGAGTGCCGAGACGCTCATAGCGCTCTTCGGTGAGAGCTCTCTCAAACTGAGAGACATCACCCGCGCAGGAGTCAGCAAAGTAATAGTACTCCTCATCATAGCCGATCAGAACTAAACAGTGCTCATTTTGCAGCCACCAGACAGTGTCGCCCTTTTGTGATTTCGCGTTCTCGTCGGTGTATACGACCGTCCAGGACGCTTTTTCATACGGCTCCGCCATGTCGACCGTTCCCCACACCATGACGGGGATATCATGATCAATGTACTCTTTGCATAAGCTCTCTAAGGACTGTCCGTCCAGCGGATATGCTGTTAAAGAGGACTTCTGAGAGTTCAAGTAGCTGTTCATCGATTTCGCCATTGCAGGAGCATAGATCCCATAGCCCTCATACGGAGTTCCGGCAAAAGCGGAATACATATCGGGACCGTAGCGGTTGCCTGCATCATCATAGTAGATATCGCTGCATATCAGATAGTTATCCGCAAAACCAACCTCATCGATCTTAAAGCCGAGATACTGTAAGAGCATCGTGCAGGCATAGGTCTCGCATCCCGAGCTGAGCGTCTGTTGAGCGATCACGGGAACACCTTCGATATAATGGGTATTAGCCGGCTCAGTAGCAGCCTCGGTGACAGTCTCCGGTTGTGCCGCGGACGCAGTATCGCTGATAGCCTCTTTCTCTGGAAGGTTCAGTGAAACGATGATGCTGACAACGACCAACACGGCATATGCGATGATAATGATTTTGGTTAACGATAAAAATTTGGGTTTCATATGTACACCTGAACCACAATAAATGTTGAAGTACAGATATTATAGCACAACCGGATTCATAAATTCAATATTTAATTTGACATTCCTATCCGATCAAGATATAATAATAAAAAACGATAAAGGGAGATTGTTATTATGGCTTCAAGCTTAAAAGATTCTTGGAAAGAAACCGGCAAAGGTTTAGGTCACGCGTTCAAAGACTTAGGCAAGACAGTCGTCAAGACCGTTGAAAAAGGCGTCAATGAAGCAGTAGACTGGGCAGACAGAGAAGACGCGAAGATCTGCCAAAACTGCAACACCGCTAATCCTCCTGAGAGCAAGTTTTGTTCCTCCTGCGGAAAAGAACTGTAAAAGATAACGATTATGAAAGACCGCACCCGAAAATCTCGGATGCGGTCACTTTTATGTTTCGTTCGATGTGCTTTTTGAAAAGACTTCGTGAGAGATCAGATTATCCTTCGCGTCATAGCGATAGATCTCTGAGATCACACCGTTTTCAAAAAGTGTGATGGTGTAGCCGTCACTCATGGTAACATAGGATTCTTTGCTTTTCTCGCCGTTGTCATCGTATTCATACTCATAGTAGAATTTCCCGATGCCGTCGGCGCCGTAGGTGGATTCCTTGATGAGTCTCTGATCTGAATCATACTCATAAATCACATAGTGATCGTAGTTATCGTCAGCGTCAAAGACATCAAGACGGGAGAGCAGCCCTTCGGTATTGTGAAATTCTCTCTCGTATCCCGTAAGGACTCCGTCGTCGGAATAGACCGGATACTTTCTGCCGTCTTCCCTCTTCTCAGAATCAGAGCAAGCGCTCAACAGCAATCCGAAAACCAGAATACAGCAAAGAATAGGAATCAGCCGTCTGATCATTTTGCTTTTGCGGGGAGCTTGATGGCGCTGCCGCGCTTGTCGATCGAAACCTCACCCACGACATCGGTGCCGTAGATGCGGTCGCCGGCATCGCCGAGACCGGGCAGAATGTAGCAGTTTTCGTTCAGCTTCTCATCCTTGGCTGCGCAGAAGATCTGAACATCGGGGTGCGCCTTTGAGAGCGCTTCGATGCCTTCGGGAGCGGCAATAATGCAAAGGAACTTGATCGAGCGCGGGTTGGAACGCTTGATGATGTCAATCGCGTCAACTGCGGAACCGCCTGTCGCAAGCATAGGATCCAGGACAAATACATCTCTCTCCTCGATATCACCGGGGAGCTTGTTGTAATACTCAACAGGCTTATGGGTGACTTCGTCTCTGTAGAGACCGATATGACCGACCTTCGCAGCGGGTACTAAGGTGAGCATCGCGTCAAGCATACCGCAGCCTGCTCTGAGGATCGGAACGAAGGCGAGCTTTCTGCCGGCGATCTTCTTCGCAACCATCGGCGCCATCGGCGTTTTGATGTTGACATCCTGCAAAGGAAGGTCGCGAGTGGCCTCATAGCACATCAGCATCGAGATCTCGGAGATCAGTTCGCGGAACTCTTTGGTGCTGGTATTCTCATCACGCAGGATCGCGAGCTTATGCTGCATCAGCGGATGGTCAAAAACAGTAACTTGATTGTTCATCATAATTCCTTCTTTCTTATATTTTCAAATAATGATTGACTGATTATAACTTGAAAGAGCCGTTCTCGATATCAGTGATCATATCGACTCGCTTCTGATGTCTTCCGCCTTCAAAAACCGTATTCAGGAAGATAGAGGCGAGCTTGACCGCTTTTTCCTCATCAATCACTCTGCCGCCCATACAGAGGATATTCGCGTTATTATGGCGTCTGGTCATCTCGGCACAGAACTCGTCCGATACGACGGCGGCGCGGATCCCTTTGACCTTGTTCGCCGCCATCGAGATACCGATGCCGGTGCCGCAGCACAGGATTCCAAGCTCCGCTTCACCGTCGGCAACAGCAGTAGCCACCTTATAAGCAAAAACAGGGTAATCTACGCTTTCTTCACTGTAACAACCGAAGTCTTTATATTCGATATTATTTTCTTTTAAGTAATTGATAACAGCATTCTTGAGGTTAATGCCGCCGTGGTCACAGCCTAAAGCGATCATAATATCGTTTATCCTTTCTGATTTTGTCGTTCTCTCTCAGCTTGAGACAGACGAAGATATGAGGGAGTTATCTGCGCGCTGTTCAGAATCTCACCTTTTTGATATTTCAATGAAGCGATCAATGCGGTAGAGGACGCGTTCTGATATCGGATATTCTCCGAAGCAAGAAAAATGCGTTCAACTTTTTTCGCAGCATCAAAGACAAGCTTAGCTCCGTCTCCAAGCAGACAGATCCGCTCATCAATTCCTTCAAGCTCTGATAAGAGATCATCAACAGAGATTGCTCTGTCATCGCAGATACGCTCCACTGTACCGTTTTTAACGCGAAACAGCGCATTATAAACCTGATTCCTTCTTGCATCCATACAGGCGCATACAATGCCGTCAAAGTCAAGCGTATTGTACGCCATGCTCTCCAAAGTGGAGACCGCGACACAGGGCTTATCTTCGGCGTATGCCATTCCCTTAACTGCGGAGACGCCGATCCTTACACCGGTAAAGGATCCGGGGCCGTTATTCACGGCGAAGAGATCGACCTCGTCCATGCTCCTGCCGGTGACTTTGAAAACAGAGTCGATCATAGAGACCAGCGTCTGGCTGTGGGTCAGCTTGGTATTGATAAAGTAATCCGCGAGAATCCTGTCTTCATATAAGCAAACAGAAGCAGGAGTAGCGGTAGAATCAACAGATAGTATCAGCATATTCATCCATCCCGTCTATGGCGATGACGCGCGTGTTCTCATCATCGGTTTTAGAGATCTTGATCCTGACAGCGCTTTCGTCAAGCTCGCTCTCAATATTTTCGCTCCATTCGATCACTATGATCCCGCTTTGAAGATAATCATAATAACCGGTGGAGTAAAGCTCGTCCTCGGTATGGATGCGATACATATCAAAATGATAGACCACAAACCGTCCGCTGTATTCGTTGACGATCGCAAAAGTCGGGCTGTGGACTTCATCAATACCCAGTTCTTCGCACAAGCCTCTGGTGAATGCAGTCTTGCCAGCGCCGAGATCCCCGAAGAGCGCGATAATCTCGTCACCCTTTAATATAGAAGCGATCCTCTTCCCTATCTCTTCTGTGTCTTTTACGGAATGTGAAGTTAATTCTATCATAATCCTCCGCTGTCCTACGATCTCTTCTGTCTTTACTAAATTCATATTGTAACACAATCCCAACCTCCCATAATGCCACAGGGATAATATAAAAAATTTTGTTACGAAATTAAAACTTGATATTGTATGGCGAATTCTATATAATAAATGAGAAAATGAAATGCGTTTTGATCATTAGGATGTGTGAAGTTGAGAGCTTTTTTCAAAAGAATCGGAAAATTTTTTACAAAAACCGATATCCTGCTGTGGCTGCTGACGATCGCCGCGGTAGTCTACAGCCTTTTTCTGATACATTCCATGCAGAGAGCATATGAATATAATTATCTTACCTCTCAGGTGCTCGCGATCGCGATGGGCTATGTTGTGGCGGTTATAATCTCTGTCATTGATTACGAGAAAATCTCGCGGCTGTGGTGGATGTTCGCAATGATTTCGATCGTTATGCTCGGACTGGTATTCTTTATCGGTGTGACCGTTGAAGGTACCGATGATACCGCGTGGATCAACCTGCCGTTCGGACTGTCCTTTCAGCCGTCTGAGATCATCAAGGTGCTGTTCATCATCACATTCTCCAAGCATATGACTTTTTTGCATCAAAAAGACAGACTCAAGAGCTTTTTGGGCGTCATGAGTCTTGTGATCCATATGGCGATCCCTGTGGTACTGATCCATATGCAGGGTGACGACGGCACGGTACTGGTGTTCATTTTTATATTTATCATTATGACCTTTGTCGGCGGTGTACAGCTGAGATATTTTTTGATCATGCTGCTGCTCCTCGCCGCGGGGGTTCCGCTGATCTGGAACTATATCTTAAATGACGAACATAAAGCGAGATTCACCGCTATTTTTGATATCGACGGCAACGCGATGGAGAATTACGGCTGGCAGCAATATCAGGGAAAGGTTTCAGTCGCTTCAGGATCGCTCAATGGATACGGACTCGAAAAGGGCGCGAGAGTCGCTTCCGGAATCGTCCCCGAACAGGAGAACGACTTTATCCTGACGGTCGCCGGAGAGGAGCTCGGCTTTATCGGCTGTACGCTGCTCTTCCTGATCCTGCTTTTGATCTGCATCAAAATCATGATGAACGCGATGTCATCGAGAGATTATCTCGGAAAGATGATCTGTGTCGGCGTGTTCGCGATGATCGCGGTACAGTCTGTGGTGAATATCGGAATGGTGCTGGGACTTCTTCCCGTGATCGGTATTACGCTGCCGTTCTTCTCCTCGGGAGGAACATCCGTACTCTCTATCCTGATAAGTATCGGGTTAGTGATCAGTGTCTATTATCATAAAAATGACATCGACACCGAAGAAGGTGTTCTCAAAGATAAAAAGTATAAATACATGAGATCTTACTATTGATCATAAAAGTGAAGGCAGAAAGCGTAAGAGCTTTCTGCCTTGATTTTATTTAGGTGAAACATTCACGGTAGCGGTATATGAATCATATATCCAGCATTTATCATAGGTGCTTGTCAGCGTGATGTTCAGCGGAACCTGTAAAGAGACAGTTGAAGTCACATCATCGAGCAATCCATCAAAATCAGCGATGACGGAAATCCCCGATGCGGTGATGCTTTCGATCAGGCTCTTCGGGCCGTAGACCGTGATATCAACATTAGTGGACGCAAAATCAGTCTTATACTTTGAAGAATCAATATTAGACGCGATCTTGCAGGTGACGACCGAGCTGACATAAGAGCTGAGATCCATCGTGACCTTCGCTGCCGTCTCGCCGGAGATCACCTTACATCCTTTCGGCAAAGATATATCGAAAGAACGGGAGAAATCTGCATTTGTCAGTTTAGTGAAGTCGATGGTACCGACAGTGTACTTGTTATCTGTGATCTCATTCAGCGCATCCTGAGGACCCGCTACCTTGATACTGCTCGGAGAAATCGTAATCTTAGGATAAGATGCGGGCGCGTTCTGCACCTCAACATTCAGGGATACATCAACAACCGGATAAATGGAGAAGGTAACATCCACCTTATCAATATCGGCTGTTGAGAGCTGAAGATCCAGCTCGTTGCCGTCTTTATCAAGAAAGATCAGAGACTTCTGGATCGTCTGATTATCGGTCAGACTGCCCTCGATCGTTCCCATCACCGCGACAGTATCGATCGAGCTGATCTCGGTCTCAGGACCGGTTAGCGTTACTTCGTTGACAGAGAGAGACGCGTTGACATAGGTGCCGTCTTCGACTGTATATACCAACTGATTCTCGATCTCAAAGGTAGATTCTTTCTCTTTATCTACGAAGATCGTGATATTGGCGGGTGTAACGGAAGAGACAATATTATAGTTGGTCTTTGCGCCGGTCTTCTTTGCGGATAAAGAGAGCGTGTAGGTGCCAGCGCCGATAATCGAGCTGGTCTGGTTAGCGGTCACCTGAATATCGGATGATGTCAGAGAACCCACCGTGACACGGTTTCCGGTGACCTCAACGGAGGCAGTGACATCGTTGCCGGAGAAGACCTTCAACCCGTCGTTCTGGGCTTCATCGGAGAGCTCAATCGCGATCGGGATATCGGAGATCACGACATTCGTCTCTGTCTGAGAATTTGCGCTGATAATAAACCAAGTAACAAACGCGATAATGAACGATAATACAAGGATAACCCAGTTATGTGACAGCACACGGGAAATCAAAGATTTATTTTTCATTTTTCTTCTCCTTTCTGTTTTTAAATAATACAGAAAGCAGATTAGAGTTCTCGGCGCTTCCGTCAATCAGAAGATCGGAGAGCTTAGAATACAGAGACTCTCTGTCAAGGTTTCTGATTAGTTTTCCTCCGACAGCGATCGAGATGATACCGTTCTCTTCTGAGACAACAACAACAACCGAATCGCTCTCTTCGCTCATACCGAGAGCAGCTCTGTGTCTGGTACCGAGATCAGAGTTGACTTCATTCGTTTTCGTCAGCGGAAGGATACAGCCCGCTGAGAGAATCTTGCCCTCTCTGATGATCACCGCGCCGTCATGAAGCGGCGCTTTGTTGAAGAAAATATTTCCGAAAAGCGCCACAGAAGTATCGCTGTTGAGATAAGTACCGGTGTCGGCGATCTCCTTAAGGATCGAATCTCTCTCAAATACGATCAGCGCGCCGGTTCTGGCTTTTGAAAAAACCGCGCAGGCATCGGATACATCGCTGACCGCTTTAGCGTTTGAGCCGGGAGAAGAAGAAGAATTCGGCGAAACAATACTTTTCAGCGTTTTATTATGTCCGAGCTTCTCAAGCGCTTGTCTGAGCTCGGGCTGAAAAACAACAACAAAGATGATAATAGCAAATTCAAACAGCGCTTTTAAAATAAAATTAACCATCGTCAGGTTGAATATTGCAGATATTCCATACGCGATCAGCAATATAACAACACCCTTAAGAAGCTGTCCCGCGCGCGACTGGCGGAATAGCCTCAGAAGGTAGTAAATAATCAGCGCGATAGCGATAATATCTACTGCGTCTTTAAACTGAAAAGTTTTTAATGTCGACCAGATGGTTGACATTACCGAAGATAGAAAATCGCCCATAAATGAAAATTCCCCTAATTTCAACTTACTTATTTTTATTTTAGCACAGCGAGTATATTATTTCAAGGCAATTTAGAAAATTTATGCACGGCATTAATCAGCGTTTTTATCTCATTTTCAGTAGTAAAATATGACGGAGAGACTCTGACGGTTCCTCTTTCCGTTGTTCCCATCATCTGATGCGCGAGCGGAGCGCAGTGAAGCCCTGACCTGGTCGCTATGGAATAATATCGGTCAAGATATTTGGATACGCTTTCTGAATCTTTATCTTTCACCGAGAAAGATAGAACCGGAGCGAAGTGCTGTTCATCAGGAAATTCGGTATATAACTGAATGTTTTCATTTTCTTTAAAAGAATTATAAATCATTTGAATATGCCTGAGTTCTTTTGAGTACAAATGTTCTCTTCCGATTTTATCGATAAATCCTATCCCGGCGGATAACGCGAGTATTCCCGGGATATTTTGTGTACCCGATTCGAGCCGATCGGGATAGAACTGCGGCTGGCTGAGATTCCACGATTCACTGCCGGTACCGCCTTCTGTCAGCGGATCAAGTATCGTGCTGTTATTGATCAGCAGCAGTCCTGAGCCCATCAGCCCCATCAGTCCTTTGTGTCCTGCGCAGCAGACAAAATCAAATCCCGCGTCACGGATGTCGACATTCAGCACTCCCCCGCTCTGCGCCGCGTCAAGACAGAACAAAACACCGTACTGATGAGCCAGCGCGCAGATTCTTTCAACAGGAAGTCTGATACCGAATACATTGGACGCGTGGGTACAGACGATCATTCGCGTTTTTTCGTTGATACATTCTCTGAAGCTGTCTATCGTTCTTTCGTTATCACATGGAAATACATCCGCGACAGAATAAGTGATGATACCTCTGTTCTTTAATCGTTCCAACGGTCTCAGAACCGAATTGTGCTCAAGTGAAGAGATGATCACATGATCACCTTGGCTGAGCAGACCTTTGATTACGGTATTGAGCGCATAGGTGCACGAAGGAGTAAAGATCACATTCTCTTCTTTTGACAAATGAAAAAATGACGCGATTCTCTCTCTTGAGTGAAAGATCGCCTCTGCAGTTCTCATAGACATCTTGTGTCCGCTGCGACCGGGATTCGCGCTGTATTCTCTGAGCGCTTTGTCGGCGGCATAGATGACACTCTGCGGCTTTGGAAAGCTGGTCGCGCTGTTGTCAAGATAAATCATACCGCCTCACGCTCTGCGCGGCCCAAGATTCGGATTCCCTTATTTCTGAGGATCTGTTCCGCTTTGTCGCTGTCTTTCGGGACAAAAAGACAATACCCGCATGATTTGACCTCGAGCTTTTTCGGAGTTCGCTGTATATAAGCCCTTATATGATATTGATCAAGAATACTCTTCGCCTTCATCGCGTATGTGACAGAAGGCAACAGTATCAGTTGTTTTTCCATAAAAAATACACCTCTGTTTTATAGTATGAACAAAAACAGAGGTGTTGAATATTTTATTTTAAAAGGTCGCTCATATCGTAGAGCCCCTCAGGTTTATCCTTGATGAAGACAGCCGCGTTGACGGCGCCGGAGGCGAATACTCCCTTTGACTGAGCTGTATGCCTGATGGTGACCACTTCGTCATGTCCTGCGAAAATGATCTCGTGCTCACCGACAATGTTACCGCCTCTGACAGAATGGATGCCGATCTCGTTCTTCTCTCTTTTTTTGCGATAGGCGTGTCTGTCATAGACATACTGAGCTTTTTCGCGTTCAACAGAAACAGCGTCGGCAATCATCATCGCGGTTCCGGAGGGAGCATCGAGCTTCTGGTTGTGATGTTTCTCGACGATCTCGATATCAAAGCCGTTGAGCACTGCGGCGGCTTTTTTGGAAAGCTCTATCAGCACATTGATGCCTAAGGACATATTGCCTGAGAAGAAAACGGGGATCCTCGCAGACGCTTCTTTGATCTGCTCTACCTGCTTCTCTGAGAAACCGGTGGTGCAAATGATCACGGGAACTTGCTTTTCTATCGCGAATGAGAGCATATCATCAAGCACGAGAGGATTGGAGAAGTCGATGATCACATCAGCTTCTTCTTTCACATCTACAAAGCAGGAGTAGACCGGATAGGGCTTCTCCCCCTTCGCAATATCCACACCGCAGACGATCACGGTATCTTCTCTCTCTTTAACGCAGTCAGAGACAGCCTGTCCCATTTTTCCTAAGCATCCGTTTAATAATATCTTAACCATCATATTCCTCCTGCAAAAACAGGGCGAAGCCGCCCTGTCTGCTGATTGTTCAATTAAGCGTATTTGCCGATCAGATTGTATTTTGCAAGACAATCCTTGAGATCGTGATAGCCCGAATAGCTCATCGGAACCAAGGGCAGCCTGCACTCACCGGCGTTAAAACCGATCAGATTCATCGCGGTTTTGACAGGGATCGGGTTGACATCCGAGAACATAATATCCATCAGCTCTACATAGTGGAAGTTCATCTTGGACGCTTCTACAAAGTTATTGTTTAAGCAAAGCTCACAGATATCGTGCATCTCCCTGGGACAGAAGTTCGCAAATACCGAGATAACGCCTAACGCGCCTAAAGACATGAAAGGTACAGTCTGGTCATCGTTGCCTGAATAGATGTCGAGCTTATCGCCGCACAGAGAACGGGTCTGTGATACAGATGAGATATCGCCGTTTGCTTCTTTTGTAGCGACGATATTCTCATGCTTGCAGAGCTCCGCGTAGGTCTTAGGCTTGATATTGCAGCCGGTTCTGGACGGAACATTATAGAGGATCATCGGCAGATCGATGTTGTCAGCGATGGTCTCAAAATGACGGATCAGACCGGTCTGGGATGTCTTATTGTAGTAAGGCGTGACCGACAGCAGCGCGTCAGCGCCGGAGAGCTCGGCGGATTTGGAGAGCTCGATCGCGGTGTTGGTATCGTTTGAGCCGGTGCCGGCAATCACAGGGATCCTGCCAGCTACCTTCTCACACACAAAGGATAGAACCTCGCAGTGTTCTTTGACAGTCAATGTCGCTGCTTCACCGGTGGTGCCGCAGGCGACGATCGCGTCGGTACCATTTGCGATATGAAATTCAAGAAGCTGTTCCAAAACTTCATAGTTTACGGATCCATCCTGATGCATCGGTGTGATCAGCGCAACGCCGGAACCGGTAAATATATGTTTACTCATCTTTATGCCTCCGTTAGTCTATGTAGCCTTCCGCGCACAAGAGCTCTGCCATCAGAACGGCTCCGCCCGCGGCGCCTCGTAAGGTGTTGTGTGACATACACACAAACTTCATATCATACTGGGTATCTTCTCTGAGTCTGCCGACCGATACCGCCATGCCGTTCTCCAAGTTTCTCTCGGACTTGATCTGCGGTCTGTCAGGCTCAGTGAAGTAATGTAAAAACTGTTTGGGAGCGGACGGCAGAGAGAGCTCCTGCGCTCTGCCCTGGTAGTTGTTCCAGATATCGATGATCTCTTCGACTGATGGCTTTTCTTCAACACCGAAGCTCATAAATACCGCGGCAGTGTGTCCGTCCGATACCGGAACACGGATGCACTGAGAAGTAATGGAGATATCGTCGGCGTTGACAATTCTGTCGCCTTCGATATGACCCCAGAGCTTCAACGGCTCGTTCTCGCTCTTCTCCTCTTCGCCGCCGATATACGGAATGACATTATCGATCATCTCGGGCCAGCGCTCAAAGGTCTTGCCGGCGCCGGAGATCGCCTGATATGTACAGGCGAGGACCTTGTTGACTTTATATTTCTCTTTCAGAGGGTGGATCGCGGGAACATAGCTCTGCAGAGAGCAGTTGGACTTGACCGCGATGAAGCCGCGCTTGGTGCCGAGGCGCTTCTTCTGCGCCTCGATGATCTTCGCGTGATCGGGGTTAATCTCGGGTACGATCATCGGAACATCGGGAGTGAATCTGTTGGCGGAATTGTTGGAGATCACGGGGCACTCGGCTTTGGCATAGGCTTCTTCAAGAGCTTTGATCTCATCTTTCTTCATATCAACCGCGCAGAATACAAAGTCGACCTTAGCGGCAACCTTCTCTACTTCTGACGCGTCCATGATCACCATATCTTTGATATTCTCGGGAATCGGAGCAGTCATCGCCCATCTGTCCTTCACTGCCTCTTCATAAGTTTTACCGGCGGTACGCTTGGACGCGGCGATCGCGGTAACCGTAAACCACGGATGATTTTGGAGCAGCAGAGAAAATCTCTGACCGACCATACCGGTTACGCCGATAATTCCCACTTTATATTGCTTCATAACAAAATCACTCCTAATTTTTCAAAAAACAGTTGAGTTTTTCTCATTAATAATATATTATTATACAGGAAAATTGATACATTCAATTGATAATAATCCAACTCATAATATATCATTATAACCGTCTTTTGTCAATTTCAATTGTGTAATATTAGGAATATACATAATACACGAAAGGTAATGAAAATGAAAACTGGTGAAATTGACATTCTGTATTTGTTCGTGTTTTTTTCTCTATCTAAATCTATTTAAAGCACAAATTCCACCTATTTTTTTCATATCAAAAAACTTATATAAAAAAACAGTACCACCATAGTACCACAAAGGCACTATGGTGGTATTTGTTTGAAGGAACAAGCATTAACGCTTATTCAGCGGCAGCCGAGAGGTCTTATTCGGAGTGAACTCAACTATCTCGGATAGATCGCAGTTTAAAGCCTCACAGATAAGATCGAGATACACAAGATTAACTCGGTCATTAAGCTCATGATACATTTCATTGATCGTCGCCGGTCTGATTCCTGTCTTTCGTGCGAGGTCAGCCTGCGTCCACCGGAGCTCGCCAAGCTTCCGGGAGAGTAAAATTCTAATCGCCATTGCTGTTTTCGCCCCTCCGTTAAGATAATACCTTAAAGTGTAGCAAAAATCAGCAAATCGTAATAATATTTCGATTATCGAAAAAGAAACCGTATTATTTCGAAAATAACATAAATTAACAAAATTGTTTATATTTTTCTGTTTCTTTTTTATAATTTTATACTTTATTTTTTATGCACATTATGTCTTGAAATCAAAAACAAATTAAAGATAAAATATATATGAGGATTTACAGGGGGAAGAAATGGAAGTAAAATTTACAATCAACGACAAAAAACTTGATGGATTTACAAATTCGGCAAAAAAAGAATTAGTGGAATACACTAATAAATATGCAGTAGATGTAGTGAATGAGGCTGTAAGATCTGAAGCATCTTTACGCGAACATGGTAATATACGAGAAATAACAGCAAATATTATATTTCAATCTGTTAGAAAATTAAAAAGTAAACCTCATAAGCGTTTTAAAGCATTATTCATTATACTTAACTTACTTTCAAATATTTTATTTGCGGTAGCTGGATGGATGTTTGACCTTGACGAAATGTCTAATAATCATACTTTACTATTTGTGTTCCTTTTGATTAGTATAGCGTCTATTGCATTAACTATTTTTTTAAGGTTTAGGGAGGATTAAAATGTTAGCTAATTCATCTAATAAACAAATTGGTGATTTTGTAGATAGACTTGGAGAAGAGTATAAAGAAATACTTGTTAATGAAGTCTTAGATTCAAAAAAGGAAAAAGAAATTTCACAAGATGACATGATTTCAATTTTAAAACTAGATAACCAAGCAAAGAGCACTTTAAAACTTTTCTATCAAAAAAGATTGTTTCATAAATATTTTAAAACTGTTTCAATTTTAGGGGGAGTGTATTGTTTCTTTGCATTGATTCTTCTGTTTTTATCTCTAAATAACAATAACTTTTTCTTTGGCGAAAAAATATCAAGTAAAATATTTTATTATATTGGGCTAATGAGCTCGCTCATATCGTTACTTTCATCAATTTTAGTAATTTTGATTGATAAAATAGATATTCGTATATTTAAATTATCAAAAAGGTATGACTTATATCGTGAGGTAGTTATACTTTGTAAAGAGCTTGAAGCACTATCCATACAGATATCTCCTATTGACAATAAAACAGACTTCAATAATAACATCTCTCATTTAATGGATATACATTTATTGTCAACACAAAATATAAAAACAATAGAAAAATTAAACTTAACAAGAAATCAAATTCTAGAAAAAGGATCATCTGAATTTTCCGACAAAGAAATTGAGCAGTTAATACTGGATAGCAAAAAAATAGTAAAAAGAATGGAAAAATTTGCATAATATACTTAAGGCAACACCGCACAATTTGCATGGCAAATGAGCAGTGAAGCGATTATCTGTAAATGGTTGTGGAAAACTTTTATTATCCCTTTTTAGGGTAGTCT
>CAJOII010000022.1 GCA_905234535.1 uncultured Ruminococcus sp.
GACTTGAGTACTATGAGATGTTTAACAGATTCTTTATCGGAGACGGCAGAAAATATGAACCCGTCACGGTTGAAAATATGAACTGATTTCGGAGGTTAGTATTATGTTAAAGTATTTATGTATGTTTATTCCCGCGGTATTCTTAGTGATTTCTGTCATCGTTTGCATGAAGTCGTTCGAGAAAGGCAAAAGCCCGAAGAGAACGGTGCTGACACAGATCTTCTCGTTCTTAGGCGTAGCTTCGTTCTGCCTGATCGTGCCGATCGTCGCTCACGCGGCAGACGCTTCTACCGCGGCTCAGGCTGCCGACGCTGCCGCTTCCAACGCGACGGGTCTTGGCTATATCAGCGCGGGTCTTTCTACCGGACTTTCCTGTATCGGCGGCGGTATCGCTGTCGGAGGCTCCGCTCCCGCAGCGATCGGCGCGACCTCCGAGGATCCGAAGAACTTCGGTAAGTCAATCATCTTCGTCGCGCTCGGCGAAGGCTGCGCGCTGTACGGTATGCTCATCTCCATCATGATCATCACCGCGCTTTGATCCAAAACGGTATTAAATATGAAAATGTATCTTATCAGCGATAATGTCGATACTCTGATGGGAATGCGCCTCTCGGGTATAGAAGGCGTTGTCCTGCATGAAGAGGATGCCGTCAGAAACAAGCTGTTGTCCTTGATGAAAAGCGACGACATCGCTGTGATCCTGATGACGAAGACCGCTGTCGACCTGTGCAGAGATACTGTCTATGATCTCAAGCTCAACTTCAAGCAGCCCTTGATCATCGAGATTCCCGACCGTCACGGCAACGGCAGAACCAGCGATTCGATCACCGGATATGTACAGGAAGCCATCGGCATCAAGCTATAAAACCGACCCTTCGAGGTAATCAATATGAATCAGAACACCAAAACCTCCAACTTTCTTAACACGATCGATAAGTATGCGCAAAGACAGAAAGCGCAGATCGAAGAAGAAGTGGAGCAGATCCGCAAAAAGAAAATTGAACAGGCGACGGAAGAAGGTCTTCAGGACGCCTACAAGCTGATTCAAAATGAGATCAGTCAGAAGAAGATCGAGCTCCTCACAGAATATGCTCAGAAGGAACAAAAGGCAAGAGTCGAGCTGTTCTCTCTCAGGCGTAAAATCATCTTTGATATCGAAACCGCTGTCAAAGAGAGGATCACCGCTTTCACTCAGACCGAAAGATATCGCGAGAAACTCTTAGAATACTCCGAGGAACTCGACGCATTTTTCGGCGGCGCCGCGTCTGTTGTATATCTCTCATCCAAGGATATGAATATGCGTTCCGAGATCGAGGGTATCATCAGAAATTCTTCTGTCCAAGAAGACAGCTCGATCCAACTCGGCGGGCTGAAAGGATACTGCAAGGAAAAGAGAATTATCGCGGATAATACCTACGAGGCGAAACTGAATGACGCGATGAAACACTTCATTGAAAAATCGGCTCTCGAGGTGGTATAACAATGGAAAACAAAATCTACGGAATCAACGGTCCTGTTGTCACCGTCAAAGGAGCGACCTCTCTCTCTATGATGGAGATGGTCTATGTCTCCGAAGAACGCCTGATCGGCGAGGTCATCGGCATCAGCTCCGATATGACCACTATCCAGTGCTATGAGGATACCACCTCGCTCAGACCCGGTGACCCAATCTACGGCAGCAATACTCAGATGAGCTTATTACTCGGCCCCGGTATCCTGAACAATATCTTTGACGGTATCGAACGCCCGCTCTCTCAGATCGAGAAGCAGGCAGGCGCGTTCATCAAGAGAGGCTCATCTGTCTCTCCTCTGAATCCCGATAAAGAATGGGATGTCACCATTTCAGTCAAAGTAGGCGATACGCTGGGGGGCGGTGAGGTTTACGCTACCGTGCAGGAGACAGATATCATCCTGCATAAGATTCTCCTCTCCCCGAATCTTTCCGGTACTGTCATCAAAACAGCAGAAAACGGAAAATATAAATTGAACGACACAATCGTAAGTATCAAAGACGCATCAGGAAACACCCACGATCTGACGCTCTGTCAGCGCTGGCCGATCAGGACCGCCCGACCTGTCAAAGAAAAATTGACTCCTACAGTCCCTCTGATCACCGGCCAGAGAGTGATCGACACCCTCTTCCCTGTCTCTAAGGGCGGTACCGCCGCGATCCCCGGAGGCTTCGGCACCGGCAAAACAATGACACAGCACCAGCTTGCGAAGTGGTGCGATGCCGATATCATCGTCTATGTCGGCTGCGGCGAGCGCGGCAACGAGATGAGCCAGGTACTGCAGGAATTCTCTGAGCTGATCGATCCCAAAACCGGCAGACCGATGACCGACAGAACCGTTCTGATTGCGAACACATCCAATATGCCTGTCGCCGCGAGAGAAGCGTCGATCTACACCGGCATAACTCTTGCGGAATACTATCGTGATATGGGCTATGATGTCGCGATGATGGCAGACTCCACCTCCCGCTGGGCAGAAGCGCTCAGAGAAATCTCCGGTCGACTGGAGGAGATGCCCGCTGAAGAAGGCTTTCCCGCATATCTCCCCTCAAGGCTCTCAGAATTCTATGAGAGGGCCGGACGCGTGGAGACCCTCTCCGATGCGCAGGGCTCGGTTACGATCATCGGCGCGGTATCCCCGCAGGGTTCAGACTTCTCTGAGCCTGTGACCCAGAACACCAAACGATTCACCCGCTGCTTCTGGGCGCTTGATAAGAGCTTGGCATATGCGAGGCATTATCCCGCCATCAACTGGATGGACAGCTACTCAGAGTACTTTACTGACCTCGATCCGTGGTATCAGCAGAACACGGGCGACGAGTTCATCGAGTACAGAAAGCAGATTTCTGCGATCTTACAGGAAGAAAACCGTCTGATGGAGATCGTTAAGCTGATCGGCTCTGATGTCCTTCCCGATGATCAGAAGCTGATTATCGAGATCGCAAAGCTCATCAGAGTTGGCTTCTTACAGCAGAACGCGTTTCATAAGGAAGACACCTATGTCCCGCTCGAAAAACAGAAGCTGATGATGAAGGCGATTTTGTTCCTGTATCAAAAGTCAAAAGAGATTATCGCGCAGAATATCCCGATCTCAAAGATTCTCTCCCTCGGACTGTTCGAGAAGCTCTACAAGATGAAATACGATATTCCGAACAACAGACTTGATCTGTTTGATGAATATATCGACGAGATTGACGAAAAGATTAACCGTATATCAGCATAGGAGGAAATGCCATGATTATTGAATATGTCGGCGCGTCTGAGATCAACGGATCGCTGTTGTTCTTAGACGGCATCAAGGGTGTTTCTTACGAGGAGATCGTCGATATCAAGCTCCAAAACGGTATGAAGAGGCAAGGTAGGGTCGTACAGATCGAGGGCGAAAGAGTTGTCGTTCAGGTGTTTGAAGGAACGAGACAGATCAGTCTTGATAACATCACCACCCGTCTGACAGGCAGACCGATGGAGATGCCGCTCTCTAAAGAGATTATGGGAAGAGTCTTAGACGGCGCCGGCAGACCGATCGACGGTCTCGGTCCGATCTTTCCTGATATAAAAAGGAATATCAACGGCACCGCGATCAACCCGGTCTCCCGTATCTACCCGAGAAACTATATCAACACCGGTATCTCGAGCATTGATGTGCTCGCTACCCTGATCAGAGGACAGAAGCTCCCTATCTTCTCCGGCTCCGGTATGAAGCATAACGAGCTTGCGGTACAGATCGTGCGGCAGGCAAAGATCAAAGGCGCAGATGAGACCAACTTCGGCATCGTCTTCGCCGCAATGGGCGTCAAGAATGATGTCGCGCAGTACTTTCAGAAAAGCTTTGAGAACGCGGGCGTTATGTCAAGGGTCGTCATGTTCTTAAACCTCTCGAATGATCCGATCATCGAGAGGACCCTGACCCCGAGATGCGCTCTGACTGTTGCCGAATATCTCGCGTTTGAGCTGAATATGCATATCTTGGTCATCATGACCGATATGACCTCTTACGCCGAAGCGCTCAGAGAGTTTTCGTCTTCCAAGGGCGAGATCCCCGGCAGGAAAGGATATCCCGGCTACCTTTACTCGGATCTTGCGTCTATCTACGAGAGAGCGGGTATGATCAATTCAGCCTCGGGTTCCGTGACGCAGATCCCGATCCTGACGATGCCGAACGATGATATCACCCATCCGGTGCCTGATCTGACGGGATATATCACCGAGGGTCAGATTGTACTCGACAGAGGCCTGCAGGCGCAGGGGCTGTATCCTCCAGTAAATGTCCTTCCTTCTCTCTCCCGTCTGATGAAAGACGGTATCGGCGAGGGATACACCAGAGAAGATCACTCCGCGCTCGCAAACCAGCTCTTCGCGTCTTACGCGAAGGTGATCGACGCGAGATCTCTCGCATCCGTCATCGGAGAAGAAGAGCTCTCGGATACCGATAAAAAGTACCTTGCGTTCGGTAAAGAATTTGAAGAGACATTTATCAATCAGAGCTTTCACGAGAACCGCACCATCACACAGAGCTTGGATCTCGGGTGGAAGCTGCTCAATATCCTGCCAAAGTCAGAGCTCGACCGTGTCGACGACAAGATCCTCGACAAATACTTCAAAGAATAACACCCCTTATCATCTCAGGAAAGGAGGGATCATATGGCGCAGTCGGCAGTCCCGACCAAAGGAAACCTGCTCAGCACGAAAAAGTCGCTCGCACTCGCAAAAGTCGGTTTTGAGCTTCTTGATAAAAAGAGAAATATTCTGATACGCGAGATGATGTCGCTGATCGACAGAGCAACAGAGATCCAGTCTACGATCGACTCCTCCTTTTCTGACGCATATAAAGCGCTCCAAAGCGCCAACATCACCCTCGGATTCTGTGATGAGATATCAAAGACCGTCCCGATAGAGAAAAGCATTGAGATCGACTTTCGCAGTATCATGGGCGTCGAGATCCCGATCCTCAGGATGGAGAAGCCCGACAGTAATCAGCTCTGCTACGGTCTGTATCAGACGAACTCGAAGCTCGACGAGGCGTACGCACGATTCCAGAAGGTGAAAGAGCTCACCGTAGAACTCGCTCAGATCGAGAACAGCGTCTATCGTCTTGCTGTCGCGATCAAGAAGACCCAGAAACGCGCGAACGCGCTGAAAAATATTATGATCCCGAAGTTTGAAGAGGATGTCAAGTTCATCACCGATGCGCTCGATGAAAAGGACAGAGAAGAGTTCTCTCGCCTCAAGGTCATCAAAAAACAAAAGAAACAGTAAAAATCGGACCGCTTCTTTATGAAGCGGTCCTTTTCTTATGCTAAGGAGTAGGTGATAAATACATCCTTATAGTCTTTCATATCTTTGATATCGTCTTGAGCGTTTTGGTATTCTTCCGGGAATATCTCGCTCGCCCATCCGATCGTGGTGCTGACCTTGATATCCTGTGTCTTCGTGGAGCCGTTCTCAAACTTTGCGGTCACATGGATCGTGTTGCCGATCAGCTTTTCAAGCGCTGCGCGCTTCATGCTGAGCTGTTCGTCGGAGTCAATAATAATAAACAGATCGTCGTGATGCTTTTTAAGATACGCTTTGTCGTCTTCATTCAGATCATCGCTTGTTCCGCAGAAGCCGAACGCGGAGCCGTCGGGGTGCTGGTTGTTATACGAGACCGTAAACGAAGAATAGGCATTTCCTTTATAACGGGACAGGATCTCCTGCTCCTTCTCTCGATCTTCATCGGACATATGGTCACCATTCTCCTTATCCCATATCACATCCAGCTCAGCTCTGTCCTCATCTGTATATGCGATGAAGTTTCCTGCCGATACATGCTCCGAAATCTGAACGGTTTCTCCGTCGATCACGGGGAAGTTATCCTTTCGCCCCGTGACAGAGAAAACACCTCTGTCGAGCGTATAAGTAAGTGTCTCGATCCCGTCACCGCGGCACTCAAACGGCAATGAGATACTGTAGGATACCCCGTCATCACTGTCACCGTATGACCAGCCGAAATCTCCGTTATTCTCAACAGAGATGCTGTTGTCCTTCGTGATCTCCGCCGCGCCGACTGACAGCACAAATGAATTCTTACTGTTTACATTCATAAGATTGAATCCGAAGATCCCGCCCGCAAGGATCGCCACCGCTAAGGAAGCGGCGATCAAGCCTTTATATACTTTTTTCATAACAAAAATATTCTCCTTTTTCTTTTGATTTCTTGCCGTTGACAATAAACTTTCAACTGTGCTTCGGGGCACATTGATTTGATTTACAGCCTGTGTGTATAGATTTTTACGCATCGTAGTATCCTCCCTCTTCTGATAATATCTCTTTGAGTTTTTTTCGCGCCCGCTGCAGATACGAGCTGACGGTGTTAGGGTTCTTTCTGAGGATCCCGGCGATCTCCGCGATCGTATATTCCTCGTAATAATAGAGGTAGATGATGTTACGATAGTCTTTCGGGAGCGAAAATATCTCCTCCATCACGCCCTGATGCTCAGGAGCCTCTAAGTGGAGATAGTCGTCGATGCTCTCTCGGTTCTTCTGCCAGAAAAGACGGTGAAAGCTGTTGCACTTGTTGATCGTCACTCTGATCAGCCACGCTTTGAGGTACTTCTCATCTTTATATTCGGGACATTTTGAGATCAGCTCGATGAAGACATCCTGCGTAATATCCTCCGCATCAGCTGTATTCTTCAGATTATGAATCGCGATTCTGAAAACCATATCAGAATATTTTATGATCAATCTTTCTGCTTCATCGGTACCGAGCTTAGCCATCACAACCTCCTTTCACCTATAATACGCATGAGCCTGACTGTTTTCGTGCAAGAAAAACAAAAAACCCCCCGATAATTCGGGAGGTCAATGACCCATCGGAGATTCGAACTCCGGACACCTTGATTAAAAGTCAAGTGCTCTGCCAACTGAGCTAATGAGTCGTATGGGGTGGGATACCGGATTCGAACCGGTGGTCTCCAGTGCCACAAACTGGCGCGTTAACCAACTACGCTAATCCCACCGCAAATGGCGCGCCAGAAGGGACTCGAACCCCTGACCTACTGCTTAGAAGGCAGTTGCTCTATCCAGCTGAGCTATTGGCGCATATTTGCTGTCTCTTCGATAGCCTTAATATTATAATCAAAAAATCAGCATTTGTCAATACTTTCTTACAATGTATCGGAATAACAACACAATTATTTTGCTGTCAGCACCGCAATAGAAGTATAGTGCAGTACATCGAACTCTTCGGAAAATTCATTTTTCAGCATTTCGTAGTGCTCTTTGTCCCATCTCTCAAAAGCGTCCTCTGACAGTGAGGCGCCGATCCCGCGGCAGGTCTTCATCCTGCCATGCCACTGATCACGGGTAAAATGAACCTTCAGGCGATATGTTTCGCTGTCGGTAAGCGTAAAATATCTTCTGATATTCTCATCGATCAAAATAGGGTGTTCTGTCTCGCCCGCTCCGGTCCAGTCAGGGCTGTACTTAAGCACGATTTCCTCGCTCCTTTGAGCAATTCGGTCTTCGAACGGGAACCACGCCATATAGAGAATCACGAGCTTTCCGTCCTGTTTTAAGATTCTGTGAAAGATCGGCGCGATCTTCGCCGAATCAAAATAGAAGAAGCACTGGCAGGCAGTGATCACATCAAAACGGTTATTCTCAAACGGAAGCTCTTCAGCGGATGATACAAGAAAGTTGATGTCCATTTTCTCTTTCAAGGAGAGTTCTCTCGCCTTATCGATCTGCTCGGGAGAGATATCCGCTCCGATGAAACGCGCGCCGTAGCGGTACATATTCCGCGGCAGAACGCCGGTGCCGGTGCCGATGTCAAGAACCGTCTGACCTGAGATGCACAACCCTCTGTCGGCGATATTCTGATAAAACTCAGGCGGATAAATATCTCTGTATTTTGCATAATCCTCGGATACTCTTCCGAAATCAAAGCCTGATCCGCGGTCGATATTCTTTTTTCTGATTTCCATAAAAACCTCTCACTTCAGATCGTGGCTACGGATAATACGCGCATACAGCTCTTCTGTCGGGATCGAACCATCTAAAACGATCGTATACCAGTGACGCTTATTCATATGATATCCGCGAAAGTAGCGCTCTTCATCCACAAGAGCGTCAAGCTCGTCAGGTGAGATGTGAAGATCAATAATCTCGATCGACTCATCACTGTCAAAACCGAGTTTCGACTTTGGGATCGTCATCAGAACAGCGTACCATTTCATAGTATCTTTTCTTCTGAAAACAGCGCAGTCATCATACTTTTCCCACAGAAATTCAGGATCATCTCCAAAGTAATTCTTCACAAAATCTATGATCCGATTCGTCTAAGAGAACTGAAAGATATCGCCGTCATAACAGCTGCTGAGTAGCTTTTGAATCTCGTTTTCCACCGCTTCTTTGACCATTCCGACAAACGCGCCCTCGGCGGAAGCGATCTGATGAAGGACATATTCCTCATTGACAGATATGTCAATCACCCGCTCCGAGAGAGTGCCGTCTTCTTCAATCGTCAGCTCAAGCCTCATCTGAGAATCCAATATTTCTTTAGAATAACGATACTGGCCGTAATCCTCACAAAAGCCGTATGAGATGAGCTTGTCTATATTCAGTTTTTTCTTAGGAAATGTGTATTTTTTCATAGATTGCTGTAGACTTCTTCTGCATACCTTACCGTATCCATCGCGTCCTTGCAGTATTGATCTGCGCCGATCGCATCGGCGTACTCCTGTGTCAGCACCGCACCGCCGACGACAACTTTGGCAAACGGCGCTTTCTCTCTGAGCAGACGGATCGTCTCTTCCATTGACGGAACCGTTGTCGTCATCAAGGCGGACAGCCCTACAAGCGGTGAGTGTGTCTCAAGCACCTTGTCGACGATCACATTGGGCGCGACATCTTTTCCAAGGTCACACACCTGAAACCCATAATTCTCCAGCAGCAACCGAACGATGTTTTTGCCGATATCGTGGATGTCGCCTTTGACGGTTGCAATCACAAAGGGACACTTTGAGGCGGAACCGCTGTCGCTGTTCGAGAGCACCTTCTTGATCTCTTCGAAGGCGTATTTCGCCGCCTCAGCGCTCATCAAGAGCCCCGGAAGATATACCCGACCCTGTTCGTACTCAGTGCCGATTTCATCGAGCGCGGGGATAATATGCTTCTTTACAATCGTTAACGGTTCGATATCAAGAAGCATCCCGGCAGTAATCGACGCCGCCTGGTCCTTGAGGCCTTTTTTGATAGAAAGCTCTAATGTATCAGCGGATGAAAAATCACTCTTCTCCCCTGCGCGGACCGTCTCGCTCCCTCCTTCTAACAGTCCGGCAAATCGAATATAGTCAGAACAGTTCTCGTCAAGGCCGTGTAAGACACGGTAGCTATAATATGCCTTCATCATCTCAGCGGAGAAGGGGTTCATAATTGCGGCAGAAAGACCGTTGTCCAGCGCGGAGATGAAAAATGATGATGTAACGATATCCCGCTTCGGCAGGCCGAACGAGATATTTGACACGCCCAACGATGTGTGGACACCGAGCTCTTCTCTGATGATCCGCATGGAGTTAAGCGTCGTCAAAGCCGCGTTCTTATCGGCGCTGACAGCCATCGCGAGGGTATCAAAGATCAAATCCTTTTTATCAATACCGTAATCTTTAGCGGTACCAATGATTCTCTTCGCAATCTCCACTCTACCAAGAGCGGTATCGGGGATCCCGTTCTCGTCTAATGTCAGACAGACTACCACACCGCCGTATTTCTTCACAAGGGGAAAGATTGCATCCATCGACTCTTTCTTACCGTTGACAGAATTAATCAGCGCTTTGCCGTTATATCTGCGAAGCGCTTTCTCCATCGCGACAGGATCGGAGGTATCGATCTGCAGCGGAAGATCAACGACCGCCTGCAGCTCGCAGATGACCTCCTCGAGCACCTTCGGCTCGTCAATCTCCGGCAGTCCGACATTGACATCTAACACATGAGCGCCGGCGCTCTGCTGGCGCAGACCTTCTTCTAAAATATAGTTGATATCATTGCTCTTGATTGCAGCTTTCAGGCGTTTCTTCCCTGTCGGGTTGATTCTCTCTCCGATCAGAATCGGATCATCCGTAAAAGTTACCGCGTGAGAATAGGATGAAACGACCGTCAGATCCTTCTTCTCACAAGAGGGTGTGACAGTGCCGATATCCTCACAAAGTTTTCTGATATACTCAGGGGTCGTGCCGCAGCATCCGCCCGCGACACGCACGCCGTCCTTGACCAAATCGGCAGTGATCCCGGCAAAGGTGTCGGATGAGATATTAAACACTGTTTTACCGTCGATACTCTCGGGGAGACCGGCGTTCGGCTTGAGGATGATCGGTAAGGAGGAAAACTTGAGATACTCTCTCACGATGGGAGCGAGCTTGTCGGGGCCGAATGAACAGTTGACGCCGATCGCGTCAGCGCCCATGCCCTCCAACAGCGCAACCATCGCCTGAGGAGACGCGCCGGTCATCAGCTTGCCGTTCTCACTGTAGGCGTTCGATACGAATACAGGAAGATCACTGTTCTCTTTCGCCGCGAGCAGAGCCGCCTTGGTCTCGTAGCTATCGTTCATCGTCTCGATCATGATGAGATCGACACCATAACGAACTCCAAGACGGACCGTCTCAGCAAATACCGCTACGGCTTCTTCAAAGTCAAAATCCCCCATCGGACTGAGCAATCTGCCGGAGGGTCCGATATCAAGCGCGATAAATTTCTCTTGAGGAGCAGATGATTGTTCACGCGCTTTTTTCGCGTTATCTACCGCAGAAGAAATGATCCTTTCAAGTTCTTCTCTGTCAAAGTGAAGCAGATTTGCGCCGAAGGTGTTGGTATTGACGACATTCGAACCGCTGTCAAAATACGCCCTGTGGATCCCGGTGATGATCTCAGGATGAGTGATGTTCCATCTCTCTGGCCGCTCACCGGGTGAAAGGCCCTTCTCCTGGAGCAGCGTACCCATTCCTCCGTCAAGTATCACAATATGCTTTTGTAAGTATTCTCTGATATTCATAATGACCTCTTATTTATTCAAAATCATTTAGAACCGATTCCCATCAAGGCGGTGACGGACTTAGACGGGGACATCAACAGATTCTCGCCCAGTGTAAGTCCGATCTTTCGCTCACAGTCAAGCAGCGCAAATATCTCTTTCTGCATAGAGAGCGGAATATCGCCGTAACCGGGGCTGATGCGTCTTCTAAGCGACTTTTGCTCAGATTGAAGTTCTCTTCCGATCTGTTCACAAAACGCGTCGCATAGGCTCTCTACCCGTTCTGTGCCCAATGCTGAGAGCATCAGTGCCTTAGATGGAGAGGTACGGCTGTATCGAAGGATAAGCCGATCCATCTCAGAGCCGACTGTCGCTGAGAAAAGGATCATCTCGTCACAGCCGGATAACGCTTTTTTGACGGTATCCGACGAGGTCTCAATCGCAGAAAACCGGATAAAATCCGATGATCGGACTATCTCGTAACGATCATAACAGATCCTGTAGGAGAGCAAATCACCGGCTTCTCTGATACATTCATCGAGAAGCGAAGCGTACTCATCGTATGAGTCCTTTGCACGGGCATAACGGAGTACTTCTTTATAATTTACTTTTGGTCCTTCAAAAATCACTTTTCTGATCATTTTCCGACTATGCTTTTCAAATTATGTAAGATTGCTTCCGCGACATCAGGTTTATTCATCGAATAGACATGGACATTTCTGATGCCGTTCGCGTACAGATCGATGATCTGATCGGTAGCGTACGCAATACCGGCGTCGCGCATCGCGTCGTCATCAGAGCCGAAACGGTCGACGAGAGACTTGAATCTGACCGGCATAAAGGAGCCGGAGAGCTTGACGGCACGCTCCACTTGACTTGCTTTGGTGATCGGCATGATGCCGGGGATAACCGGCACCGTGATCCCTGCTTCGCGGATTTTATATAAGAAATTATAGAGCAGATTATTATCAAAGAACATCTGGGTGGTCATAAAATCGCATCCCGCGTCTACCTTCTCTTTGAGATAACGGATATCCTCTCTTTGATCGAGGCTTTCGGGATGGATCTCCGGATAGCAGGCGCAGCCGATACAGAAATCATCGTCACAGGACTTGAGCTCGCGCACGAGCTCCACCGCGTGACGATAATCCCACAGAGATCTATCTGAGGACTCAAGCTCAGGCGTCAGATCACCTCTAAGCGCCATCACATTCTTGATACCGGCTCTCTTGATATCTTCGATCTTTCCTCTGACGGTCTCTTTTGTAGAAGAAACACAGGTCAAATGCGCGAGGGTGGGAACATCATAGCGATCCTTGATTTCCTTGGCGATATCGAGCGTATAGCGGCTGGTGCCTCCTCCCGCGCCGTAGGTCACACTCATAAACGACGGTCTTAGCGCGGAGATCTCATCGACCGCCTTGCGGACACTCTCAAAAGATGTCTCCGCCTTCGGCGGGAACACCTCAAATGATAAATTATATTTTCCGTTATTGATAATCTCAGTCAGTTTCATCATCACACCTCATCTGTATCGTAAATATCCTCGATCAGAACGCGCATACTGCCGCCGCAGACCATACCGTTCTCGGCAGCCTCATCATCGGACATATCTACCTCGATAATCTTTTTCGTTTTGGTACCGATGATCCTTCTCGCCCGCGCCATAGCGGCAGCCTCGCTGCATCCGCCGCCGATGGTACCGTATGAGCTGCCAAGAGCGTCGATCGCCATCATCGCGCCGGACTTGACCGGCGTGGAGCCTGAGGACGACAGCACCATCAGCATCGCCTTCGCATCACCCTCTTCGGATAAGAAACGAAGCATATCCATATCGGTATTTGTCTGATGCAGATACTCGACATCATCTGTCGTATCTTTCGCTCTTCTGCACGCGATCAATTCCGCCAAAATCGATACGGCGATCTCTGCGGTTGTGATCGCGCCGATAGAAATACCGATGGGCGCATGGAGGGCATCGGTCCTCTCCTGATCGAATCCTTCTTTGAGAAGCGTCTCTCTGAGCCCTTTGACCCGTTTTTTCGAGCCGACCATGCCGAGGTAGTACGGCATCGTACCGGAGAGGATATGTGTCACACACGCTTTGTCCCATCTGTGACCGCGGGTCAGCACACAGACATAATCTGTCTCTCTGATCTTCAAATCGGACAAGGCGTTCTCAAAGGAATCACAGACAATCTCATCGGCATCGGGAAAACGCGCAACATTTGCAAACGCCGGCCGATCATCGACGACTGTCACCGAGAAATCCAACATCGGCGCGATCCTCTCGAGCGCTAAGGAAACATGGCCTCCTCCCAAGAGGATCAATCTGTCCTTTGGGATGAACTTGCGATAATAGATCTCGTCTTCTGCCGTTTCCTTTAGCACAGCTTCCTGTCCGATTTTCACTTTTTCATATATTCGCTGATATTCACGAAACATGCTATCACCTACTCTTTTACAGATACATCATAACACGATTAGAAGAATATTTCAATCTTTTCTGATATATGCAGAAAGAGGAGAGCAAACGCTCTCCCCTTTGGTGTTTAAAGCAGTCAATTATTCTTTGGCGTCTGTGACAAGCTCTTTGACGGAAGTCGCAAGCCCCGCGATATTCTGCATATCGGAAGGGATGATCAGCTTGGTAGCCTTGCCGTCCGCGACTTTCTGCAGTGCTTCTAAGGATTTGAGCGCGATCACCTTATCGGAGGGATTCGCCTCGGACAGCATCCTCAGAGCGTCGGCATACGCCTTCTGAACCTCTAAGATCGCCTGCGCTTCACCGGCAGCCTCACGTATCTTTGTCTCTTTCACAGCGTCAGCTTTGAGGATCGCGGATTCTTTAAGACCTTCCGCTACGAGAATCTGAGAGCGCTTCTCACCTTCCGCGTCAAGAATACGCGCACGGCGCTCACGCTCAGCCTTCATCTGCTTCTCCATCGCGTCCTGGATCTCTCTGGGCGGGAGGATGTTCTTCAGCTCGACACGGATCACCTTAATACCCCACGCGTCTGTCGCTTCGTCAAGGATGATGCGGATCTTATCATTGATGGTATCGCGGGAGGTCAGGGTAGAGTCAAGCTCCAGGTCACCGATGATATTTCTCAGGGTAGTCGCGGTCAGATTCTCGATCGCGTCCAAGGGGCGCTCGACGCCGTAGGTGTAGAGCTTAGGATCGGTGATCTCAAAGTAGACGACCGTATCGATCTGCATCGTAACATTATCTCGTGTGATAACCGGCTGGGGCGGGAAGTCGACAACCTGTTCCTTCAAAGAGACCTTCTTGGAAATACGGTCGATGAAGGGGATCTTCAGATGCAGACCTGTTCCCCATGTCTGATGATATGCGCCTAAGCGCTCGATCACGAAGGCGTGCGCCTGAGGGACGACCTTGATATTTCTGACAATGATGATCAGCACAACCAGTGCGATGATACCGATAATAACATATCCGAGAATTCCGGGCATAGTAATTTTCCTTTCTTATTGTTCTACAAAAGAATTATCAGTTGATTCTACGATTAATTTGACACCCTCTATAGAGAGGACTTTTACCTTTTGATCTTTTTCGATGACGGTGTTGTCGACCGACCTGGCGGTCCACTTGGAGGCTCCGACTCTGATCAGCCCCTGAGCGGAGTTGTTGTCGATCTTCTCAATCACAACACCGGTCCGGCCGATATATTTGTCGGCGTTGGTCGGCTCTTTCTTCTTTTCTTTGAGCCTCTTGACGATCGGACGGGTAGCGATGAGCGCGATCGCAGTTACTAAGACAAATACGCCGATCTGAATCAGGATATTGTCCGTGATCAATGACGCAATACACGCGCTAACAGCGCCCGCTACGAACCAAATCGAAACCAGCTGAACGGTGACGCCTTCCAAGATCGCCATCACGACCGCAAGTACAAGCCAGAATATTGTCATTTCATCACTCCTTATGATCTTTAAAGATCGGTTCAATATTCTCTGAAGATTTTATCTGTGTATATTTTCTTTTGGAAGATGATCGTACCACAGCAGATATCAGCAGTATGATCAGAAGCGGAACAAAAATAATGAGAAGATAATACTTTGCAAATATCATTGACAGAATCGAGAAGATTATCAGCAATATCGTCAAGATAACCGTAAGGACAGATCTGGAAGAAGTATTCATCCCGCCGTAGACCTCATAGATCTGATCGGAAGGAGACTGTTCTACGCGGCTGTTCTCCCGTTCTCTCTGTGTTACATCAACAGGAATTTTATCCATTATAATTGCCTCACTGGGTAACGCTGCCGACATCGACTAAGCTCTCGGTGTTGCCGGTGACCTTGGGCAGCTCTCCGTTCCACTTCTCGATCTTCTTATTTTCGATCACCTGATCGGTCAGGGACTTGCTGACGATATTGTTCGCCTCTGCCTCGGCATCCGCTTTGATCTTGATCGCCTCGGCCTCCGCCTGAGCGTTGGTGATCGCGGTCTGCTTCTCAGTCTCTGCTTTTAAGAGCTGCTGCTGAGCGACCTGCTTCTCCTCGATAGCTGTGATGAACGCCTCAGAGAAATCAAAGTCGATGATATTGACATCTGTGATATACAGACCGATGTCGTTTAATTTGCCGTTGAGGCCTTCGACAAGTCCGTCGGAGATCAGCTGGCGGTTGGTCACGCTCTCCTCCGCGGTATATCGGGCGGTGATCGCCTTTAACACTTCGTTGACGGCAGGGGTTACCAGAACACTCTCATAGTCCGCGCCGATGTTCTTGTAGATGCTGTCGGACTTCTTGGTATCAACACGGTAGTTGATTGCAAGAACGGTGTTGACGCTCTGCAGGTCCTTGGAGAAAGCCTCGGTGTTGACCTCTAACTTTCGAATACGGTTATCGATCGAAACCACCTGCTGTACAAAGGGAACCTTCAAATGAACGCCCTCTTGCAGTACACCCTCGTTGACCTTACCTAAGGTCACGACAACGCCGGTATGACCGGGCCCTACGATCGTGACCGCGTTGAACAGTACGACGGCGACAAAGACCAGAATCACGACAGGGATCACGATTTTTTTCGCGGAAAATTTCTTTGTTTCAGTATTGACATTGTTATCCATAGTACACCTCAATTGATTTCTGAGAGTTTTGAAAACTCTTCTTCGGATTTCTTCTTGAATATTGCCGCGGTATATGCGTAAAGCATTACCGCAAGCGCCTGTCTGAGCCTTAAAAGTGAATGTACATCAGGCGGCTCATAATCCTGACATTCTTTCTCAATCAGCTGATAGACCTCATCCTCTGACAGAATCTGATCTGAGAGCTTCGAAGACAGTGAGCAGAAGATATCATAGAGCATTTCCTCAGAAATAATATCGTCAGACTCGTCCTCGGTGTTTCCGTTGATATAAGAAAGGAGCTCCCCCACTCTGTCTATCGGCATCGTATCTTTCAGCGCGGAGATCAGCAGAATGCGCGCAAGGTGTCTTTCGCGGTACTTCTTGTTCAAAGGTCTGGGAACAAAACCTCTTTTCACCCAGTTCTGGATCGTCGATGTCTCGAGTGAGGTGATCGTGCATACCTGAGAGAGCGTCAGTCCGTCGGTCACCTGGATCAGCGGGAGAAAATACGAGAAGCTGCGCTGATCTTCTGAGAAAGGAATCGAGGTTCCAGGAATCAGCTTTTCATACAATTATCTCACCTCTTTATTTGAGTTTGGATGATTATATCACAAGATCATATGACTGTCAATAGTGTTCTTAAGATTTTTTGGATTTTTTATAAAAAGGACCTTTCCAAAAAAGGAAAAGTCCGTCTGATCGTCTTATTTAACAACGATCGCCTGAGTTCCGAGCTGTTCGTAGCGTTCTGTACAGAGATCTTTCTCGAACACGGAGATATCTCCCGCGCAGGAATCGGCAAAATAATAGTTCTCTTCATCATATCCGATCAGCACCAGACAGTGTTCGTTCATCATCCATGAGAAGCTGTCGCCGATCTCAAATTTAGCGTTTTCATCAACATAGTCGACCGTCCATGTATCTTTGACATACGGTTCATCCATATAGGTAGTCGCCCACACCATCACGGGGATATCGTTAACGATATAATCCTCACACAAGGTCTTAAGCGCGACACCTTCAAGCGGATACGCTCTGAGATCCGTCTTCTGCGTATCGAGATACCGGTTCATAAATTTAGCCATTGCTGGTGCGTATACGCCCCATCCGGTATAGACATCACCGGCGTGAGCGCTGTTCATATCGGGACCGTAGCGGTTGCCGTCCTCACCGTAGTATACATCTTTGATCTCAAGATACTCGTCTGCAAAGGTGAATTCGTCAATATCAAATCCGAGGGTCTGCAAAAGCATCGTACAGGCATAGGTCTCGCAGCCCGCTTTCAGCTCCACTTGTGACAGCACCGACACATCCTCGATCACATATTCTTTCGGTATCGTCTCCGGCTCGGTCACAAAAGACTGTACTTCATTGGCAGACGCATTCTCTGTCCCGATGACCAATGAGGCATTGCCGAAGCTTCCGTGCGCAAATACCTTGATCAGAATGACCGATAGCAGAATCAGAAATTCAGCGGCAACAATGATAATAACGACTTTCTTATTCATAATATGCCGCCTCCCTATCCGCTCTTTTCTGACATATTTTAACATAAGTCAAATTTTTTCGCAATATAAAATTCTATATTTGAAAAATAAATTTGTTTCCTCGACACTGAAAAGTATTGTTCTGTATTATCTTGTCAAAAACCGTGATATTTGATATACTGAGAACAATCCGGAATTGTATTTTTTATTAAAGTCAAGGTGATCATATGAAAGTTATGAAAGTAAAAAGTAAACTCGCCTTTCTGACGCTGCTCGCGGCGATCGGGCTCTTTCTGCTCGGTGTTCTGGTGATCATCCTGCCTGTAGAGCTGGTAGAGGATCTGATCATTATCGCTCTGATCGGTATTCTGGTCGTATGGGGAACGACAAGACTGATCCAGTGCGTCAGGATAGGAAAGTATCCTGAAGGAATTCTCGCATTCGCTCTGTGCTGGAGCGCGGCGATCATTCTCTTCGCCTATGATTACAGTCAGGACATCTTTGCGGTGATACCGAGTATCATTGTCGGCGCGGTATCTCTTTTGATGGGGATCATGCGTCTGCTCATCACAATCAACTGTATCGCCAATAAGTATAAGGGCGCTGTCAGAAACGCAATATCGGCGATTATATGCATCGGTTTCGGTATTTTTCTTGTGGCGCATCCGATCAACAATTTCGGTCTGCTGTCTACTGTAGCCGGTATCTATCTGATCATCTACTCGATCACCATGTTCGGCGATTTCTTTGCGTCGGTTTTTCGTGCGGATATGGATGAAAACAGAACGAAAAGACGCGTTCATCATGCGCTGCCGAATATCATCAACGCCGTCAAGCCCGCGAATATGATCAGCGATATCAACAAGAAGATTCAGACCGGAGAAGTAAAAAGCGGCATGATCGTCGAAGAAAAGGAAAGCACCGATCCGAGCACTGTCAACATGGAGATCCTGGTGCACTTGACAACACAGGGCGCCAACAAGTTCGGCCATGTCGATCTCGCCTTAGGAGACACGATCTACTCCTACGGCACATATGATTCAAGCAAGGATAAAATGGGCGGCTTTGTCTCACAGGGCACCTTTATCATCGTGCCTAAAATCCCCTATCTTAAATATTGCCTTGACTATCAGAAGAAATATGTCATCGGTTTCGGAGCTTCGCTCTCACAGAAACAGTTCGAAGCCGTGCAGAAGAGGATCGATGAAATCCTCTCGAACAGCGAGCTCTTCGAATGCAGATACGAAGCGGCTCTCAAAGAAGGAGAAGACGGCAGGGACCTGAACGATCCCGCAAGCAACATCGTCAGAGATGTCGGCGGTAAGGTATACACCGTGGTCAAAGGCCCGTTCCGCCGCTACTTCGGCATCAACACCAACTGTGTTCATGTCGCGGACTGGATCCTCTCCGAATCCGGAATCGACGCGATCTCATTCTCCAGTCTGAGGACTCCCGGTTCGTACTACGCGATGCTGCAGAATATGTTCAAAAGAAAGAACACCCGCATCATCCGGAAAACCACCTACATCTTAGCAGACGATATACAGTAACAAAGTTTAGAAAAGCCCGACAGTTTTGTCGGGCTTTCTTCATTAAAATGTAAGTGTATCATACTTTTCGATCAGTTCACAGAGTCTCTTCTGACAGGCTTCGACCAGCTTTATGCCTTCTTCTGTACTATCGTTCCCCATTCGGATAACTCTGCGCATAATGCGAAGATATCCGATCAAAGACGCCTTCTCTTCCACTTCATTCAGAACAGTCTCGTCCTCTGTATCAAGATACATCGAAAGAGTCCTGCGCCAAATGCGGTAGGCGGTGTCAGCGGGCATATGGAAGAATTCAGATACTTTTTTATCATCGACGATGCCGAAGCCTTTATACGCGTTGAACATAAACGCCAGCTCATAAATCGGATGCCCGGTACACAAGGTATCCATATCAATCAGCAGGGTCTCGTTGTTCTGCGTCATCATATTCTTGATGTGAAGATCACCGTGAAGCATCATCCCCTCTTCCGGGATGTTCTCGATCAGCTTCTTGAGCCTCTGATGCTGTTCGGGCGTGAAATAATCCGTCACCATAGGGACCCACTGAAGAGCGGTATCTCGCTGATGAGGAAGATTCTCCGGCGCCTTGGTAGTATGAATGGTCTTCATGATCATCACGCTCTGAGATACGACAAAGTCGATATTCGCTTCGTCTTCTCTGATCAGCTCATCAAAGCTCTTCGCGTTGAGAAGCTCAAAAACGGAACCGTAGGTGTTCCCTACTCTGACCACATCGTACGGGATCGCGGTGGGAATACCGAGGATAAATGCGGTTCTCGAAAGTTCTCGTTCTCTCTTGATATCGTCAAGCGAATCCGGATTCTTGTACACCTTGACGATCGTATCGTTCGCGACGCGGTAGACAAGACCGTTGGCGCCTTCGCCGATCAGCTCGCATCCGGTCACATCAAAGGTCCGGTATGCCTTCTCCACGGTGACGATCTCCGTAAAGCCGGTGATATCAAAGATCTCGTACACCTGGGGCTGCGCGCCGATGATCTTCACAGCGTCGCCGAACCGTTTTCCGAGCTTTAAAATCACTCTCAGTCCGGCGCTGCTGATATATTCCAGTTTATCCGCGTCCAGTATCAGTGAATCGGAATCTGACTGCTCGATGAACCTCATGATCTCACTCTCAAAAGAAGAGACATTTGACGAATCGATATGTCCCTCTAAAAAAAGGTCAGACTCTTTCCGTTTACATTTGTATTCATAACTACCCTCCGAAAACAATATCCACCAATGCTGCATATTCTTTATACGCCGCTGTCGAAGAAAACTCAGACAGCAAAGACGCGACCGTGCGATAGTACCACTCCTGCTGAGATTTATCTTTCTGATTGAATTTACTCCACAGCTTGTCGCCCTCAGCAAGATACTGACGATGAAAAGCGCGCATATTCGCGAGCTTATCGGATAGCCACATGATCTTCACGCCGATATCATCGGTTTTTTTTAATTCATCCAGTGATATTTCTTTGCGGATCCTCCAGCTTTGTTCTCTCGGGAGATCCTCATACGCAGGCTCAGTCTCTCCTGCGACGAGTTTCATTACTCTGTCGCCGAACACTTCTCTGATTTCATCAATGGTCGTATCGGTATCCTCAACGGTATCGTGAAGCATGACAGCAGCTAAGATCTCTCTGTCACAGGTCAATGTAGCCGCAATAGACGCCGCCTCACAGGGATGAAGAATAAAAGGTGTATCCTCGTTCTTTCTTGTTTGTCCTTCGTGCGCCTTAAGCGCAAAGGCTACTGACTGCTCAAATATATCCATTCGATCACTGATCCTTTCCGTAATATTTCAGACACATAACTGTCAGATCATCGAATTGCGGCGCGTCTGAGACAAAGGTATCGACATCCTCCTTGACGATCTGAAGAATCTCTGAGGGCTTCGCGTCCGGGGATTTGTTGAGCGCTTTAACCATCCTCTCTTCCCCGTACAGCTCATCATCTTTGTTTGTAGCCTCACATACACCGTCGGTATACAGGAAAACACTGTCGCCCCTTTCGAGCTTGATGGTGTAGTCTTTGTATTTCATCCCGCTCATACCGCCGATAACGAAACCATGCTTGTCTTTGAGTACCGAGAAGCTCTTTCCGCTTCGATAAATCGCCGGGTACTCATGTCCGGCATTCGCGGCGGTAACGGTACCGGCAGATATCTCTAAGATCCCCAGCCATACCGTGACGAACATATCCATTTTGTTGTTTTGACAGATGCGTTCATTGACGAATCTGAGGATCTCGGCAGGTGAAGAGATCGCAAACGCCGCATCGTTGATCAACACCTTGGTTACGGTCATAAACATCGCCGCGGGGATCCCCTTGCCGGATACATCCGCCATCACCATACCGAGCCGGTCGTCATCGATCATAAAGAAATCGTAGAAATCGCCGCCGACTTCCTTTGCCGGCGTCATCGAAGCGGCAATATCGAACTCGACTCTTTGAGGCGATACCGAGGTGAGCATCCCCTGCTGAATCGCGGATGCAACCTCAAGCTCTGTACCGATACGCTCTTTCTCGGCGGTCATCGCGGTGATATCGCCGATATAATCGAGGGTCTCCCGCTCCATCTTGTCAACAGAGTTTGCGAGTACCCCGATCTCATCGAGCGAGCGGATGGAGTCGGAAAGTGCGTTCTCAGACGGAGAAGGATCTGCGGAGAAGCGCTTGGTCTCATTTGTGATCAGACGGATAGGAGTTATCAGCGAACGCCTCAGATAGATACTGAATATCAGCGAAACAGCGACAGCGAGAAACGCGGTCACGACCGTGATACTGATAAAGAAGTTCTGTCTGGAGTTGGTCAAAGCGTCCATCTGGCGCTGTACGCAGAGAATACCTGCGGTACTGCCGTCCTTTCTGTGCAGAGCGAGCATCGCGGTAATATGAGAGCCTGATTCGATCAGTCCCTGATCACGGATAACGGTTTCTTCGTCAGACTCACCGTTGTACAGTTTTCGATATTTTTCTTTATAATCCTCGTTGGTGGTCTCTCGGACAAAGCCGACCTCATACGGCTCAAAGCCTGAGTTCTTGTTCACGGTGTTGAAGACAAAAGTAATGTGATTATAGTCTGTCGTATCAACCTCTATCACATAGATAAACTGCGCGTTGACATTATTGCACAGTGTAGTCATATCGGTATATGTCTTTCGATAGTCAAGCGAATCGCCGCTGATCTTGAGGTAATCGTCCAGCTGGTCCGGATTGACATAGCTCTCCGCGGCTCTTGCGATACGGAACGCGTTCTCGCTGTATTCGTTGAAAAATTCTTCCGAAAAACGGTTATAGCTGATGATATTCGCTATAATGCCGAATATCAGGAGCATGATCACGATGCCCAGAACGATATTCACTGCGATATTAGTTCTGATCATCCTGACCGGATTGATCTTCTCTTTATTAGATTTACTTTTATCCACTGAGCCGCCCCCCTTATAGCTTCTTTTTGATCGTCAGGACATTCTGACCGCTTATATACGAGTAATCCATTTCATCCATCGTTTTTCTAACCATAAATATACCGAGTCCGCCGATACCCCGTTCTTCCGCACTGAGAGTGGTATCGGGGTCAGCAGTGTCAAGCGGATTGAAGGCGACTCCGCTGTCGATGAAGGTGATCACGACCCGACGAGGATCCTCTTCCTCACCGATCCGAACGGTAGCTTCTCCGACTGAGTCACCATACGCATACCGCGCGATATTTGAAAAGAGTTCATCGATTGCGACATCAATCTGGATCTGCGCCTTCATGGGACAATCGAGAAGCTCCAGTTCAGCGTTGATAAAATCGGTAACGACTTCGATATTCTGCAGTACAGCTTGTACGGTGATTTCTTTCATCGAAAGCCCTCCTTACATCTCCGTGCAACCGTTTTGGGGCAATAATTATATAGATTATATCACAAGAAAAAAGAATATACAACGCATATTTTATCATCAGATCACTTTTCTTGTTGCTTCACAAAATCGGTTATGATATAATCATTCTAACTTTTATTATTCTGTGAGGCTTATATGAGTATAGGGATGAAAAGGGGCAGCGTATATCTCGAAGAGCATCAAATCGAATGGGAATCTGCTGCCGAGGATACGATTCAAATCATTAAAAGTCTTCTGAATGAAACCGCCGTTGATGTTCAGCATATCGGAAGCACATCGATCAAGAGGATCCCCGCAAAGCCGATCATCGATATTGCTGTCGGTGTCAAAGACTTTGACGCCGTACTGCTGAAGAAAGGTAACCTTGAAAAAGCGGAAATCATATTCAGACTTGATGAGAGACCCGAGCAGTTACTGTTTGTCAAAGGCGATTTTGAAAAAGATACAAGGACCCACCACATCCATGTAGTCTTGTACGGCTCAAAAGAATGGAATGATTATATCAATTTCAGGGATTATCTCAACACAAATGAAGAAAAATCTGATGAATACGCAAGGCTAAAACTCAAGCTCTCTCTTATGTATCCGACTGACAGAGCCCTGTATACCGAGGGAAAAAGCGAATTGATATCAAATATATTATCAGAGGCATTACAATGGAAACTTAAAAATGCAACTATCAACAGCATTAAATGATTTATATAACAGGAGGAACAAAATGAACAAAATCACATGTATATGTTTGGGTGTCAAGAGTATGGAGAAGGCTATCCGGTTCTACCGAGACAAGTTGGGTTTTCAGACAAACTGTAACGAGGATAACCCACCGGTGTGCTTTTTCAACACTCCGGAAACCAAGTTCGAGCTGTATCCTCTCGATCTGCTGTCAAAGGATATCAGCGAGGACAACCCGCCTCAGGGACAGGGATTCGGCGGCATCACCTTAGCGTATAATGTAGAGCACAAGGACGATGTCGATCAGATAATCAAACTGGTCAGAAAAGCCGGCGGCAAAATCGTCAAAGAACCTCAGAGTGTATTTTGGGGAGGCTAACACGCTTACTTTGCAGACTTAGACGGTTACTACTGGGAGGTTGCCTGGGGACCGAATTTCCGATATGATGATAACGGTATGCTGGTATTCTGATCAAGGCTTACAGGACAAGAACTGAAGAATTAAAAGGGGCTGTGAAAAAACAGACCTGTAAAAACAAAAGGGCACATAACCGAAAAAGATAGCGGTTATGTGCCTTTTGTGGTATAATGAATTTGTGAAA
>CAJOII010000023.1 GCA_905234535.1 uncultured Ruminococcus sp.
AATTTCTTGAGTACTCACCAAGCCTCTCGGCTCGGCTGCTCTCAAAGTAATTACGGGTCTCTTTTCTTTGTTGTTTAATTTTCAAGGTCCTTTTTCACTGAGAGAATTAACCTTTACAACAGTGTAACCGCATTCACTCAGCGTAATTGATATTATATTATATCAGTCCCGAAATGTCAAGGAAAATTTTAAAATTTTTTCAAGTTTTTTTCTTCTTATTTTTTACTGAAACTTATAATTCTTTGATGCAAAAATAGCATTTTCAACGAACGAGATTATAAGTGGCTTTTTTAACATTATTATATATAATGTTCGAATTTGCAACACATATTCTGATAATTTTAAAATAAAACCAAATAATTACAAATTTGTAATGGACAATCTCTCATTTTGTGGTATTATATATGTAATAACACAATAGAGGGTGGTTTCAGGTTATGGATCAATACATCATCGCGATCGGCAGACAGTTTGGCTCGGGCGGAAGAGCAATCGGAGAGAAGCTCGCCAAAAAGCTCGATATCAAATTCTATGACAAAGAGCTTATCTCCCTCGCTGCGAAAGAGAGCGGGATCAGTCCCGAGGTGTTCGAGAATGTTGACGAAAAGGCGGCGAACTCTCTGCTCTACTCTCTCTCGATGGGACTGTACAGCTTCGGTTCGGGATTCTCCGCGATGGGAGATCTTCCGGTCAATGACAAACTCTATATCCTGCAGCACAAGATCATCAAGGAGATTGCCGAGAAGGAATCATGCGTCATCGTCGGCCGGTGCGCGGACTATGTCCTCAGAGAGAATCCAAACTGCGTCAAGATCTTCATCTACGCGAACATGGACTACAGAAAACAGGAAGCGATCAAGAAGCACGGGATCGACGAAGCGAGAGCAGAACATATCATCAATAAGACCGACAAATCCAGAGCCAACTACTACAGCTTCTATTCCGGTCAAAAATGGGGTATGGCGGAGAACTATGATCTGTGCATTGATTCTTCCAAGCTGTCGGAGGACAAGATCGTCGATTTAATCATCGACTACATTAAAATCAGATAATTATATCGTATAAATATCAACAGACGCCGATGATTGATTTCGGCGTCTGTTTGATATTGCCCCTAAAAACGAATCGAGGGCAGTATATTCAAATAAGTGGTAAGAAGGAATCGTGAAGAAGTGAACGGATCATTCCTATCATCTGTTCCCTATTACATTATATATGCTCAGTCAGAGGAATTGATGACGCTCAGCGGATCGATCAGCTTGTCCCCTACCCTGATCTCGATGTGAACATGAGATTCATCCTCTGATTCACATGGGATAACAGAGACAGCTCCTATGGTGTCGCCGGTGGAGAGTGTCTCTCCCTTCTCGACATTTAGCTCACCTGACAGTCCGCAATAGTACACAGTGAAATTCTTGGATTCTACCTCAACAATAATTCCGTATAATTCTGAAGAAGAAATATTATTTACCACGCCGTCGCACATCGCGTAGACCGCCTCTCCCTCATCAGCGACAAAATCGCAACCGGTATGCGGGCGGTAGTCCCCCATCGTCTTGTTATAGACCGCATCTTCGCTGTACTGCTTGAGGACACTGTGGCTCTTGGTCGGATAGATAAGAGAATCGGTCACCTTCAATACCGCCTGCAAAGATGAAAGCTCAGACTCTGCGTCAGGCTCTTCGGACTCTTCCTCAGCGGTGTCTGTCGGACTCTCATAGAGCGTGATGCTCTTGCCCTTGCGGGTAGGTTCTTCCGGCTCGGGAGCGGTCTCCGGCTCTTCTCCCTCTGTCTCTTCTTCTGTTACACCGGTGACATCCTGCGAGACCTGACGATAGGTCTCTGTCTGACTCGTTAATGTCGCGGTATATGTGTCGTCGGTATCATATAGATCGCTGAAATTCGTATACGCGGACCATACCGCTAAGCCCACGGCAATCAGGCATATGGACAGTGCGACATAGAATCCTGCGCGATCCGCCGATCTGTTTCTTTTGTATCTTTTCATAATAACGCCTCCGCTGTTATTATGAACCGTGAAAGACAGCTTTATACAGTAAAAATATCGTTGAATACTATTTGACAAACGAGAGATAATGTGGTATGATAACTACCACAAATGAATACGCAGATGTAGTTTAGTGGTAGAACTTCAGCCTTCCAAGCTGACCGTGTGGGTTCGATTCCCATCATCTGCTCCAAATAAAAAGGCACCCTGTTGGATGCCTTTTTTATTTGGAGCATAGGGAATGATGATGGGAATCGAAAGGGCGTTAAGAAAACAGTCCGGCGGACTGTTTTTAGCCCGTGGCGATGATCTCTGTCAGTCAGGAGGTGTCGGCATATGACGAAATCACTGTCACCTCCAAATAAAGCGGAATCATCTGCTCCATTAATATGAGCGGAGAATATCTTTAAGATACTCTCCGCTCATATGATTAGACAAAACAGAGCAGATGACGGGGATCGAAGGCGACTGTGCCGAGGACGAAGCACGCAATCGCTGAAGTACGAAGGTAAAAATGATTCAATGAATCATTTTTAGGGAGAGCGCATATCTGCGGCGTCGTTCCCGTAAACGGCAACAAGCAAGATAGCTTTTCGCATCAGTAAGGCATATTCATCTGATTTAGTAATTAACTCCCTGATAATCCGGTTTATGACTACAGCCGGATTATCAGGGCGTTGAATTTTTAGAATTAGAATAAGTAGTCTATGAACAAAATCGCTCAGTTTTTGATACCGACGATCCGCCTTGATGAAACAGCACTTACTTCGCTTGAAGCGCGGCGGATAGAACAGCCAGAATAATCGGTGAAAGAAGCAGCACGATCCCGATGATAAGAAGGATATTGAAGAGCTTGTTAGAATTGGAACGATACTCCAGCGCGTCCTGCGGCTTTTTCGGATTATACCAGATGGGACACTGATCTCCCACCCTGCTTACATTTGGGTTGATAGCCGTCGATTTCAGCTGATACTCGATGCCGTTTACATAGTAAGAATAAATGTGCATGCTTGGAAGTCTGCCGTTAGTATCATACCGCTCCCGGATCTCTCTCAGCACTCCTTGTGTCTGCGCACAACAGCGTTTATTCTTTTTCTTTCCGATCGGAGCAACAATAACAAGAATAACTCCTAATAAAAATAGAAACAAGCCTAAAGCGAAAAATGTTCTCCCCACAACAGTACCTCCTTGATGTTTTCTTCAAATAACGATATGAACTGCCTATAGACAATCGGCTGGGGGTATTCGCAAAATTCAGAGATGATAAGCGGTGTAGCATGAGTATAGCATACATTTATGCTTTCTGCAAAAAATTTTCTTAAATGTGAAGTTATTTGTTTCCTGATTAGAGATAAAATTTATGCGCTGAGCGAGAGCGCAATCTGTTTAAATCCGGCAAGTTACCCACACCTTGCCCTACATTTCTTTTAATAAAAACGCACAATCGAAATATATATATTAAATTGTCGGCACTTTTTTCTTGTCATTTAAAAAACTATTTGATATACTTAAACTAAGATAATATCAAACGGAGGATACAGTTATGGAAATCAAGACAAATTCAAAAGGCTCCTCGGCAGTCATCACCCCTATCGGCAAGATCGATACCGTTACTGCTCCCGAGCTGCAGACTGAAATCGAAAAGGTGATCGAGACCGCCGAAGCTCTTGAGATCGACTTCTCACAGATTAACTACATCTCTTCCGCCGGACTGAGAGTTCTGCTCTCAACCCAGAAGAAGATAAACGCAAAGAACGGTACTTTGAAGATCACGAACACCGATCAGATGATCGACGAGATCTTTGAAGTCACCGGATTCAGTGATATTCTGACGATTGTAAAATAATCTGATTTTCAGCTATCGTTGAGATTTACGACAGCTTTTTGTTATCATCAAATTTTCTGTTAAAGGAGAGTACTGTCATGAAAACAAACAAACTTTTAAAGAGAGCTTTTGCAGTTCTCCTGTCAGCGTTTCTGATCATCGCTGTTCTGTCCGGCTGCGCCGCGAGCGAGATCACCGTACCCGATGTCACGGGACTAAGTATCGAAGAAGCGGAAAAAACGATCAATGACGCGGGACTGACAATGGTCGTCTCAAGAGAGCGCTTCTCAAACAAGACCCCCGAGGGTTATGTCGACAAGATGGATACAGCGGCAGAAACTGTCCTGAAAGCCGGCGAAGAGGTTAAAGTTGTCAAAAGCAAAGGAAAAGGCATCCAGGTTCCGGATATGGGCGTCCTCACCGGCGCGGAAGCAGAGAATCTGCTGACCGTCTTAGGACTTCACTGTATCGTCGAAGAAGAATACAGCGATACCGTTGAAAAAGGTAATATCATCAGCTATACCGACGGCGGGGCAACGCTGCCCGAGGGCAGTGATGTCACCATTGTCGTCAGCGTCGGCAAACAGGCTTGATCATTATATAAATGATGAATCAGCTATATGATTTAATGAAATAATCAAGCATAATAAAAGTACGGCGGATTTTGCAGTTCGCCGTACTTTTTTATGTGGAATATCAAATTGATACCGTCAGGTTATTCAGATCCATCGCGCTGACATAGTGGACGGATTTTGCCATACCGCATACCATGCGAATGCCTATATTTGAGGTAGGATCATCGCTTTCGTGCAGCTTGATCCACTCGGTAGGATCAAACGCCTTGCAGTTGTCTCTGAAGCGAAGCGTAAAACCCTCCTCTTCCCTGATCACGCGAATATCGATGCCGTTGCCCTTGCCCTTCATAAAGCCGTGGCGGACGATGTTGTTGCCGAGTTCTTCGACGAACAGCGAGAGAAGATAGGTCTGCTTCGGGTCGGCGTTCTTGCTGACACAGAACTCTCTGACAGCGTCAGACGCGGGAATCACCTGAGACTCATCGGTGACCGAGGCCTCAAAAACATTCTCCTCAGGCGCGCCAAACGGCTCTTTCAAGAAGAGATAATCGGACATTCTGTACGGGATCCCTCTCTTATGGATCGCCGCGAAGATGATGATACTGAGCAGGGTACAGCCCTCACCGATCAGAAAAGCAAGCCAGACAGCGTCGGTGCTGAGAATCCCCGCGAGCGACAGCGCCGGTACAACGATAAAGACGAAGGTCTCCAAGAAACAGAAGATGTTCGAGATCGCCATTCTTCTCATTCCCTGCGTATAATTCACAAAAGCGTTGTTGATTCCGTAGAGGATCAGGCTGACAGAATAGAATCGAAGTCCTCTTGCCGCAAGCGCGACCATCTGCTCACCGTTGTCGCCCTTGAACACACCGGCGATCACATCCGCAAGCAGGAAGATTGCCACGGCGAGGATACCACCGATCAGCAGAGCGGTCCTGACAGTCACCTTGACGAGCGAGAGCGCCGCGGAGCGATCCTTCTCTCCGAGGATCATACCGGCGATCATTGCGCAGGTCATACCGATACCGATCATAGTCGATGAAGTAAAGTTCATGATCGTGTTCAATACGCTCAGCGCGGCGACAGCGGTACTCGAGAGCACCGTCGCGACCATGATCTGGTTGAGGATCGCGTTACGGAGCATCGTCGCGGTAGAGCCCATTGCGGAGGAAGACCCAGTGAGAAGGATATCTGAGAGATCCTTGAGTCTGAGTCCCTTGAAAGAGAATTTGAAGATGATATCCTTCTTCGTAAAGTGCAGAAGCATGATCACTAAAGCAACAAAGTAGCTGATCGAGGTAGTGATGCCCATACCGAGCATACCGCCTTTGATGACAAGAGCATTCAGGATATCACCGACGATATCGAGTACGGTCATCACGACGACCGCGACAACGACGCGGTTTGCGTCGCCGTCAAGACGCATCAGAGCGTTGAACTCAAACAGCAGAAGAACCGAAGGGATCGAGAACATCATACCGAGCAGATAGTCCGAAACAAGCGGCAAAAGATGGGCGGACTTGTCTCTCGCACCGAGAAGTACGCAGACATTTTCTCTGAAAAAGAATATCAAAAGCATCAGAACAGCGGAGATAACAATCGTCACGACCATACACATCGAGAAGGTCTGTCTCGCCTTCTGCTTGCTGCCGGCGCCCAAATGCTGGGCACAGACCACCTGCGCGCCCATTGCGAGAACTCCGGAAAAGGCAGTCGTCAGGTTGACGACAGGGGTCACAAGCCCGTACGCCGCCATGCTGTCAGTCCCTAAGAATCTGCCGATGATGATACCGTCGATCACGATCCCGAGCATCGCGGCGATCGCCGCGGCGATAATGCTCAGAACAGAGCTTCTGAATAATTTACTGATGATCTTACTGTTATGATTCATATGTTATCTCTCTTAAATAATCACTTTGAATGGATGTCGATCTGCTTGTACGGGATCCTGATGCCGTTCTCGGCGAGTTCATCCTGAATGATACGAAGCACCTCTCTGCGGATATCGGGTCGATCGTTCGGTTCACAGAAAAAACGGATCTTGTAGATGATCGCGCTCTCCGAAAAATCCTGTGTTCCTTTAAACACACAGTTCTCTACCCCATCTGTCTCGGAGATCTTATGAGCGATCTCAGTCATCACACGAAACACCGTCTTACGGTCTTCATCGTACGAAAGCGGGACATCGATATCCACCAGATGGGTCAGGCGCCGTATCTGAGAAATATTGCGGTTCGCTACAGAAATTACGGAGCGATCGTCAAGATACTCGATCTTGGTAGTGCGGATATTGAAGGCGATCACAATGCCGTCCTTGCCGTTATACTCGACCGCGTCGCCGATCTGAAAATACTTATCGAACAGAATCAAAAAGCCCGAGAAGATATCCTTGAGAAAATCCTGCAGTCCGATACCGATCACAGCGGACATCAGACCAATACCGGCGATGAACGAATTGACATTGACACCGAATGCAGAGAGAACCAGCAAGATAATCAAAAACGCAACGACCACACGAATAATATGATAGGACACGGTCAGTGCGGTCAGCTTACTCTTGTCATCGGTAAAAGCGGAATTTGTCCTGATCTTCCGAAAAGCGATTCTGAAAGCGATCAGAACGCCGCTACCAACCACAATGATCAGCAAACCGATCAATACTTTCGAGAGTGTGATCGATTCTATAATCTCATCGAGAAATGTTTTTGCGGCGAGTTCCAAAAAACTCCCTCCCTAAAAATAACATTATGATGTATTATAACACATTCTGTCAAAAATGGGAATATCACGCAGAACTATTTTATCAGCTCTGAATTCTTGCAGCGGATCAGAGTTTTTCTTTTGCCGAAATCCGCATTTTTTCTGATAAAATTGCCAAAACCAATGCTGCAAAGTCAAATTAGATATCAATTCTGTAATTCTTTAAAAGAACAATATAACATTAATTTAATATTTTTAGAAAAAAGTCTTGTATTTTTGTAACTTTGGTTATATAATTGTAAATAATCGGGTCAACAGGAGGATACTATATGAAGAAAAAGATTATCAGCTTGCTCCTCATTTTCGCGACTCTGGTGTCTGTGATCACCGTCGTCAGCGTTTCGTCTGCTGCGGCATCCACCGCCACCATTATCGTTGACGGTAAGTCTTACACCGCGAGTGTCGGTGATGAGGTCGTCTACACCTTGTCGCTTGGTTACTCAAAGTCAAAGGTATCATCCGCACAGATTGAACTGCCTGTTGACTTTACCGTTCTCAGCGGCTACACTACCACCGAGCTCAACAACAATGCATCCAAAGCTTTCCCTGCGGTCAGCGATACCGCATACGCGGTTCGTTATGATTCAAAGAACTCCTTCGGGCTTGTCGGCTATGTTGTCAATTTCGCCTCTGTTACGGGATATGACTTTTCCTCCTCGAAGGCGGTGCTCACGATTCCCTTCAAGGTTCTGAAGGCCGGTACCGTTACACTGAAGTCCGATCTTCGCTATGTCTCGGATGTCAACGATCAGGATATCATTGACGGAAGCTACAGTGTGAAGGACTCTTCCTTCAAAGCGACCGAGACACTGAAGGTCGACTCAAAGAAGGTAACCATCAGCGGTAAAGCAGAGAGCTTCTTAGACGCCAACGGTACGGTGACCTTCACCTTGAAGGAATCCGGCATGACCGTCTCTGAGACTTCCTTTATCGGCAACTCCTTCGATTACAACATCAGCGCCGACGCAAACAAGACTTATACTCTCACCGTCTCCAAGTTAAACCACGCTGACAGAGACTACACGATCAAGGTCTCATCTTCCGCGGTCACTCAGGATGTCAAGATCTGTCCCATGGGTGACGCGAACTTAGACGGCAAGGTCAGGATCACCGATGTCAATGTCATGTACAAGCATGTCCTCGGACAAAAGATGGTCACCGATCCCTACGCTATCAAGTGTGCCGATATCAAGGGTAACGATAACCTGATCAAGATCAGCGATGTCAACGCTCTGTACAAGCATGTCCTCGGCACCAAGAAGCTCTATTAATTTCGGATATTTTATAAATATAATTTATAGATATTAATTTGTTAGGAAAATTCTAAACTGAAAGGATGATTCTTATGAACAAGAAAATCACTTCCATCGTGTTAGCGGTTGCGTTAGTGCTGACTATGATCGCGATTGCGGTTCCCGCTGTTCTCGCAGAAAACGGTACTCTCGTACATGCCTATCCCGATAAAACAGAAGTCAAGCCCGGAGATACTGTTGAATACACACTGACCCTCGGTCCGTGTGAACATATCGCAGGCACCCAGATCACTCTCTCCATCCCTGATGGCTTAGAGTATATCACAGGGGCTGCTGTTGACGGTATCGCTGCAACTCTCGGCGCGGTTTCCGCTGACTACAACAGCGCCTCTCTGACCTTTGCTTCTTTCGGTATTGGCGACTATTCCTCTGAGACTGAGACTCCGCTTGCAAAATTCACCTGCAAGGTCTCTGATTCTGCCGCTGACGGCGCTACATATGAAATCGGCTGTGAAGAGCTGGTTCTCTCCGATCCCGACGATGAAGAGCTTGATTGCACATTCTATACAACCAGTTCGAAGATTACCGTAAAGGCTGAATCTTCGACAGAAGCTCCCACCGATGAGCCCACAGAAGCTCCGACTGACGAGCCCACAGAAGCTCCCACTGACGAGCCTACGGATGCTCCCACTGACGAGCCTACGGATGCTCCCACCGACGAGCCCACAGAAGCTCCCACCGACGAGCCCACGGAAGCTCCCACCGACGAGCCCACGGAAGCTCCCACCGATGAGCCTACGGAAGCTCCCACCGACGCGCCCACAGACACTCCCGACTCCACTCCGGATCAGCCTACAGAAGCTCCGACCGATGAACCCACGGAAGCTCCTGCCGATGAGCCTACAGAAGCTCCGACTGAGAGCGGCGAATCCACTTCTGATGAGCAGTCTACTATCGACGAGTCCACTCCCGATGAAGAGCCCACTGATGCTGACGGTGATTCCTCTACCGACGACAGTGCTGTAAAGGCTGACGGCAACGCGGTAAAGACCGGCTCCAGCGTAGTTCTTGCTCTGATTCTCCTCGTCACTTCCGCGGCTGGCGTATGCGTTCTTTCTTACTACAGAAAGAAGAGAGAGCAGTAATTCTCTTAAACGATTGAAGAATCACTAACAAAATACGGACTGACACTCAAATGTCAGTCCGTTATTTTTTTGCAGAATATTCTTTTTTATTCGATCACACCGCGGTTAAACGCGAGACGCGAATTGTTGTATATCAACGAAAGAAACGGCGGTATCGGGATAACGACATCCTCGCTGTCCACTTCTGCTTCAAGGGTCGCTTTGTCGTTCCAAAATGGATAGATGTCCAGTTCATAGGTCAGGTCTGAGAAACTGAAAATATGGCGGTCTTTCTTGATCGTGATTGATCCGGACAGCTTTCTTGTTAGAGCGTCGAGGTATTCTCTTTCAGAAATCTCTCTCTCATACTCGCGTCGGGTGAGATCGGTGATCCGCTCTTTATAGGTGAAAATATATAAGATCTCTTCCCCATCTTTGATCCTGCGAACTCTGCCGCCTTTGAGGGTGTCCTCTCCCTGAATATAGGTCTGCTCAATATGGATCACCCGATAATCTTTCTGACCTTTCAGAACATCGATATCGGGGTATTTAATCAAAAACTTTCTTTCGATCTCCAAGGGAGCCTGCTTGATATCAAATTCCATCATACTTTTGCTCCTTTCAGATCAACAACCACCAGTTCTCTCGGATTATGGATCCTCGGAAAAGCCGCGGTGTTGGAACACCCCGCGGAGACAATCAGTCTGCCGTCAAAGAACATCCCGTGAGCGTATTTTCCCATAACGCCCTGCCCGGGAACAAAGAATCCCTTGCCGTCCTCTCCGATACGGATCTGACCGCCGTGCGTATGTCCCGAAAGGGTGAGGTCGATGTCGGTACTCTTGATAAACTTTTCAAAGCGTTCGGGATGATGACACATTAAAAGCTTGAATCCTCTCAGCTCAGAGAAATCTTTTAAAAAGTCCTCATATTCATGGGATGACATCCCTCCGAGATAAAAAGAGAAGTCGTTGACGGTGACCTTCGTATACGCATTATCAAGCAAAGTGATCCCGCACTCACTCAGAAAGCGATAATCACAGTCCAAGAGCGTATCCTCGTGATTGCCGAGGCTGAGATAAACCGGAGCGATCTTTGCAGCAGTCCGCAAGAAATGCCGCGCGTTCTCGTCTGATGCTTTTCGATCTTTCGGGATCGTTAACATCAGCAGATTGTTAACAAAATGCATCGCATGGATCACAAACCATTTTACAGGATGGAAGCGGTCGTCTTCGTCACGATATTCATACTGGGGCTTGTTATCATAGCGCTCAAAGGTATCGCCGGTCACTGCGATGATATCGGGAGCGCAATCTCTGAGCAAATCAAGAATATCATCCGCTTTGCGGGAATGCAGATCGGAGATCTGCGCGATCCTGATACGGGAAAAATCATATACGGTTGTCACGGTATATTCGGTTATGACCGCATTGGCACCCATAGGATCCTCCACGATGATTATTAAACATTATTACCATATTTCCAAAGAGAAACGGTATATTCAGCCATCGCCCGTTGTCTCAAAGCAACAAACCGGACGGGCAATAAAGAATTATAATAATCGGATTTATACGATCATCATACCATATATTCGGTCAGATGAAAAGTATATCCTGTCAAAAATGCCTTCTGCAAACGCAAAAGGCATTAATTTACCGATATGACCGGATCGTATCTTTCAACTCATCGGGAAGCTCAGTGGTGGGCTGATCATCGATGATCCTGCCGAAATAGCTCAGACGATCCTTAAGATCAAGGAGCCTTTCTTCGATTTTCAGAAGCTCTTCTCTGCAGATTTCGGCGCTGTTCCTATCGCCGGTCTGACGATAGAGCTCGATCCCGCTGATCAGCATATACGCATATTCTTCATACTCATCATAAGCAAACGGCGCGATCTCAAAAATCTTGTGTTTATACCGGATCAGCTGTTCAAAGTCCCCCTCGCTGTACGCTTTCTTCGCTTTCGCGCTGTAAGCGATCTGCACATAATCGTTTGAAGATAGGATCTCATCCGCCAGTACTTCTTGTCTGTCAGCATCCTCTTCAAGGATCAACAGTTCTGTCTTCACCTGCGTGTTCGCGCCGTAGAGCGAGTAGGAAGCGGCGGGATTCATAAAAAAGTCCAGTCCGAGCGCAACTGAAAAATACGCGCAAACGATCCCGAGAGAGCCGATCAGAAAGACAGGATAAGCACGATTTTTCCTGATCTCTGTCTCTTTACCGCTGTCGGTATTGAGAAACAGCAGGAGGATCATCCACATCGCGCTAAACTGCAAGTCAAAGTCAAAGAGTATATGCAGCAGAAATGCTCCGAGGATAATCTTCTTTGAAAGCGGAAAGTCCTTTCTGAAAAAAGCTGATCCAAACGCGCCGAGAAATCCTAACGCGGGGATCCAACCTACATCCAGCATCAGCTGAAGCAGGTCATTATGGACGAAGCGAACCGCATAAACACCGGTCTGGAGCGACTGCTCGAGATAATAGTATCCGAGATATCCGAGACCGAACGGATGTCTTAAAATAACAGGCAGTGCGTCGGTATAATAGAGCAGTCTGCCCGCGAATGTACTCTCAAATACGGAGAGGGATAGGAATCTTCCAAACAAGGGATGGACGCTTAAAACGGGATATAATACCGCGATCAGAACCGCAGTAATGATCACAATCCCGCCGAGAATGATCTTGATCGTCTTTCCTTTCTTCAAAAAAAGGATCAAAAAGTTGGATAGGAGTGCGAGAACAAATACCGCGCGGCTCATAGTGGCAGCGACAAGAGTAAAAAGAAGAACCGAGATAATGATATCAGCCGGCTTGAGCTTTTCTTTCGAAACACACAGAAGCTCACCGATCAAGAGAAACATCGCAAAGGTGTTGGGATACTCAAAAAAACCCGCCAGTCTCCCCTCTACCAAAAAGCGCGAGGAAGGGATCCACATCAGGACAAACGAAATGATCCCGAGCGCAAGACAAAGATACGGCAAAAAATCGAGAAGTTCAGCCTTCGCTTTTTCGTACTGCATCAAAAGGAGCATATATAAAGGAACCGGTGAAAACTTCATCAAACCGATCACTGCCATCCCCGCATCAACCGCATAGAAGCAGCTCAGAAGATAGAAGAGAAAAATCAGCAAAACAGTGATCGAAGTGATATTCAGCCGAAAAGCCATCCGCTTGCTCTTGCTGATCCTGATAATCAGAAAAACAGAAGTCAAAAGAGAAATCAGACAGCTGAAAAATTCTGAGAATCCTCCCGTCACAACCAAAGCAAACAGTAATGAAATAAACACCCCTACCGACTCAGGGAAAAAACTTTTGATCTTAGTCATAATTTATAGAATCCTTTTCTTTCTCTCAGCATACAGAAAAGTGCTTTACACATAGAAATAATGTCAAAATCAAACCGAAGCACGGACGACATATCAATCGCTGCAACGATCATAATCCTCCTTAAGAATGGCTCGGACAACAGTATCATATAATCCCTGATTGTTCCTATTGTACTGACGAAGGGTACCCTCATACTGAAGTCCGCACTTTTCCATCACTCTGCCGGAAGCGGGGTTGTTAACATCGTGGGTCGACTGGATCCGGTTAAAGCCGACCGTCATGAACAAAAAGCGTATCACTTCGTTAAACGCCTCTGTCATGATCCCTTTGCCCCAGTAAATATCCGACAGACAGTAGCCAATCTCGCAGCAGGCAGTATCTTCTCTGATATCGTTGATTCCGATACTGCCGATACAGACATCCGTCTCCTTATCAACGATCACCCAAAGATAAAAGTCCTTTTTTTCATAGTTTTTCACACAACACTCAGCTATGTATTCTTTTGTTTCTTCGATGGTGGCGTGTGGCGTCCATGTCAGAAATTTTGTGACATTTTCTGAATTTGTCCAATTCAAGAAAGCGTCCTCAGCATCCGAAAGCTGATATCGCCTGAGTATCAGTCTTTTGGTTTCAAGTGATTCTGTTCCGATGTGATTCATATTATGTTCCTTTCGACTCGGATGCTTCTTCTTTCAGTTTATCCTGCTCTTCGAGTTCTTTGAGCTTGGCTTTAAGTTCTTTGTTCTTCTCCATAATATCTTCAGCGTTCAGGAAACCTTCTCCCGAGATCGTGGTCGCGGTCGTGATGATGATGAACGCGGACGGATCCGCAGAGGTGATCATCGACTTAATCTTGAACACCTCAGACGGTCTCGCGGCACATAGAAGCACGCCGCGCTTCTGCCTGCTGTAGGCGCCCTGACCGTCGACGACAGTTACACCGCGCTGGCTGCGCTCTAATATTACCTTGGAAATCTCGTCCGGGATCGCGGTGATGATGATCATCAGCTTGCCGTTATCACGCGAGAAGCCGTAGACAAAGCTGTCGATGATCTTAGTGGAAACAAAGATCGCGATGATCGCGTACATCGCGTTCTCAATGCTTCTGTACACAATCGCCGCCATCGCAACGACCGCCATATCCGAAACAAGGATAATACTGCCCATACTGATGTGCGGGCAGTGCTTGTGGATACACTTGCCGATGATATCGGTGCCGCCGGTGGATCCGCCGCGATAGAAAATCATCGCCAGTCCAATACCGGAGAGCACGCCGCCGAATAAAGCGGCGAGGATCTTCTCCCCCTCATACACATATGGGATCAGCTCAAAAATATCGATCAGAATCGACGAAAGAACGGTGGCGATCGCCGTTTTCAAGAGAAAGCGCGTACCGTTCTCGATCGCGCCCCAGATAAAGAGCGGGATGTTCATCACGATCACCATTACACCGATCGGAAGTGAGAACAAGGAGTTCAGGATGGTGGCTATACCGGTTAGTCCTCCGGGCGCGATATCGTTCGGAGCGGTGAACACCTTGACCGAAAGCGCATAGATCGCCGATCCGATCAGGATAATCGAATAATCTTTAAAAAAGAGAATCACTCTCTCCTTCTTTGTCATCATAACGCCTCCGAAATATATCAGTCATGTGATTCAGCCGCAAAAGATATTATGGACCGAAACAGCTCATTTAATCGGTCGATCTCGCCTTTCAGGTATAAATAACCGAAAAGCGTCTCGAGTCCCGTCGCCGCGTGATAGTCGGCGATCGTGGAATGCTTTGAAGGAGAAGAGACCTTCTCGTTTCTGCCTCTTTTAAAGACGGTAGTCTCTTCTTCGGAGAGTTCGGGCAGGATCTGTCTGACTGCGTCCGCCTGGCTTTTACAGTTGACCAGAGCGACCTTGCGGCGGTTGAGCTCTCCGACAGGAAGATGAGAGCTTGATACCAGATACTCTCTGACAAGCAGATCATAGACACCGTCGCCGATGAACGCGAGATTCAGGGTAGGTATCTCGTTGAGGTTTTCTGCGGATAGATTCAGCATTTTCATATAGATCACTCGACAAACTCAAATTCAAGATCATAGATACAGACGGTGTCGCCTTCCTGACAGCCCGCTTCTCTGAGCTTGTCGATGACACCTGATTTAGAGAGCAGACGCTCAAAGTAATTGAGACCCTCATAATCGTCAAAGTTGACGGATCGAATCACCCTCAAAAGCCACTTACCCTCAACGAAGAACACGCCCTCGCGGTTTGAGATCGTCACCTGCCCGTGAGTTTCTTCTTCAGAGAGTTCGGGCAGCGGTTCAGGGTCGTACACCCTGATGGGAGGCAGCTTCGAGAGCTCCTCTGCGATCTTCTTCAAAAGCGGATCGACATCATAGCGGATCGCCGCCATGATCGGGAAGAACAGATAGCCCTGAGATTCAACAAACTCTCTGAAATCCTCGATCTGTTCGTCGGTCGCGAGATCACACTTGTTGCCGACAACGATCATCGGACGGGCGGATAACTCTTCGTCAAATTTTTTCAACTCTTCGTTGATGATCCTGAAGTCCTCTTTCGGGTCTCTGCCCTCGGATCCCGAGATATCAACGATATGCACCAGCAGCCTGCAGCGCTCCACATGGCGCAGGAACTGATGACCGAGCCCAACGCCGTCGGCGGCGCCCTCGATCAGTCCGGGGATATCCGCCATCACAAAGTTCACGCCGTCACCTAAAGACACAACGCCTAAGGTGGGGTTGAGCGTTGTGAAGTGATAGTTCGCGATCTGGGGCTTCGCCTGAGAAACAACTGAGATCAAGGTAGACTTGCCGACATTCGGGAAGCCGACTAAACCGACATCCGCGAGCAGCTTGAGCTCTAAGGTGACCTCAAACTCTTCGCCGGGCATACCGGATTTCGCAAATCTCGGCGCCTGACGAGTCGGGGTCGCGAAGTGAGTATTCCCCCAGCCGCCCTTGCCGCCCTTAGCGACGACAACCTGCTTCTCGTCGGAGAGATCGGCGATGATCCTGCCGGTCTCGGCGTCTTTGACCAAGGTGCCGACGGGAACCTTGATCAGAAGGTCGTCGGCCTTTCTGCCGTATTTTCTTCCGCCCTGACCGTTCTCTCCCCTTTTCGCCTCGAACTTTCTCTTATAACGAAAGTCTGCTAAAGTGGAAAGGTTAGAATCAGCGACAAAGATCACATCGCCGCCCTTGCCGCCGTCGCCGCCGTCAGGGCCGCCGGACGCGACATACTTCTCACGATGAAACGCGACAGCGCCGTCGCCGCCGTCTCCGGCTTTTATCAAAATTTTCGCTTTATCTACAAACATAATACCCCTCCGGGTGAAAGTGTTGGATCAAAAAGAAAAGGGCGGTAAAAACCGCCCCGCGTCATTACTGCTCAACAGGATAAACGCTTGCGCGCTTTCTGTCCTTACCCATACGCTCAAAGCGTACAACGCCGTCAACCTTAGCGAAAAGGCTGTCGTCGGAGCCGCGGCCGACATTGTTGCCGGGATGGATATGAGTGCCTCTCTGCTTGACGAGGATGTTACCCGCTAAAACGAACTGACCGTCAGCGCGCTTGACGCCGAGACGCTTGGACTCGCTGTCGCGGCCGTTCTTGGTGGAACCCATACCTTTTTTATGAGCGAAAAGCTGGATGTTTATTTTAAGCATTACCTTACACCTCCGTATTGATAACTTTAATATACTTTTGATACTGCTCATAGAGAGCATTGATGTGAAGAGCAAAGCCTCTCAGGATCTCCTGAGACCTTCTGATCTCTTCGTCGGTCGTGATGTTCAATAACATATATCCGTCCGAAACTTCAAGCCGGGGCGAAACTCCTAAAATATCCGTGACGGTGTTCGCTGTCATAAATGCCGCGCTCGATACAGCCGCGCATACGATATCAGAACCCTCTTCGGAAAAGTCGGAGTGGCCCGATACCTCGAAGCCTCTGATCTCAGGCTGACCGAAAAATCGGACGGTAATCATCAGCCGATAGCTTTGATCTCAACCTTAGTGTAAGGCTGTCTGTGACCGAGCTTTCTCTTCTCACCCTTCTTGGGCTTGTAGGTCGATACATAAATCTTCTTAGCTTTGCCGGTCTTTAAGACCTCGCCGGTCACCTTAGCGCCGTCAACATAGGGCGAACCTGTCTTAATACCGTCGTCTGTAGAGATAGCCACTACATCGAACTCGACAGTCGCGCCGTCTTCTGCGTCAAGCTTCTCGACAAAGATCACATCGTTCTCGGAGACTTTGTACTGCTTGCCGCCTGTTTCAATTACTGCGAACATTCTATCATTCCTTTTATTCAGACTCGCTACCGATGGGCGGAAGACGCACTTCACTTGGGACCCACAGTATGCGGCTTATATACTATATCATAAAGCGTTTTTGTTGTCAAGCAAAATTTTACAGATAAAATCAGCTTTTGTGCTGAATTCTGTACGCCTTGAGCGTATTCTGCATCAAGGTAGCGATGGTCATCGGCCCTACCCCGCCGGGTACGGGAGTGATATAGGAACATTTTTCTTTAACAGAATCAAAATCAACATCACCGCAGAGCTTGCCGTTCTCCATGCGATGGATGCCGACATCGATCACCACGGTGCCCTCTTTGATCATATCAGCTGAGAGAAATCGCGGTTTCTTGACGGCGACAACGATGATATCCGCCTGTAAAGTGAGCTCTTTGAGATTCTCGGTAAAGCTGTGAGCGATCGTCACGGTGCCGTTACTGTGCATCAAGAGCATCGCCATAGGCTTGCCGACAATATCGCTTCTGCCGATCACAAGGCACCTCTTCCCCTTTACTTCGATATGGTAATAAGAGAGCATCTCCATGATCCCCGCGGGGGTGCAGGGCAAGAAATCGTAGTCGCCGATCATGATCTTGCCGACATTGTGCGCGGTGAACGCGTCGACATCCTTCAAAGGACTAATGGAAGAGATGACAGCTGACTTGTCGATATGCTTCGGAAGCGGCAGCTGACAGAGGATCCCGTTGACATCCTCGCGGCGGTTGAGCTCTTCGATCAAAGAGATCAGCTCTGCCTGAGAGACTGTCTCGGGCAGCGCGTACTCGATGCTCTCAAAGCCGACATACTCGCACGCCTTCTTCTTGTTGTTCACATAGACGCGGGACGCGGGATCATCGCCGACGATGATGACCGCGAGGGTGATCTTGCCGCCGGCCTCGGTGATGCTTGCAGCCTCAAGCTTGACGCGATCCTTGACCGCCTGAGAGACCAGTTTTCCGTCAATGAGTGTATACATATACCTTCATCCTTTCAAGGGATTATTTGAATCTTAATGTCTTTCTGTGTCGCATCCCATCGTTCTTCCTGCGATTGACGATCAAGAGGATGATACCGACGATCACCAGCACAAGCGACAGCACCTGAGAGACACGGATATCGTAACCCGCAATCTGAAACGGCAGATAGAGGCTGTCGGTGCGAAGTCCCTCGACGACCATACGCTCCGCGCCGTACCAGATGAGATAGAGATAGAAGATCTGTCCGTGATACTTCTGAAATTTTCTGTTGAAAATATGTAGGAACAATACGCCCAGCGCACACCAGACCGATTCGTACAGAAAGCACGGATGGACCGCGACACCGCCGGTGTTCTCGGAGACCATACGGAAGAGGGTGTCGGTCTTCACGCCGAACGCCTCCTGGTTGAAGAAGTTTCCCCAGCGGCCGACTGCCTGTCCGATCAGAAATCCGATCATCGTAATATCGAGGATCGGGAGAAACTTCTGCTTTCTGATCTTCGCCATCGTCAGCCCGCCGATCAGGGCGCCGATAATCGCGCCGTAGATCGCGATACCGCCGTCACGGATATCGATGATCTCCGCGGGATGTGTGCTGTAATACTCGCCCCAGCGAAAAATCACATAGTAAGCGCGCGCGCCGATGATCGAGGTGATGATGCCGACAATCACACAGTCGAAGAGCTTGTTGCGGTCGACATCAAAGTGCCGCGCGTTAAAATACGCATAGAGAAGCGCCAAAAGAAGTCCCAGCGCGATCAGGATCCCGTACCAGTAAATATGGAAGCTCCCGATAGAAAAGGCGACCCGATTGATGTCGAGCTCGATACCGAGCCCCGGAAATTGAACATGATACATTCTGTCAGCTCCTTACTACAGAGAGCACCGCGTACTCTTCGTTCATCATTTTGGACAAGCGGTCCTGTATATCTGTGAACTCAGCGTTCGCGACCGCTTCCAAATACGCATATATTTCTCTATCAGAAAAATAATGATCTACCATCGTATTGGCGATAGCCGCTACGGAGTTGAACGCTGAAAGGTTCTCGCCGTATACCGCGCGCTTCGCGATCTCAAAGTCTTCTTTTGAGAGCCCTTCTTCGTGAGCTTTTCGAACATAATCCTTGATCATCTCGGCAGCTTCTTCGGGCTTTCTGGATTCTCCGGAGAAAATCGTCACCGCAAAGCCGTCGCCTTCGAAGAACTCATGAGCAAAGCTCGAATTGATGAGCCCCGAGTCAAGCAGGTCACGGTACATCGGAGAATTCTGAGAAGCGAGCATCACGAGCAGAATATCGGTATAAGCGATCTCTTCGGTCGAAAGCAGTCGCTCCGAACTTTCTTTGAAGCCGAAGTTGAACAGCGGAAGCCCCACCGGCATCTTCTGCTCGACAAAGCTATCCGAAACGCCCTTGGGCTCTTCTTCGAAGAAACTCTCAACAGTGCTGTCCTTGCTCTTCTTGAGCATTCTGTCGGCAATAGAGAGAACGGTATCCACATCCACCTTGCCGACGACACAGAGAACCATATTATTCAGATTATAGAAAGTGTTGTAACAGCTGTAGAGATAATCGGGCGTGATCTTCGCGATCGAATCCACGGTGCCGGCAATATCGATTCGCACCGGATGATGCTCGTACATCTTTGAGAGCATATTGAACATACAGCACCACTCGGGAGAGTCATCGTACATCTTGATCTCCTGACCGATGATACCCTGTTCCTTCTGTACTGTCTCGTCAGTAAAATAGGGCTTTGTCACAAAGTCCAGCAATATCTCAAAGCTCTCTTCAAAGTGATCGGTACAGGAGAAGAGATAGCAGGTCTTGTCAAACGAGGTATACGCGTTCGCGTTGGCGCCGGTCTTGGCAAAACGCGCGAAGGCGTCGCCCTCCTCGCACTCAAAGAGCTTATGCTCCAAAAAATGCGCGATACCATCGGGAACCGAGATCACATCAGAGTGATCTTTGCGAAAGCTGTTGTGGATCGAACCGTAATGGGTGCCGAAAATCGCGTAGGTGCTGTTGTAGCCTTCTTTAGGATACACAAAGATCTTGAGCCCTGTGGGGTGGTCGATCTCGTAGTAGCTCTCCCCTATGCGGTCTGAGCGGATCTCTCTGATATTCATTCTTCATCCTCCTTCATGACGCCCTTGAGAACATAGACGGTATCGAGCGTGAGCTTCTTTGAAGCAGTTATGATCTCTTCCTTGGTAACTGACGAAATCTTTTCTGATAGCTCGTCCGCGGTGTAGATCCTGCCGTCGAACATCTGAGAGAGATACCAGCCCTCGATGGAGGCGGCGGTATCGTTCATCTCGTTGAAGGAATTGATGACGGACATCTTCGCGGATTCGAGCTCGAAGTCAGTGACATCACCATCCTGAATCGCTTTGATCTCGTTTAAGATCGCTTCTTTCGCTTTTTCGATATTCGCGGTCTCCACGCCGGAATCAACGGTCATAATGCCCTTCTGGCGGTTGAAGCGCGCGGCGCAGTAGTAGCACAGGCTCAGCTTCTCTCTGACATTGTTGAAGAGCTTCGAGTGAGCGGTGCCGCCCAAAACTGCTACCATCAGACGAAAAGCGGTGACATTCTCCTCCGGCTCCGCGCAATCACAGCGAAAACCTAAGATCATCTTGGACTGAGAGAGCTCCATCTCTTCTTCTGCGGTTTTGACCCTATCCGCTGTTCTGACAACGGTATTTGAAAGTGATACGGGGGTTCTTTGAGCTTCGAAAAAAAAGCTCTTGAAGGTATCTTTGGAGAACGCGGGAGAACTCTCTCCGATATAGAAGATCTCGATTACGGCGGTAGAGATCATATCCCTCCACGCCTGATAGAGCTCTTCTGCCGTGACACTCTCGGCGCCGCTTCCGGTACCCAGACGGGAGGTGGCAAACGCCTCTCCCTCACACATGATTTCGTTCGCTCTCTGTAAAGCGTAGATGCGCTTCTCGTTGAGCTCTGAGTCGATCAAATCGATCAGCTCTCTCTTGGACTGGATCAGCTCTTCTTCATCAAAAGCGGAGGAACTCACTTTCGGCTTAAAGAGGATCTCGCACATCAGCTCTGAGAGCTCTTTGGAGATACATTCGTTGTCAAGCGCGTAGCGGTCGTCGATCCCGCTGACGGAGAACAGGATCCCGAGGCGGTCGCCGACCTTGAAGCAGTCGGCTGAAAGCGATGCGCCGTAGAGAGCTGAGAGCTTCTTCGAAAGCGCGGTGAAGTCGGGATACTTCTCACAGGTCCTGATGAGGATCCGCGAGAGCAGCGCGTATTTTGACACGGTCCGGGCCTCGAGCGGCACATAGAACACCACCGATAACCTTGTGGTCTTGAAGCGATCCTCCGAGACTGAATGGAAACGAATACCGTCGAGCAGCTTTTCAGAAGTGAGTTGTTTCATAAATACCTCCTGTTTTGAAGCAATTTATATTATAGTACCACAAAAAACCTATAAAATAAATCTAATAAAGTAAATAAATAATTAATTATTTAACAAGGATGAGCCTCTTTGGATGAATATGCCGCCCAAGAAAACAAAAAGGATGCCGCTTTAGCACCCTCTGAATCTATTGCAAAATAATTTTCTTCACGCTTCTACCCTCTTAGGGTTCAAGTCCCATCTATATATAAAAAAGACATCCGGATGGATGTCTTTTTCAGATGCGAGTGACGGGACGATGTCTTTTCTTTGAAAAGCCATCCGCCCTCGCCTTGGTGCGGCTCGGGCATCGAAGCTAAAAATCTTCCTCAGGAAGATTTTCTTCACGCTTCTACCCTCTTAGGGTTCAAGTCCCATCTATATATATAAAAGACATCCGGATGGATGTCTTTTTCAGATGCGAGTGACGGGACTTGAACCCGTACGTCGTGAAACACACGCCCCTCAAACGTGCCTGTCTGCCTGTTCCAGCACACTCGCTTATCGAACAGACAAAATTATACCATTTCTTTTTTCAATTGTCAATATCTAATTTTGTTGTAATTCGTATTTATCTATGATACAATGAATTCAGAAACCGGTAACATAATGGGATACAATGTGCTGTATGAAAACAGAGAACACCCGAACAGATCAAGGAAAAGAATCAATTAAGGAACCATATGGAATTTGAACGATTTGACATGAAAAAGGAGCCCGTCAGGACAAAGTGGTATCTCAGACCCCTAACCTATCTTCTGAGCGCTCCCGATAACATCATCCACCGCAATCATCTGACCAAGATCGGCTGCAGCAGTCTGAAGCCGCCGTATGTCCTCTTATGCAATCATAACGCGTTCATGGACTTCAAGGTAGCGACCAAGGCAATCTATCCGAGCCGTGCGAACTATGTCGTCGCGATCGACGGCTTCATCGGAAGAGAACAGCTGCTTAGGGACGTCGGATGTATCTGCAAGCGAAAGTTCACCAGCGATATCACGCTGATCAGACAGCTCAAACGCGTCATCAAAAACGGCGACATCGCGGTCATCTATCCCGAAGCGAGATACTCTCTGTGCGGCACGACCGCCATCCTGCCCGAAAGCCTCGGCAAGCTGTGCAAGCTGTTGGATGTTCCCGTCGTGACGCTGATCTGTCACGGACATCATGTCAACTCGCCTTTCTGGAATACGAAGAACCGCAGAGTGAAGAATACCGAGGCAGAAATGACGCTTTTATATTCTTCTGAAGAATTAAAGAATGTTTCCGCCGATGAGATTAATCAGAAAATCGTCGAAGCATTTCAGTACGATGACTTCGCCTGGCAGAAAGAAAAAGGCATCCGGATAGACTGCTCATACCGCGCCGAAGGACTGCACAAGGTGCTGTATCAGTGCCCCCGCTGTAAAACGGAATACCGCATGAACTCCAAAGGAACGACCCTCTTCTGCGAAAGCTGCGGCAAGGTATGGAACATGACCGAGCTCGGAGAGCTTGAAGCTCAAAACGGAGAGACAGAATTCTCTCATATACCCGCCTGGTACGAGTGGGAACGCGAAAATGTCCGAGAAGAAGTGAAAAGCGGCACCTACTCCACCGGAAAGATGCCGGTCACGGTCGATTCTCTACCAAACGCGAAGCGGTTCATCCGGCTGGGAGAAGGGACGATGATCCATGATATCGACGGATTTCGTGTTGAGGTCACCGCTGAAAACGGAGAGAAATACACGATGAACAAGTCGGTGCCGTCCTTGTACTCCTGCCATATCGAGTATGAATATCTCGGAAAACACGGCGACTGTATCGATCTGAACACCCTCGAGGACACCTGGTACATCTATCCGCATGACTGTCTCTTCTCCGTCACCAAGATGGCGCTTGCGACCGAGGAGCTCTTCCTGCAGCACAAGCAGGCGATCGGAAAAGAAATCAAAAAATGACTCGCCTAAGGTGAAATGATCATGATCAGAGAAATCAAAGAAAACGAATATCATTCTCTTTTGGAATTATATCTCGACTTGCATGAAAAGAAAATCCCAAACGACGATGAGAGATTTCGCGCGGTCTGGGAGAAAACCATAAACGATGAGGATCATCACATCATCGTATGCGTTGAGAACGATCGGATCGTCTCCTCCTGCGTGTGTGTGATCGTCCCCAACCTGACGAGAAATCTGCGCCCATACGCACTGATCGAGAATGTCGTGACAGACAAAGACTACAGAGGTCAAGGCTATGCTTCACGGTGCCTTCAGAAAGCGGTAGAGATCGCTCAGTCTCAAAACTGCTACAAGGTGATGCTGCTCACGGGGGCGAAGGATGAAAAAACGCTTCGGTTCTATCAAAAAGCGGGCTTTAACTGTGATGACAAGACTGCGTTCATCCGTTGGCTGTGATCAAATAAACGAGGTATGAATATGAAAATGGTCTTCCCCACTTTAGAATATAAAGCTGCCGCTGTTGCCTTTGTCAGCGAATGTAGGAAGGACTATCCGGAAATCAATGGAGACGCCGGTCTTGAAGACTATCTCAGAGACAGGAGCTATGAAGAATGGCTTTTAAAACTGCAGCATGTGCCGAAGGAGCGGGTGCCTGCTATCACCTATTTCTATGTCGACGACAGTGATCGTATTATCGGGATCGTGGATATTCGGCTTGCGCTCAACGACTTCTTAGCATCTCAGGGAGGTCATGTGGGATACTCAGTCCTGCCGGCAGAACAAGGAAAAGGCTACGCGACCGAGATGCTCCGAAAAGCGCTGAAGGTGCTCAAAAGGATCGGCAATACAGAAGCAGTCATCACCTGCGATCGGGACAATCCGGCTTCACAAAGCGTAATCAAAAAGTGCGGCGGTGAGCTGACGCACGAGTTCTACAGCGAATTCTTCAAATCGGAAATACAAAGATATGTGATCAAACTCTGAGAACCAATTCCAAATAAAATATTGTTTTTTGAAAGAATATCAGGAGATGAAAGATATGTATGATGTCATCATTATCGGCGCGGGGCCGGGAGGAATCTTCTCGGCGTATGAATTTGCGACCAAAAGACCCGATCTGAAGATTGCGATCTTCGAGACCGGCAGCCCCTTGGAACAGCGAAAATGTCCGATTGACGGCAAGATGGTCAAGTCCTGCATCCGCTGCAAGACCTGCGCGATCATGTCGGGCTTCGGCGGCGCGGGAGCGTTCTCTGACGGAAAATACAACATCACCAACGACTTTGGCGGTACCCTGCACGAGTATATCGGCAAGGAAAAGGCGCTCGAGCTGATGGAGTATGTTGATAAGATCAATACGGAAAACGGCGGAGAGAACACAAAGCTCTACTCCACCGCAGGATCACAGTTTAAGAAGATCTGTATGCAGAACCGCCTGACGCTGTTAGACGCGTCGGTGCGGCACTTGGGCACAGACATCAACTATGTCGTGCTTGAAAATCTCTACCGAAAGATCTCAGGCAATAAGAATATCCAGTTCTTCTTCAACACACCTGTCCGCTTTCTCGAGGTGATCGAGAGCGGATATCGCGTGCACTACGGGGACGCCTTCCAAGACTGCAAAAAATGTATCATCTCTGTCGGCAGATCGGGCTCTAAGTGGATGGAAAAGATCTGTGACGATCTCGATATCCACACCAAGTCCAACCGCGTGGACATCGGCGTGAGAGTCGAGCTGCCCGCGGTGATCTTCTCTCACCTGACCGATCAGCTATATGAGAGCAAGATCCTCTATCGAACCAAGAAGTTCGAGGACAGAGTACGCACCTTCTGCATGAACCCGAACGGCATCGTCGTCAATGAGAACACTAACGGCATCGTCACCGTCAACGGACACAGCTTTGAGGGTGAAGAGATGAAGACGGAGAACACGAACTTCGCGCTCTTGGTATCGAAGCATTTCTCGGAACCGTTCGAAGACTCCAACGGCTACGGCGAGAGTATCGCGATGCTCTCGAATATGCTGGGCGGCGGAGTGATCGTGCAGCGGTTCGGCGATCTCGAACGCGGCAGAAGATCAAACAAAAAGCGTCTCGAGGAATCTACCGTTCGCCCCACCCTGCAGGCAACGCCGGGAGATCTCTCGCTGGTACTGCCCAAGCGCATCTTAGATGGCATTATCGAGATGATCTACGCGCTTGACAAGATCGCGCCCGGTACCGCGAACGACGATACCCTGCTCTACGGCGTAGAGGTTAAGTTCTACAACATGGAGGTCGAGCTTGACGAAAATCTCGAGACAAAGCATAAGGGGCTCTATGTGATCGGGGACGGCTCGGGTGTGACCCACTCGCTCTCCCACGCGTCGGCATCCGGCGTTTATGTCGCGCAGAAGATTATGGATGAAATCTAAAAAAGCAATATTCTCTTAAAGAATAAACCCGCTGTACGACACAGCGGGTTTTTTGTGATAAATTGAATCAATAACAATTATTCAGACGCTTCGGTCGCACCTTCTTCACCGACAACGGTGAGATCCTTCAGAACGCCGTACTGAACGACTTCGAATTCATTGGTCTCAGGATTGAGCTTGAGATCCCAGTGCCAGTTCTTGTAGTTCTCGCCGGGCGCCTTGACGCTGTCGATACCGGAGAAGATCGCGTAGAATCTGCCCTCGAAGGACAGGCACTCGAAACGCTGGCTGAACTTCTCGCTGTAGTTGACCTCCTGCAGGATAGACCCCTGCTGATGAGATCCGAAGAACTTGACGACCGCTTCTGCCGCCTGCTCTTTCTGCTCGTCGGTATATGTACTCGTTGCATACTCGGGATCATTGATCTCGGTATGAACAAACCATGTGTTGCCGACAAAACAGAAAGTTGCGAGGAACGCGATGAGAATCGCGGCAATCACGCCGCAGACGATCGGCAGGATCCTGAACTTGCGGTTATTGGGGTTGGTATAATCGTCTTCTTTTTTCTTTCTCTTTTTCTTTGCCTTAGGATTCTCTTCGACAGGATTCTCGGCGACTGCCGCTGTCTCTTCTACCGCTGCGGGAATATTGTTCTCATTACTCATAGTAACACCTTTTCCTTTATTCAGATTTCCAGAACAGAATATGATTTATTCAGAGAGATCACAGGTCTTGATCACTTCTCTGAGTGTTTTGGCGGATTCTCGCAGACGGGCGATCTCTTCGTCATCCAAGGCAAAGGGCACCTCGGTCTCGATGCCGTCTTTGCCGACGATCACGGGGATAGAGATCGAGACATCCTCGATGCCGTACCTGCCGTGCTGAACGGAGGATACGGGAAGGATCGACTTCTCATCTCTGACGATCGCCTCACAGATGCGCTTCGCGGACATCGCGATGCCGTAGTAGGTGGCGTGCTTCTTGGAGATGATATCATACGCCGCGTTTTTGACCTCATCGGCGATCTGATCCTTATGCTCCTCATGGTTATGAAAATAGCCTCTCATCTCACAGAAACGGCTGATCTCGATGCCGGAGACATTCGCAGAGCTCCACGCGGGAAACTCAGAGTCGCCGTGTTCACCGATAATGAACGCGTGGATCGATCTTGGGTCAACTCCCAAGTGCTCCGCGAGGTTGAACTTAAGTCTCGCGGAATCGAGCACCGTACCGGAGCCGAAGACCTTGTTCTCGGGAAGCCCCGACAGCTTGACAGCGGCATAGGTGAGGATATCGACGGGGTTCGCGACGATCAGGAGGATCCCTTTATAGTTTCTCTTCGCGATCTCGGGAATGATGGACTTGAAGATCCCGACATTCTTCTTGACGAGATCGAGCCGGGTCTCGCCGGGCTTCTGTCCTGCGCCGGCTGTGATGATGATAATGGAAGCATCCGCTACATCGTCATAGTCGCCGGCATGAATATCCACCGGCTTTGAAAAAGGCACGCCGTGAGAGATATCGAGCGCCTCTCCCTCAGCCTTGTTGCGGTCGGCGTCGATCATCACGATCTCGGAGAACAGACCGCTCTGCATCAGCGCAAACGCGGTCGCGGAGCCGACAAAGCCGCATCCGACAATCCCCACTTTTCTCAAATTCACTGCCATACGCATCATCTCTCCCGATATTTTTGAAAGGCTTTTGAAACTGATTTCATACAGTTATATTTATCATATCACAAAAATTTCTTCTTGCATAGTATCTTTTGATGATTTTCGAGAATTATTTTTCCAAAATCAGGAAAAATGTTTATTTTACAAAAAATTTGCGTAAAAGCACTTTAATTCTTTTAAACATATTGACTTTAAAGCGTTAAAGAGTTACAATGGACAGGCGGTCATGAGAAACGGCTCATTTTATCCGAGCAGCTTCAAGGCGTTTTCAGAGAGGATCATCTCTTTCTCTCTGTCCGAAAGACCGCTGAGTCCTTTGAAATGGTCGATATAGTCCTTCTGACCGTTCCACGGTGAATCAGTCGCGAAGAGGATCTTATCGGCGCCGTGGTTCTTGATCACTCTGACGACATCCTCGTCCGCGTTATCCGTAAAGTGACCGAAGCAGGAGAACGAGCAGCTGATATCGATATAGCAGTTCTGCCCTACCAAGTAGGTCTCGACATCTTTCAGAAGGCGGTTGCCACCTAAATGCGCGAAGATGAAGAACGGCTCCTCAAAACGCGTCTCGCGATAAACACGGTCGAGCATCTCTCTGCCCTCTTTGGGCGGACAGTGGACCTTCTCATACGCGGGATCCTTGCCCGCGTGGGTGAGCACCAAAAGCCCCGACCGCTGACACAAAGTGATGATGCGGATATACCGCTCATCGTTGATCATCGTCTCCTGATAGTCGGGGTGGAGCTTCACTCCTATGAAGCCCTGATCCTTCAAAAAAATGATCTTCTCCTCGATATCGTCGTCATCGGGATGGATCCCACCGAAGGAGATCACCTCACTGTATCGCTCGTTGATGTCTTTAGCGAAACGGTTGATGGTATCAAACTGACCCTTGCGGGTAGCGACAGGCAGGATGACGCTCCTGTCAACGCCCGATTGCTTCATACTCTCTAAAAGACCCGATAGGGTGCCGTCGGTACACGCCGTCACATCGGCGACCGACGAGAGCGCTTTGATCGTTCTCTCTGCGATCTTGTCGGGATACACATGGGTGTGAAAATCAATAATCATACAATACCTTCCCTTGCTGTTCAAAACGAACCATACAAAGTTTACTACAAATTTTGTTGATTATATTTCTATATGAGAATTATATTAAAGGAGAAATGAATATGGATATGGTTATCAAAATCGCCTTTCTGGTGATCTTCTTCGCCATTATGATCGGCGTGGGAATCTACTGCAGAAAGCAGGCGACGGATGTCAACGGATTTGTCTTGGGCAACCGTTCTGTCGGCCCGTGGCTGACGGCGTTCGCGTTCGGCACTTCTTACTTCTCGGCGGTCATCTTCGTCGGATACGCGGGCCAGTTCGGATGGAAATTCGGTATGGCGTCCACATGGATCGGCTTGGGCAACGCCTTCATCGGCTCTCTGCTCGCATGGAACATCTTAGGCAGACGCACGCGTGTTATGACGCAGCACCTCGACTCCGCTACCATGCCCGACTTCTTCATGAAACGATATGACTCAAAAGCGCTCAAGATCGCCGCGGCTGTCATCATCTTCATCTTCCTGATTCCCTATACCGCTTCGCTGTACAACGGTCTCTCCCGTCTCTTTGAGATGGCGTTCGGCATCCCGTACGCTTACTGCGTGATCGCGATGGCGGTGCTGACCGGTATCTATGTCGTCTTGGGCGGCTATATGGCGACAGCCATCAACGACTTTATCCAGGGCATCATCATGATCTTCGGCATCGTCGCGGTTATCGCCGCAGTCATGAATATCAACGGCGGTCTGACAGAGACCATCGCGCTCTTATCAAAAGAGAGTACCACCACTGCCGCGGGCACCGAGTTCAACGGCGCGTTCACATCGTTCTTAGGACCCGATATCTTCGGCCTGATCGGCGTTGTCATCCTGACATCGCTCGGCACCTGGGGTCTGCCGCAGATGGTGCAGAAGTTCTACGCCATCAAGAGCGAGAAGTCCATCTCCACCGGCACGATCGTCTCGACCGTCTTCGCAATCATCGTCGCGGGCGGATGCTACTTCTTGGGCGGCTTTGGCAGGCTGTTCGGCACCATGGGCGAAGACGGCAAGCCTGTGGGCGGATTTGACTCGGTCATCCCGGGAATGCTTGAGAACCTTTCTCCCGTTCTGATCGGTATCGTCGTGATCTTGGTGCTCTCCGCTTCGATGAGCACCCTCTCGAGCTTGGTACTCACCTCGAGCTCGGTACTCACGATTGACTTCATTGATCCCGTTTTCTGCAAAAATAAGGCGATGGACGAGAAGAAAAAGGTTCTGATCATGAGAATCCTTATCATCTTCTTCATCGCACTTTCCGCGGCGATCGCGATCATCCAGGCGAACTCTCCGGTGATGTTCATCTCACAGATGATGGGCGTATCGTGGGGCGCTCTGGCGGGCGCGTTCCTCGCACCGTTCCTCTATGGTTTATACTTAAAGAGAGTTCCGAAAATCGCCGTATGGATCAACTATATCCTCGGCGTCGTGATCTCTCTCGCTTCTCTCTACTGCAACCTCACCGGCGTGGTATTCAACAACCCGGTGCTCGACTACTTCAAGTCTCCCATCAACGCGGGTATGCTCGCGATGATCCTCGGCATCATCATCACGCCGATCATCTCGGGGATCGCGCCGTCCAAGGATAAGGAACGGGTGGAGAAGATCTTCTCTTGCTTCAACCGAAAGATCACCGTCTCATCCAAGCATTCGATAGAAGAAGACTGATTTCCCGTTTTTTCTATTGATCGCTGATTGACAGCAAAACGCTTTTGTAATACAATAGATACAGAAATTTGCTCGAAAGTCTAAGGGGTATCCTCTTAGACTTTCGGTAGTATCTCGAAAAAATTTTTTTCATTCATTTTTAGAAAAAAGAGGATAAGAAAATGATATTTCAAATAGACATTGAGACTATGCCGAGAAAGGAGATCGAGGCGCTGCAGCTCGAACGCCTCAAAAAGCTCGTCAAATACTGCTACGACAATGTTCCGCTCTACCATCAGAGACTGACCGACGCGGGCGTTTTCGACGGCGAGAAGATCAAGACGCTCTCGGACATCGAATACATTCCCTTCACAACAAAGGATGACTTCAGGGACAACTATCCCTTCGGTTTGATGGCGACCCCGATGAAGGATATCGTGAGGATCCACGCGTCCTCCGGCACCACCGGCAAGCCCACCGTCGGCGTCTATACCAAAGAAGACCTCAAGATCTGGGCAGACTGTGTCGCGCGTGTCGCCGCCGCCGGCGGCGTGACCGCGGATGATGTGATCCAGATCAGCTTCGGTTACGGCATGTTTACGGGCGCGTTGGGACTTCACTACGGTCTTGAGAACATCGGCGCGACCGTTATTCCCGCGTCCTCCGGAAACACCGAAAAGCAACTGATGATGATGAGAGATTACGGCGTGACCGGCTTGGTCGCGACCCCGTCCTACGCGCTCTATCTCTCCGAGGCGATCAAAGAAGCGGGCTATCCCCTCTCTGACTATAAGCTCAAGCTCGGTATCTTAGGCTCTGAGCCCTGCACCGTCGCGATGCGTTCTCAGATCGAGAACAATCTGAACATCCGCGTCTCCGACAACTACGGCATGACTGAGCTCGGCGGTCCCGGTGTCTCCGGCGACTGCACCGAGAGAGACGGTATGCACTTTGCCGAGGATCACTTCCTGCCCGAGATCATTGACACTGAAACCGGCAAGCGTCTCGGTGAGGGCGAGGTCGGCGAGCTGGTCGTCACCACGCTGACAAAAAGAGGCATGCCGGTGCTGCGCTACCGCACCAAGGACATCACGAAGCTAAGCTACGAGCCCTGCTCCTGCGGCAGAACCCACTGTCGTATGGCAAAGACCATGGGAAGGACCGACGATATGCTCATCATCAAAGGCGTCAATGTCTTCCCCACCCAGATCGAAAACATTCTCATCGAGATTGACGATATCGCGCCGCACTATATGCTGGTGGTCACCAGAGAGAACTTCAGAGACGCGCTGGAGATCAAGGTAGAGCTTACAAACGCCGAGCTTCTCGAGAACTATCAGTCACTCAATAACCTCAAGGCGTATATCGAGCACAAGATGCAGTCGATCTTAGGACTGAGAACCAAGATAACCCTTGTCGCGCCCAAGACCTTGGAGCGATTCCAGGGCAAGGCGAAGAGGATCGTCGATTTAAGAAATCAGTAATTTCAGGTGAATGATATGAAACAGTTACTAATCGGAAACGCCGCGGTCGCCCGCGGGCTGTATGAGGCGGGATGTGAGGTCATCTCAAGCTATCCCGGCACCCCGAGCACAGAGATCACGGAAGAATTTGCAAAATACGACGATGTATACTGCGAGTGGGCGCCTAACGAGAAGGTCGCGATGGAATCCGCCTTCGGCGCCGCTTTAAGAGGCAAGCGCTCCGCCTGCTGTATGAAGCATGTCGGGCTCAATGTCGCCGCTGATCCGCTCTTCACGATGTCATATACCGGCGTCAACGCGGGTTTGGTCATCTGTGTCGCGGACGATCCCGGGATGCATTCTTCTCAGAACGAGCAGGATTCGCGCCATTATGCGATCTCGGCAAAGATTCCGATGTTGGAGCCTGCCGACTCGCAGGAGTCCATCGACTTCTCAAAGCTCGCGTATGAGATCTCGGAAAACTTCGATACCCCCGTACTGCTCAAGATGTGCACCAGAGTCGCGCACTCGCAGAGCATCGTGAACACCTCTGACAGAGTCGTTCACGAAAAGCCCTATGAGAAGAATCCGCAGAAGTACATCATGACTCCCGGCAACGCGATCAAGCGCCACCCCTTCGTTGAGGAGCGGACCAAAGCGCTGACAGAATACGCCGAGACCACACCGCTCAACCGCATCGAAGAAGGAGACGGATCTTACGACTTCTGCATCATCACCTCATCCACCTCATATCAGTATGTCAAAGAGATCTTCGGCGATACCGTGAGCGTCCTGAAGCTCGGTATGGTCAACCCTCTGCCGGTCGATTTGATCAAGGATTTCACCCGCCCGTTCGAAAAGATCTATGTTATCGAAGAGCTCGATCCCGTGATCGAGAATCACTGCAAGTCGCTTGGGATCAAAGTCATCGGCAAGGAGAAGTTCTCGATCCTCGGTGAATTTTCCCAGAAGAGCATCGCCCGGGCGATGGGGATCAACGATAAGTTCAAGAGAACGCTCGACACCGAGATCCCTGTGCGTCCTCCGATGATGTGCGCGGGATGTCCCCACAGAGGGATGTACTATGTCCTTGCGAAGAACAAGATCACCGTTCTCGGCGATATCGGATGCTATACCTTAGGCGCAATGCCGCCTTTGAACGCCTTGGATATGACCTTATGCATGGGCGCGTCGGTATCGGGTATCCACGGATTCAACATCGCAGGCGGTGAAGAATGCGAGAAGAAGACCGTCTGTGTGATCGGCGACTCCACCTTTATGCACTCGGGCGTGACGGGACTGATTAACATCGCGTATAATCAGTCGAACTCCACCGTGATTATCCTCGACAACTCTATCACCGGTATGACGGGTCATCAGCAGAACCCGACCACAGGATACAACATCAAGGGCGATCCCGCCGGCAAGGTGAATCTCGAGGAGTTGTGCCGCTCGATCGGCATCAACTCGGTCAGAGTGGTCGATCCCTATAACCTCGAAGAGTGTGAGAAAGCGGTCAAAGAAGAGCTCGAAAAGAACGAACCCTCGGTCATTATCTCCAGACGACCCTGCGTTCTCTTAAAATATGTTAAGCCGAAGAAACCGCTCTCTGTCAACAAAGAAAAATGCAGAAGCTGCAAAAAATGCATGAAGTTCGGCTGCCCCGCGATCTCGTTCAGAGATAACCATGCGGTAGTTGACTCGACGCTGTGCATCGGATGCGGCGTGTGTCAACAGCTATGTGCCTTTGACGCATTTGAAAGTGAGGGTGAATAAGATGGAAACCAAGAATGTGATGATTGTCGGCGTCGGCGGTCAGGGTTCTCTGCTCGCGTCAAAGTTGCTCGGCAGGCTGCTGGTGGACGAAGGCTTTGATGTCAAGGTCTCTGAGGTCCACGGTATGAGTCAGCGAGGCGGTTCCGTCGTCACCTATGTCCGCTTCGGCGACAAGGTCTACTCCCCCGTGATCGAAGAGGGGGAAGCGGACTTCATCGTATCGTTCGAGAAGATCGAAGCCGCAAGGTATACAGAAAATCTCAAAGAAAACGGCACGGTGATCGTCAATACCCAACAGATCGATCCTATGCCGGTCATCATCGGCGCGACCACCTATCCCGAGAACATTCTCGATGAGATGGCCGAAAAGGGTGTTCATGTCGACGCGATCGACGCTTTGAGCCTCGCGAAACAGGCGGGCTCGGTCAAAGCGTGCAACATCGTGCTGATGGGAAGGCTCGCTAAGTACTTTGATATCGAGAAAGAGAAGTGGCTCAGTGCGATCGAAAAATGCGTCAAGCCGCAGTTTGTCGATCTCAACAAACAGGCGTTTGAGCTTGGATACAACTTCTGAGAAGGAAGTTTCTCGTATATGAAAAACAAAGAAAGGAAGACCGCGCATGAACAATTACTATCAGCCGCAGGCTGAGACCATGCCTGTTGAAGACATTAAGAAGCTCCAACAGGAAAAACTGCTCAAACAGGTCAAATATGTCTATGACAATGTCAAATACTACCGCGACCTGATGGACAAAAAGGGTGTCAAGCCTGAGGATATCAAGACCCTTGACGATATCTCGAAGCTGCCCTTCCTCTCGAAGGATGATCTGAGAGAAGCATATCCCTACGGAATGCTCGCAACCGATCTTGAGAACTGTGTCAGAATCCAGTCCACCTCCGGCACCACCGGCAAGCGGGTGGTCGCATTCTATACCCAAAACGATATCGATATGTGGGAGGAATGCTGCGCCAGAGCGATCGTCGCGGTCGGCGGCGACAAGAGCGATGTCTGTCAGGTATGCTACGGCTACGGTCTGTTCACAGGCGGTCCCGGACTCAACGGCGGCTCTCATAAGGTAGGCTGTCTGACGCTGCCGATGTCAAGCGGCAACACCGACCGCCAGATCCAGTTCATGATGGACTTAAACGCGACCATCCTCTGCTGCACTCCCTCCTATGCAGCCTATATCGGCGAAACTCTCAAGGAGAAGGGCTACAAACCCGAGGACAACAAGCTCAAGGCGGGTATCTTCGGCGCTGAACCCTGGACAGAAGAGATGCGCAGAGACATCGAGAAGTCCTTGGGCATCAAGGCATACGACATCTACGGTCTGACAGAGACCTCGGGTCCCGGCGTCGCCTTTGAATGTCAGGAGCAGACCGGTATGCACATCAACGAGGATCACTTCTACGCGGAGATCATCGATCCCGATACCGGAGAGGTGCTTCCCTTAGGTTCCAAGGGCGAGCTGGTGTTCACCGCGCTCGATAAAGAAGCGTTCCCCCTCATCCGTTACCGCACAAGAGATATCTGTATCCTCACGAGAGAGAAGTGCTCCTGCGGACGCACCTTTGTCAAGATGACCAAGCCGATGGGACGTTCGGACGATATGATGATCATCAGGGGCGTCAATGTCTTCCCGAGCCAGATCGAGGCGGTCCTCCTCAACGAAGGCTACGCGCCGAACTACCAAATCGAGGTTGACAGGGTGAACAACTCCGACACCCTCGATGTCTATGTCGAGATGACTGAGGAGAGCTTCTCGGATACCGTTAAGGAGATCACAAAGAAAGAGAAGAAGCTCGCCGCCGCCATCAAGACTATGCTCGGCATCAGCCCTGCCGTTCATCTGGTACCCGCGAAGAGCATCGCGCGGTCTGAGGGCAAAGCGGTCAGAGTGATCGACAAACGCAAACGACTGGGAATCAACATCTAAGGAGGTTATCATATGGCAATCAAACAGTTATCTATTTTTGTTGAGAACAGAGAGGGCACTCTCGTTACCGTGACGGACGCGATCGCGAAAGCAGGCGTTGACATCCGCGCGATGAGTGTCGCCGACACGCAGGACTTCGGTATCTTCCGCCTGATCGTCACCGACACGAAGAAAGCGAAAGAGTTCTTGGAAGCGTCCGACTGTTTCGTCTCGATCACCGAGGTCGTCGGCGTCGCGGTCACGGATGAGCCCGGATCACTCGCGAAGGTTGTCAGAGTACTTGCCGATCACAATATCAATATCGAGTATATGTACGCCTTCATCACTGTCTCCAAGCAGTATGCCTTCGTCGTACTGAGAGTTGCTGACAACGCTGCCGCGGAGAAGATCCTCTCAGAGAACGGCGTCAGACTCGTCTCGGAAGACGATATTGTCAATCTTTAATCATAATTCTCTTATAGAAAAAAGCTGTTCGTGATGAACAGCTTTTTCTTATAAAGTAAAAAAATGTACAGTACCCACCCGGTAGTGTACTTGACCTGAACGGACAGAGGCTACTCGAAAACTGCGATTTCCTTGTGATTTACCGGAGCATGCCAATGTATCCTTCGATATCAAACTCATCGAGAGGAGTGGTCTTCTTGAGATAGAGCGGATGATGGGGGTGACCTTTCTTCGAGATCTTTCCGGCGCTGTACCACTTTGCAGCGTACTTCTTGCCGATATCGATCATCGAGCGAACGCATACAGGGAGATAGTCTCTCTTCTCGATGATATTCCCCCACGCCGCCCAGACGGACGGAGAAGCATCCGAGAGCTTCAGGATATATTCAAACGCTTTCATATTTTCGCTGTGGAGGATCTCGTTGAGAGATGCCTCCATATCATCGGGGTTCGTGGCTCGCTGAGCGTAGACATTGAACATGATAAATGAGTCATAACCGTTATACAGAGCGATCCTCTCGACGGACTTGAGCGTGTTGTCAAGATCATCGGGCGCGGCGGTGGAAGGGTTGATCCCGATGCAGATGAGCGGTCTTCTCCCCCTTGTTCCCAAGATATAACGATACTCGCTGTAGAAGTCGGGTACATACAGCCAGCGCGCCTTGTCGTAATCATCGTTCGTAGAACGAAGCGCGTCTTCGAACGACAGCACCTCGATGTAAGCGGTATCGGAAGACGGGATATGCATAACTTACCTCTCATTTGAATCTGACATAAAGAATAACGGGCTGCCGCATCAAAAACGGCAGCCCTGATTTGCATTTTACTTTGTTACAACGGTATCGACTCTTGCGTCGATCTTGATGGACGCCAAGTATTTCTGAACAAGGGTAGCGTCTACGATCGAGATCTTATTATCCTCGTCGGAGTCACCGGCGATCTGCTGCTTCGCATCTAAGGTGATGAGAGAAGCGAGACTGCGCTGGATCACGGTGGCGTCGGTGATCGTGATCTTGCCGTCAAGATCTGCGTCACCGATACGATAGGTAAATCCCGGAGCGGATGTCGGAATCACTGTCGGAGCAGCTGTCGGTGCCTGTGTAGGGGGATCTGTGGGAGGATCTGTGGGAGGATCTGTCGGCTCTTCGGGAGTGATGATCTCGAGCTCAGCGGGATACTTCTTGCCGTCTACGACAGCGCCGTCGGTGATATACAGAAGGGTATGACCGCTGATATCAAGGTCTACTGTCTGGAACTCACCAGAGTCACGGACACCGTTGCTGACGATAAAGTGAGAGTACTGCATCGGAACATAGCCGATATACTGAGTCTCACCGAAGTCGTTGCGCTGATAATAGGACATTCTGTCTCCGGGCCACTCGATCTCGCCGCCGACATCCCAGTAATAGAGATAAATGCTACCGGGCCAGTTCTTGTTATTGGAGAAGATCACGGTATAGTAACCGTCCTTGGTGGGGATACCTACGGGATTCGGCTTAGTGGTCGGAGTCTGAGTAGGAGCCTGAGTAGGAGCTGTAGTGGGAGTGGTCGGAGCAGTAGTAGGTTTCACTGTCGGAGCCGTAGTGGGTGTTGTGGGGGTAGTGGGTTTTACGGTAGGGGTAGTGGGCGTGGTTGTCGGTGTGGTTGTCGGTGTGGGAACCGAATCATAGTAGATGCAGGCTACGCCTGTCGCGCCGATATTACCGGAGATCTTGCTGGAAGTAACGGTGAACTTGTTGCCGGAGATCGCGTCGACATAGGTGCCGGCTTTGAGCTTGTGGTTGGTAAGAGAAACGGAGCCTGAGGTGGAGCCGCCGAGACGAGCGATCACGCAGCCGGTAGTACCTCTCTCGATGTAGGCGGTGTTGCTCAGCTTCGCGGTGCAATACTCGGTCTGGCCGATGAAGTAATTATGGAACTGATTGATCGCCCTGGTGGTATCGTTAGCCCACGAGGTCTTTCTCGCTTCGCCGAGGGTGATGTTTCTCAGAGCGGTGGTGGAGGTGCCGTCATCGGGACGCGCGAGGTAAACGGTCGTAAAGCCCGCTCTGCCGGCGGTGAGCGCCCAGATCTTGCCTCTCTGAACAGCGTTCAAAGAAGTGGTGGTGCCGTCGATATAGGTATCGTGAGACTCTTCCCAGAGGACGGTGTTCGCCTTGGTAAAGGCAGAGTTGCCGGAGTCGCTGTAGAACGGGGTAGCGTTGCCGGAAGAAGCGTTTCTGACCGCGGGCATGATCTGATCTCTGTGCGCGCAGTTATCGGTGACCTCAAAGAACTTGAAGTACATCGAATAAGGACGGTTGACGCCGCAGGTGTTCAGGATCTCGCCGTAAGCGTAGCCTTCCTTCTCGGGGTGGGCGGCTCTGACCTTCGTCAGGGTGTTCTTCCAGAAATCGGAACGCAGAGAAGAGATATCATCGGGAGTCTCGATGTGCTTCGCCGCGTCAAAACGGAAGCCGTCGGCGCCGGCGGTGAGCAGCTCATCCATATAATCATAGATCGCCTTCTGCACACGGCTGTCCTCGGTCTTCAGGTCGGGCAGACGGGAGGTACAGTTTCTGGTAAGGTCATAGGTAGAATCATACTGAGAGGCGTTATTCTCAATATACTGCATATTCTTCCACGGTGTGTGGAAGAGCTTATTGTTGACGATCTCGGGCTCGAAGACCTTAGCTCTCGGGGTCAGGTGATCCATCGGGTTGGTGGAGGTGACCTTGTCCTCGTTGTCGCAGGTACCCATATGGTTGATGACCGCGTCAACGATAATCTTGAGACCGTACTCATGTGCCTTGTTACACATGGAGACGAACTCGCTCTTGGTACCGAGCGCGTTGTCGGTGGATTCGTTCAACTGGAAGCCCGCGGGCTGATAGAACATCCACCAGCCGTTTTTGTTATCGGTCTGGATGAACTTGGCGCCCTTTGTGGCAGCTTTGATCTCGTTGGGAGGTGAAACCTGAATGGTGGTAAAGCCCTGAGAAGCGATCAGCTCAAGGTTCGCCTCGATGTTTTTGAACGACCATGTCCATGCCTGAAGGATGGTACCGTCGTTGATGGTGGATGAAAGGCCGTAATTTGACGCGGAAGATTTCGAAAGCATATCTTCATATGCAGAGACCTCCGCAAGATCTGCGCTTGCGCCGGTCGCAACAGCGGTGCCCACAACAGCGGCACAGGTCACGACAGTCAGAATCGCAAGCAGAATGCTGATAATGCGTCTGAATTTCATATTATTCCTCCTAAAGCGCGGATATACACAATATATCCATATTATCAGTTTAAGTATAGCAAATCCGGAGAGATTATTCAATCCGCTTTTTCTACAAATATTAAAAGGATTTTTCAACACATTGAATAATCACCGCGTGAAAGAGAATGATATTTACTTGCAATGTTGACAAAAAAGTGATACAATCTCTTTGACATCTATCATATCTTGTCCGGATTTCCGATATCGGACGGAAAGGCAGACATAAAATGAAAAAATGCGATTACTGCGCGAAGGAGATCTCCTATCACGAGATGTACTGTGACGAGGACTGTCAGAAAAACGCGAACAGCTTCTATGATCTGAGAGAAAAGTTCTCGAAGATCTTTGCCGTAATCAACGGAATCTGTGTGATTGCGATCGGTATCTGCATCTTCGCGTTCTCGTTCTATCGGGAGATCGGACTCTACGGAGCGGCATCGGCGCTGACGATCTTAGGGGTCATGTACTTCTTTCTCCCCTTCCCTCCCGATGTGATGATCCAGAAATATAAAATTAAAAAATCGATCAAAATATGCAGGATCATCGCGGGTGTATTGTTCGCGCTCGGCATCGGGCTGTTCATCACCGCGATCATTCTGTTCTGAACGATGAATAAATCTCTTATTTCTGTCAATAATACGGTTACATATCACTCAGCTTGGCTGAGCATTACAGAAATGGAGGTTTTCAGAATGCTTGACAAAATCGCATTGACCCTGCTGATCATCGGCGGCGTCAACTGGGGATCGATCGGTCTGTTCCAGTTCGACATCGTCGCGTGGATCTTCGGCGGACAGGACGCGGTATTCAGCCGCATCATCTATGTAATCGTCGCTCTCGCGGCGCTGTGGTGCATCTCTCTCTTATTCAGAGACAGAACCGAAGCGGGAGACAGAGACTACAACACCAGCATGACATAAATGAACGGGACTGTGAGAACAGTCCCGTTTTGATTATTTTATTAACTTTTATACAGCGGCGAAGCCCTTCTCGAGATCGGCGATAATATCGTCGATATGCTCCGTGCCGATGGACAGACGGATGGTCGCCTGAGAGATGCCCTGATCGAGAAGTTCTTCTTCAGTCAGCTGGCTGTGGGTGGTGGTCGCGGGATGGATCACGAGGGATTTGACATCCGCGACATTCGCGAGCAGCGAGAAAATCTCGAGCGCGTCGATGAACGCGTAGGCTTCGTCCTTGCCGCCCTTGATGTCAAAGGTGAAGATGGACGCGCCGCCGTTCGGGAAGTACTTGTTGTACAGCTCGTGATCGGGATGATCGGGCAGAGACGGATGGTTGACCTTCTGGACCTTCGGATGATTCGCAAGATACTCGACGACCTTCTTGGTGTTCTCCGCGTGGCGCTCAAGTCTGAGAGAGAGCGTCTCGGTGCCCTGCAGGAGCAGGAATGCCGCGAACGGAGAGATCGACGATCCGGTATCGCGCAAAAGGATCGCGCGGATATAGGTAACGAACGCCGCGGGACCGACCGCGTCCGCGAACGAAATGCCGTGATAGCTGGGGTTGGGAGCCGCGATGTTCGGGTACTTGCCCGACGCCTTCCAGTCGAACTTGCCGCCGTCAACAATCACGCCGCCCAAGGTGGTGCCGTGACCGCCGATGAACTTGGTCGCGGAGTGGACAACGATGTCAGCGCCGTGCTCGATCGGACGGATCAGATACGGTGTACCGAAGGTGTTGTCGATCACGAGCGGCAGCCCGTGCTTGTGAGCGATCTCGGCGACCGCGTCGATATCGGGGATATCGGAGTTCGGGTTGCCTAAGGTCTCAAGGTAGACCGCCTTGGTATTCGGCTGGATCGCGTTTTCCAATTCTTCGAGATTATGCGCGTCAACAAAGGTGGTGTCGATGCCGTACTGCGGAAGAGTATGCGCGAGCAAGTTGTAGGAGCCGCCGTAGATGGTCTTTTGAGCGACGATATGTTCTCCCTTCTGCGCCAGCGCCTCGATCGTGTAGGTGATCGCCGCGGCGCCTGACGCGACCGCTAAGCCCGCGACACCGCCCTCAAGCGCAGCGATACGGTCTTCAAAAACGCCCTGAGTGGAGTTTGTGAGTCTGCCGTAGATGTTACCGGCGTCGGCAAGACCGAAACGATCGGCAGCGTGCTGAGAATTGCGGAATACATAAGATGTGGTCGCGTAGATCGGAACCGCTCTCGCGTCGGAAGCGGGATCGGGCTGTTCCTGTCCTACATGAAGCTGTAAGGTTTCAAATTTATAGTTACTCATTGATCATTACCTCTTTCTGAATAAATGTGATAAAATACGATAGTGAATGATTACGGTTTCTGGTTGCTCGTCGATTTGATCACATTCGCCCGAACCGGTAATTCGCCCGGACTAAAAAAGTAAATTTCAGTTTCATCATATACCTTCCTTTTAATATACCAACCAAGTAGGTTGGTATTATAATAGCATAGGGATTTGAATTTGTCAAGTAAAAAATGAAAAAAAGCTGCCGCATATATCACGCGGCAGCAGTTATCCGTCAATATTATGTTAGGCGTTTACGGTATAGGATGTCACACCGAGAACGGTCTCGCCGTCAATCTGGAGCGCGACGGGACGGTCAAACTCCACCGTGACCTCCTTGCCCTTGCGGACATCGATCATATTGGTATACTTGATGTGCTCACCCTTGAAGATCTTCGGGAATACCATCAGCGCCTTGATCTTGCCGACGCCGTAGTAGGTCATATTCGAAACAACGCCCTCTCCCCTCTTCTGATCGGGAGTGGGGATCATTCCGCCGCCGTAGAATCTGCCGTACATCGTCGGAGAGAGCCAGACCTTCTTGTATTCTTTCGTCACGCCGTCAACGGTCACCTTTGCCGAGGTGGGCTTGTAGTGGAACAGGAGCCCCTTGATCGCGATACCGGTGTAGTTGATCGGCTTGTCGGAAGTCTCTCTGAGCTGATCGCCGACCTCACAGCAGTAGCCGTCGATGCCGTAGCCGATACCGTTAATGAACTTGTAGGTCTTGCCCTTGACGGTAACGGTGGGAAGATTCTTGATCAAGGGGTTGAGCTTGTGAATCTTGCCCTTCTCGCCGCCGATCGAGGAAAGGAAGTCGTTACCGGTGCCGGTAGCGAAGTAGTAGATGTCCTTTTGAAGCCCTTCACAGTCGGCGTCATTGATAAAGTGGTTGATCGTGCCGTCGCCGCCTGAGAGGATTACAGCGTCGCTCTTGTCATCGGACAGAAACTTGTTCATATCGGTGATCTCGGTGACATCGGTATAGACAAGCTCATCGCCCTTTAAGATCTCTGAGAGCTGTCTGGTCTCGGCTTCGGCGGTATTGTTGTTTCCTTTCGGGTTGAAAAGTACGGTGTATTTCATCGTTCTCGGATTCTCCTCATCTGTATATTTTTCATCTAATGTGTATTCTATCGGATAACGAGAAATTTGTCAAATTATTTGTGAGAGTTTTACCTGTCAAACTTATTTTTTGTTCTGAAATTATAAAGACAATTTTGTCATTATTCCGCATCAGAATATTTACATATGATAATGATGCTAAAATCGTGGTATGTTTTAGAAACATCATTTTTTTCTGAAAGGGGAAACCAAAATGAAATTTGAAAACGCAGCAAAAGGTATCAAGAAGATCTTCTCAGCGGAGATCCTCGCTCTGATCGCCATGCTCGCGACAACCGTCGCTGCCGTAGCGCTCGTTCTCGCCACAGGCGCCGCTGATCTCAACGACCTCGGTCTCGCCGCTGTCGCCGGAATCCTGTTAGCTGTATTCGGTATCGCTGCTGTTGTACTGTTCATCATCTCAGCGATCCTGAATATCGTCGGTATCGTAAACGCTTCGAAGGACGACGAAGGCTTCAAGACCGCGCTGATCTTCACGATCCTCGGCATCGTGTTCGCTGTACTCAGCGCTGTCTTCCAGAACGGCAACACTACCGTCTACTCCATCTGCAGCACACTGCAAAAGATTTCCGAGCTGTGCGTGACCCTTTACATCATCCAGGGCATCATCAATCTCGCTCAGAAACTCCACAACAACGATATGGTCAGAAGAGGCACCAATCTATTCAAGGTGATCCTTGCAGTATACCTCATCTATCTGCTCGTTGATATCCTTACGATCGTTCTGCAGGCTACCTCTATCATCGCAGGCACTATCGCGATCGCGCTGACCGTAGGCGGAGCTGTGCTGAGCATCATCCAGTATATCCTCTACCTCATCCTGCTCGCAAAAGCGAAGAAGATGCTCGCTGAATAATTTTGCATATTCTCCACAGCCGTCCTCATCGGGCGGCTGTTTTTTCGCGTAAAAAAGATCCCGCCGAAAATCGACAGGATCTTCGCTCTGGCTGGGAAGGCGGGGTTCGAACCCACGAATGACGGAGTCAAAGTCCGTTGCCTTACCGCTTGGCTACTTCCCATTTTGCAAGTGATATTATACCAATATATTTGCCGTCTGTCAAATGCATTATTATTCGATTTCAGAATTATAACGACAAATTCATAAAAAAGTCTTTATTTACTCCGCAAAGTGTGGTAAAATACCGATATCAAAGATAAAGGAGAGAAAACTTATGTCTATGGTAAACCTGCAGGGGTATAAGGTCGACAGGATCGACTTTGTCAACCTGATGGAAAACAACACCAAAATCACACTGGGAAATAAATATTCCTATAATGTCCAGTACGCGAAGGACGCGAATATGGCGAGAGGCCAGTTCGATATCGAAGTCCACGATAAGGAGAACCCCGAGAAGTTCAAGATCAGAGTAGTCGTTGTCGGTATCTTCTCATATCTTGAGGGCACAAAGAAAGAGCTGGTGCACGCCGAGACCTTCAAGGCGATCTTCCCCTACGCGAAGGCGCTGGTGACCACCGTGACCGCGAACTGCAGCATCCAGCCGATCATGATCCCGAATATCGACATCGATAACCAGCAGATCTACCGCTTTGATAAGAATCCGGAGGAATGATCAGATCATACCCCCGATAAGCAGTGAAATATGCTGTGTAAATCAAGAAATTTCTTATTATCCGTAAAATAATACTTGCATTTTCTGAGAAGATGTGGTAAAGTATATTTTGCGCGGAGGCTTAGCTCAGCTGGTTAGAGTACCTGCTTGACGTGCAGGGGGTCATTGGTTCGATTCCAATAGTCTCCACCAAAAATCGGTAATTGGCGTAAGCCAGTTACCGATTTTTACTTATTACCTATTCACTCTTCACGATTACTTCAAATACTTTTCCGATTTTTGGAGGTAATAAGTAAGAGGGAATAGTGAAGAAGTTACTTGAGGTAATGAGTAATATGAAATAGTGAATAAGTATTTATGCTGGAGAAAGGTTAGATGGACAGCCCATTACTGACTAAGTCGAAACAGTTCGCCTTGGATATCATCAAAGTATGCAATACAGTTAAGTCGACCAAGAAGGATACCGTTCTGACGAATCAGTTGTTGAGATCCGGTACAAGCATCGGCGCAAATATCCGCGAAGCGTTTTACGGACACAGGCGCGCTGATTTTATCGCGAATGGTACACAAAACGCAAAAAACTGTTGTGTATTATCACCAACAGCGGCGGAAATGTTTTGTCGATTAACACAGTTGCATTTGATTTGCCGCGGTTGTACAATGATTGTATCATGATATTTCGGAAGTGTTCATTAATGAAAATCGGATCACAAATCAAAAACTATTGTAAAAATATCAGCTGCTTCAGGCTTTTTCTGATCATCGAATGTATTCTGATCACCGGCTTTCTGACGATCGATTATCTCTGGGGCGGAAGACCCTTCAACCTTTTGATGATGAGCTTTTTGACGCGGTTCGGCGATTATTATATGCATATAGGATTCGCGTCTGTTCCGTTTGGAACCAATATATATGAGATCTCGAACATGGCGTGCTTCCCTCCCCTGGCATATCTGATGTACGCCGCTCTGGCGCGGCTGTGCGGATTTCAGGCGGCTGAACCGTCAGACATGTTCGAAGCGCAGTCGATCGGTATGAATCAGATCATCTTTGTGCTGTATAATCTCTTTTGTATCCTGCTCTTGGTTTACGCTGTCAATCTGTACATCAAAAAGGTTGAAAAGAGCGGATTCGTTCGCTTGGTGGTCTTCCCCGCTGTGCTGGTATTCTCCTATCCCTTCGCATTCTCGTCCATTCAGCGCGGCAACTCGGTCATGCTGACCGCGATACTGCTCTCCATCGCTGTGATGTGGAAGGATGACCGATCCAAAGTCAAGAGAGAACTCGCGATGATCCTGATCGCAGTCTGCGCGGGGCTGAAAATCTATCCCGCGGTATTCGGGATCATGTATCTGAAAGAGAAAAGATGGAAAGAAACCATCCGGCTGGTAATATACGGAGTTGTGCTGTTTTTTGTGCCGTTTGTCTTTTTCGGCGGAACGGCGGCCTTGTCTTCGTTCTTCAACACCATTTTTGCGCTGTACGGAGAAGTTCACGACTGCAGCGTCAACGGCTTTGTGACGCTGATCGTCAAAGGCGTGTTCGGCAGAAACACCGCGATGTTCGCGTCGATCATCCAGCAGGCATACCTGATCATCAGTTTGATCGCATTTTTCTTCGCCAAATCCAAACGAGCCGAGGTACTTATCCTGAGCTCTCTGATCACCGTTTATGTATCGTCGGGATGGAATTATACCTGTGTCTACATTCTGCCCGCGCTGCTGATGTTCCTCTATGAAAAGGACACGCAGCCGGTCAGGATCCACTACAGACGAATCCCCGATATCTTGGCGTTCGTGATGCTGCTGATCGTCTTCTCACGACCGTTTTATGCCGACTTTATGTTGATCTACGGCAGCGTGATCATCATCAGCATTCTGTATCATTGGATCACGATCGCTTTGCCGCTATATCGCAGACTTTCCAAACTGTTCCTGACGGAGAGCGCAAGCTGACAGTCAGAGCTATTCAACCGTTCTTTGACATTGACGCAAAACTCCCTGATGATCCGATACCTGCTATCGGACATCAGGGAGTCATATTTTATTGAGTGTTTTTCAGATATATTACTAAATCCAAAAATGTTATATCAAAAAAATGCAGAGCGCCCGAATGAAGGCAACTCTGCTTTTGGCTGTCTCAGTGATTCTTTTTTGTCTTCTGATAGTCGCGGTAGAGCCTTCGCATATCGCTGTAGGGATAGCGGTACTCATCTACCATCTGCTCAAAAAAGAAGCTGACGGCGCGATCGTTATCCTTGACCCGTTCATAAAACATCTTGGTGACAGACGGCGTGTAGAAGAACTTCTGCACCTTTCTGCCTTCTTTGACGATTCGCAGGAAAGGCTGAATCTTTTTAAGATAACTTCTCTTTGGATGAGGATCCGAAAGCGAGGAAGACGCAAAAATGCCTGACCTGAGCGCCATATAGAGCCCTTCTCCCGTGATGGGATCGGCAAGCCCTGCGGCGTCGCCGAGGAGCATCACATGATCGGGGAGCTTCTCCTGAGGATATGCCCTGCCGTACGGCAGAAATGCGCCGATGAAATGAAGACCGTCGGTGTCGACCTTGAGATCACATAGGATATCTGTCAGGATCTTCTTGTAGTCCTTTCCCTTGCGGTAGCGTTCGGCAATACCGATACAGACCTCGTCCTTATGCGGAAAAGCCCATGAATAGCCGTCGTCAAGATAATCAAAATACAGGTTGACGCCGTCGATCGAGAGCTTTTCTGAGGGGATATACACCTCCAGTCCGAAGGCGAGATCACTCTTATCAAGCGCGCCCATCTTATGAGAGATACTCAGAGCGCCGTCGGAATAGATCAGATAGCGATAATAAATGATATCACCGTTTGAGAGCGTCAGAGTCTTGTTCCTGTCGTCAACAGAGAAGTCTCTCTGCCCTTCGAGCATCACCCCGCCCATGGATGTATATTTATCCGCGAGCGCGTTGTCAAAGGTGACGCGGTTAACAAGACGAACCTCTCGGAGAAGCGGAGCTGTCACCAGACGCTCCGATCGGCGGTACATCGACGCTTTTTCGGCGGTATCGCAGAACAACGGGCTGATATCTTCTCCTTCAAACAGCAACTCGATCAGACGATAGGTTTTGTATGTGACGAGACCCGCGCAGGTCTTATGCCGCGGAAAGGTCGCCTTCTCGATCACGCAGACGCTGTGATCTCTCTTTCTCAGGCTGATCGCGCACGAAAGCCCCGCGGGGCCGGCGCCGATGATCACGGTATCAAATTGACGATACATATCTGTTCACCTATTCTCAAAAACGATTTTTTGATCAAAAATATCGTATCATATTCCACTATGATTTGCAACCGTTTTCGCTTTTCTTCACCGGAACAAAATAATTTCACAATCATATTGACAAACTACTCCTACAATGCTATAATATCCATAGGTTAGTTTGAGCTAACTTATATTTTTGGACATAGGTTAGCTTTCGCTAACGATTGAAAGGAGGGTTTTTGATGCCTCTTACATTTGCAAAACCGGGTGAAACATACATCATCATGCGTATCGGCGGTAACAGCGAGATACGCGCGCATCTGCAGAATCTCGGATTTGTTGTCGGCAGTAATGTTGAGGTCGTCACCGCGATGAGCGGGAATGTCATCGTCAACATCAAAGGCTCCCGTGTTGCGATCAGTAAAGAAATGGCACAAAAAATCATGATAGGAGGGAAATGATGAATACTTTAAAGTGAAGGTCAAGAAGCTCCACGGCGAGGGTGCGGTCAAGCGCAGAATCATGGATATGGGGATCACCAAGGGCGTGGAGATCTTCATCCGCAAGGTAGCTCCTTTAGGCGATCCGATCGAGGTCAATGTCCGCGGATATGAGCTCTCTGTCAGAAAAGCGGATGCCGCGATGATCGAAGTGGAGTGATTATCCCTGTTTTCGGATATTTTTTGCATATAGGTTAGCTTGAACTAACTGAGAAATGAGGTTATTATGGATATCAGAATCGCCCTTGCGGGTAACCCGAACAGCGGCAAGACGACGCTGTTCAACGCGCTCACCGGCTCGAACCAGTTTGTCGGTAACTGGCCGGGCGTTACGGTGGAGAAAAAAGAAGGTAAGCTCAAAAAACAAGACGGCGTCACCATCACCGACCTGCCCGGTATCTACTCGCTCTCTCCCTACACCATGGAAGAGGTCGTCGCGAGAAACTACTTGGTAGAAGAGCGCCCCGACGCGATCCTCAATATTGTTGACGGCACCAATCTTGAGCGAAATCTCTACCTGACCACACAGCTGTGTGAATTAGGGATCCCGGTGGTTGTCGCCATCAATATGATCGACATTGTCGAGAAGAACGACTATAAGATCAACACCAAAGAGCTCTCGAGAAGGCTCGGCTGTGAGATCGTCACGATCTCCGCTCTGAAGAGCAAGGGTATCACAGAAGCGGCAGATGCCGCGATCAATGCCGCAAAGCTTCAGAAACCGATCCCGAAGCACCCGTTCGACGGTGCGGTGGAACACGCGATCGCGCATATCGAAGAAGCGTGTGTCCACGATCTGCCCGAAGAACAGCAGCGCTGGTATGCGGTCAAGATCTTCGAGCGCGACGAAAGAGTGATCAAAAAATTATCCCTCGATGAGAAAACGCTCAAGCATATTGAAAACGATATCAAGCGCGTCGAAGAGGAATATGACGACGACGCTGAGTCGATCATCACCAACGAGCGCTATCTCTATATCGGCAAGATCATGAACGGCGTATACAAAAACAAAACCAAAGAGCGCCTTTCCACCTCCGACAAGATCGACAAGGTCGTCACCAACCGCTGGCTGGGTCTGCCGATCTTCGCGGTGGTCATGTTCCTTGTCTACTACATATCGATGGTCACCGTCGGCACCGCCGCGACCGACTGGGCAAACGACGGTCTTTTCGGAGACGGCTATCACCTGCTCGGGATCGGTACCGCTCAGACAGAGGAGCAGGCGGACGCGATCGCTGTTCTTACGGGAGCCGCGGAGTCGGTCGAAAACGAAGATGTCCTTAATGCACTTACCTTCGAGGATGAAGAGGACGAGAGCTTCGAATATAACGCTGAGAACGCGATGGCGACTGTCAAAGCCTTCGCGGATTCTGTCAAAGACACTGACGAATTCACCTATGAAGCAGAAGACGAAGAGACTCTGGCAATAGAAGAAGTCACTGTCAGCGGTGCTGATGTCAAAGAAGCCGCGGAGACCTTCATCAAGAACGAAGGCAAGTCTGACGATCCCGCTGAGTACGGTGTATGGGTACCGGGTATCCCCGCGCTGATCGAAAGCGGACTAAGCGCGTTGAACACCCCTGAGTGGCTTATGAGCCTGATCCTCGACGGTATCGTCGCGGGCGTCGGCGCGGTGCTCGGATTCGTTCCTCAGATGCTCGTGCTCTTCCTCCTGCTTGCGTTCTTGGAGAGCTGCGGCTACATGGCGCGTATTGCCTTTGTCCTTGACAGAGTGTTCAGACGCTTCGGTCTCTCGGGCAAGTCCTTCATCCCGATCCTCATCGGCACCGGCTGCGGTATTCCCGGCATCATGGCGTCGAGGACGATCGAGAACGAGCGTGACCGCCGTATGACGATCATGACCACCACCTTCATCCCCTGCGGCGCGAAGATCCCCTTCATCGCAATGATCGCGGGCGCGCTGTTCAACAACTCTCCGTGGGTATCAACAAGCGCGTACTTCATCGGTATGGCGGCGATCATCGTCTCGGGCATCATCCTCAAGAAGACGAGGCCCTTCGCGGGAGAACCCGCTCCGTTCGTTATGGAGCTTCCCGCCTATCATCTGCCCACTGTCGGTAATGTACTCAGATCAATGTGGGAGCGCGGATGGTCCTTCATCAAGAAAGCGGGCACCATCATCCTCCTCTCCACCATCGTGCTGTGGTTCTTAAGCAGATTCGGATTTATTGACGGCGTATTTACAATGCTGTCTGAAGATCAGATCGGCGACAGTATCTTAGCGGTCGTCGGCAGAGCGATCTCGTGGATCTTCATCCCGCTCGGCTGGGGCAACTGGGAGGCTGCGGTCGCGTCGATCACCGGTTTGATCGCGAAAGAGAACATCGTCGGCACTATGGGCGTGCTCTATGGCGGCGGTGCATCAAGCACCTACGACGCGTTAAGAGCGGCGTTCCCGGCGCTCGCGGGCTTCTCGTTCCTCGTATTCAACCTCTTGTGCGCGCCGTGCTTCGCGGCGATGGGCGCGATCAAGCGCGAGATGAACTCCGCCAAATGGACCGCCTTCGCGATCACCTATCAGTGCTGCTTCGCGTACGCGATCTCGCTGATGATCTATCAGATCGGATCGGTCTTCACCGGAAATATCAACATCATCGGCTTCATCATCTCGCTCATCATACTGGGCTTCATGCTCTTCATGCTGTTCAAGCCCTACAAGGAAGCGAATAAGCTGACCAAGAAGGTTCGCATCAAATAATATATTGCTTGAATGAAAAAGAGAGAGTAGGGTAAAGACACACTGGAGAGAAAAAAGAGCTGCAGAGAGAAAAATAGGGGTAGAAAACGAGAGAAAAGTGTGGTA